>CANRLU010000056.1 GCA_947631535.1 uncultured Clostridia bacterium | reverse complement strand
AATTTATCAGCGATACAAACTTTTCGTCTTTATCCTCCGAGGTTCTGAACGGATTTATCTTCACCGACCTCAGAACGTCGAGGCAGATATCTTCGTCGAGGTCAAAGCCCTCCGCCGCGTAAAAGGTGACGACTGTGCAGTAGCCGTTCTGCGTTTCGACTACATAGCTTACATATTCAGAGCTGCCGTAATAGCCGTCGGCGCGGCAGTGGCTGACCATAAGGTAGGGCTCCTGCTCGGTCGGGACGTGTTCGGTCTCCTCATATACCGTTATTTCCGAGTACTCGCCCTCGTTGGGGTTAAACGTCTGCGGGTATTTCGTCCCTGCGGGGAAGCTTCGGAAGATATCGGGTTCGTAATCCTCCGCCGGAAATGGCGGGCTTATTTTAAATACATTTGCGCCGTTAAGGTCGGCAACTTCGGAGCTGCATTCCCATTCGGCGGGCAGGGTGAAATCTACCTTAAACGTTCCGAGGTCGCTGCACAGCTCCCAGCCGTTCAGGCCCTTCCTGACGTTTCCGCCCATCATGAGAACGCCGTATGTCCGATGCGTTATGCCGGGAACTCCGCCCACCTCATCGAGATATTCTATAATGTCGCGGTACTCCACCGTATCGATCACCTGCCAGCCGCCGTCCTGCTTTTCTATCTCTATCATCACATAAACGCCGTTGGCAAACAACACCGGTATTACGCCGCCCTGCTTTTCGTCGTCGGCGGTGTAATCATACGACCAGTTTACGCCCGAAAGCTCGACATGCTCCGAGAGGTATTCCTCGATAATATTTTCGAGCTCTTCGCGGCTCGGCGGCGCTGCGGCCGTGCTTTCCGCGTCGATGTTGTCAAGATCTATGAGCGTTTCATAGCCGTCGGCTTCGGTGGTATAGTGGGTCTCGTAGTCGGTTATCTTCCAGTTATTGCCGTCTCTTTCAAGCCAAAGGACGCTTATCATATATTCGCCCTCGTCGCCCTCCGAGAGCAGCTCGCGGTAGACCTCCAGCTTTACGGTGCTGTTATCGACCATATCGTTGGCGGACTTCCAGTCTCTGCTGACGCTCCAGCCTATGCCTCCGGCGTCGCGGGAGTAGGTCTTGCCGTTATATTCGCGGTAGTGGCCGTCGGAGAGGTTTGCCTCGGCGATCTCGTCGCTGAACAGTCCGTGCATAAAGTCGTATAGCTGCTGCCACTCGGTAAAGCCCTCCTCGCTGACGGGGAAGTAATATTCGCCGTCGAGCACAACGCCGTCTGCGGGGTCATTGGAGGGGTAGACCAGAGAGTCGTAGATATAAATTCTCTCATAGAGGAGGAAATCTTCGACCGTTTTCACGACGTCGAGCTTGCTGCGGGCGCTTTTCAGTGAAACAAACTCGTTGTTTTCGTCCCAGCCGATGCCGGTGTCGGAATCTACTGTATACTGCGCCGTTATTTCGCTGCCGTCCGAATCCGCGGCAGTTATATTTATGACGGTCATTCCGCCGCGGTCATACTGAACGATCTCGGCATCACACTCGTCTATTCCGAAGTGCCGCTGAATAAAGTACATCTTCGCCAAGCCTTCGATTTCCGTCATACTCATAGGCGCGGCCTCCGCACCGACGTATCGGGCGGTGAAGTGCGGACCGGTATATTCGTCGGCTTTAATGCTGTCAAAGTCGAAGGTGTATTCGATGCCCTGCGAGTTCATTGAGGCGAAAACGAGAGTATTCGGCTTCGCAGAAAACTGTACTTCCTGAAGCGCGGTATACCCGAAGCACACGCCCGCAGCCTCGCCGCCTGTCTCGGACATATCGCCCATCAAAAGCCGGGGCTCGCCGTCCTTGACGGCGTAGAAAGCTCCTATAGTCGTATCCTCGCCGATATAGCTGAGCTCGATTATTGGCAGCTCCATATCGAACGCCGAGAGATACGCTGAGACGTTTTCGGTGTATATTTTATAATGCTCCTGCGACACTCCGACAAATTCCGCCGGCGCTGGGCAAGTCGCATTTACGGTCCTGCCGTCGGTGCTTATTCCGACCAAAAGCCGCCTTGCAAATACCGCCTCGGAATTCTCGCCGTCGCGGTAAACTCCCTCGCCCAGAAGATAGGCGGTAACGTCGCCGACCTCGGCTTTTGCAAACAGCACCTTGCCGTCGGCGGGCTCCGCAGATGTCAGCGCGGGGATATCCGCCTTTTCATAGCTTATATATCCGTCGAACTCGTCGGGAAGCGCGGCTCCTTCGTCGGTCTTGCTCACTGCGTTTGTCAGCAGGCAGACCGACACCGCTATAACAATAATCACCGCGATGACCGTCGCCCAGACCTTCGGTTTTTTCATCTTGAGGACTCCCTTTATGCGTCCCTTTATGTCGGACTCCCCGAAGCCTAAAACTCCGTTCAGGGAAATTCCGTTCTGCTTCATCGAGATGTTCAGAAGCGCGTTGGCATATACCTTTTTATAGCCGTCGGAGCAGTCTTTGAGCGCGAGCTCGTCGCAGGAGAGCTCCATATCGGCGGTCATAAGCCTTATTCCGAGCCATACGAGCGGGTTGAACCAGTGAAGCGCCAGAACGGGAACCGTCAGCAGCTTAACGAGGTAGTCGCGGCGCTTTATGTGAGCGCGCTCGTGTTCCAAAATGCACTCGGTGTCTTCGGGGCTTATGCCGAGAGGCAGGTATATCCTCGGGCGGAAGATGCCGAACACGAACGGCGAAGGAATATTCGGGCAGATGTCATAGCCGTCGGCCTTTTCGGAGTACATCACCTTTTTGCGCACCGAAACATAGCTTATTACTGCCCAGAGGAATATCCCCACGGCGACGGCCGCCCATATCATGCCCGCGATTTCGCCGAGCGAAAGCGTCTTCGGGACTTCTTTGACGACGTCCTCCATAGGGTCGTGATACGTCGGCGGGACTACCGTGATAACGGGGTCTGCGGGAAGAGTCGGCGCGGCGTATTCCGCCGCCGGCGGGACGATGTATTCCATGCGGTTCTGCTCTACGGCACGCGGCTTTAAAAGGTTGAAGAAGCTCACCACCGACGAGACGGATATCGGGCAGAGGAGCCTGAAAGCGGGTATCGCCCAGAGCATATAGGAATATCTGCGCGGCAGGTTTTTGAACATAAGCCTTATCATCGCGAGGGCGGCTATTATCAGCCCGCCGGTGATGCTCATATTCAGAACGGTCAAAAACACGCTTTCCATATTATCCCTCCTCCGATTCGGTGAAGTCGTCTATCAGCTTTTTGAGCTCGGCGGCTTCCTCTTTGGTCAGCTTTTCCTTTTTAAGAAAAGCCGCCAGAAACACAGGCAGCGACCCGCTGTAGCCGCTCGAAAGCAGCTCGTCCGAGCGCTGCCCCAGGACCTCGTCGCGGGTGCAGAGCGGTTTAACCACCGTGTTCTCGCTCGAAACGGCATTTTTCAGCGTGAGCTTTTTTATCACGGTGTAAACCGTAGATTTCTTCCAGCCGAGAGACCGGTACGCCCTTTTCACGAGCTCGCCCGAGCGTATCTCTCCCTCCTGCCAGATGATCTCCATAAGCCTTAACTCACTGTCGGAAATTTTCATATTTCACACTCCTTATCTTGGTCTACTCTAATAGACCTTTTCTTTAGTCTATCATAATAGACCACTTCTGTCAATAGCCGATCGCAAAAAATTTCGGCGGGAATTTGTGCACTATTCACACAATAAAAATATTTTTTTAAGAAAATCTTAATTTTTTAGGTTCAAACTCTTGAAATTTTAAAAAATCGATATTATAATAATCTGGTATTGTTGTCGGCAAATGTGCAGGGTCAGAAGTCTGCGGATTTGCGGCGGCGAATATCGGCCAAAAGAGGCCAAACGAAATGAGAGTGCGCTGTTCCCTCCGGAAAGCGCCACCACTTACCCGAAAGGAGAACACAGACATGAGAAAATCGAAGCTTTGCAGACTGATCACCGTCTTATTATGCATTTGCACGGTTTTGTCAAACTTCAGCGGACTTGACGCCGTGATAACGGCGGCTTCGGGCTCGGGGCCGTCGGCTTCGGGCGCAGGCGCTGATACATATGCTACCCAAAACGTATTGGAAAGGAAGGCCGACGGCGACACCACCGACAGCTACCTTCAGGTGCTTTTGAGCGCCGGAAGCGGCAGCCGATATGCCGGACGCGTGTGGTCGGACAAATCTGTGTTCAAAAACGGCGACGAGCTTAAGTTGGATATCGCTTCCGACGGCTACAGCGGCACCGTTTCTACGAGCGACGACTTCCTGCACGTTTTCTCTGCACTCGCTTCGAGTCAGGTGGTGAACGAATATCCGCCAAGCCCTATCGATATGGTTCTCGTGTTGGATATATCGTCGTCGATGGAAGATAAAACGACACCGTCGGACGACAGCTTATATGCTGAGTTGAAAGGCAATTCTGCCTTTACTCATACCCGCCTGTTGAATCTGTTCACCTCTGCTGACAGAATAATCACAGAGTTAATGGAAAACAACCCTGAAAACAGAGTCAGCGTTGTTGTGTATGACCGCAAGGCTTCGGTTATTATGCCTCTTGCGCACTATACTCCGAACGCAACTGTGCTTGAGAAAATGGGTACAGATTTTTACGATGATAAATATCTTGACGCCGTGGAAGGCAGCAGCAATTATTCGGAAGACCTTGCAAAAGTTAAAGAGGTAATAGGTAAACACGTTTTCAAATATATATGCCCCTATTTTGACGGTACAAAAGACGGTTCAACGCCTTACATTCGCGGCATAACGCATTATGGCGTTGTTGCCACTCCTGTGGAAAGCGACATAAAGGTTATGGATATAGGTATGTCGCATAACGGGCATCAAAAAGTGGAACGTATTTCGGGTACAAATACCCACGCCGGCCTCACCGCCGGCATGCGCCAGCTCGCCGACGCTAAGGAGACCACCTTCACCGCCACGCTTGCAAACGGCACCGTTGCCACGGTAGGGCGCGTGCCTGCACTCGTAGTTATGACCGACGGCGGCTCCAACACCGTTGCAAACGGCCCTTGGTATGACCCCGACTACGACGAGCCCGTTCAGCGCTCCGACCATAAAAACGATTGGTCAACCGTTGTAGTTTCGCAGTATCTTCTCACAGCGGCATATCTTAAATCGGCTGTGGAAAAGAACTACACCACATATATGGCGCTCAACAACGGGCAGGATCTGCCGGTCTACACCGTCGGCGTCGATCTTCGCACCGACAGCGACGACTGGGTGCCGGCGCGTCTTTATCCTATGCTCAACCCCGAAGCCTATCTGAAGAGCAAAAACGAAGTCCCGCAGGAAGTTGAAAATCCGAGCACCGAATCCGGTAAAGTTGATCTTGCGGCAGACAGCGGCAGCGGCGATGACAGCAATGAGGGCATTATAGGCAAAGCCTATGACACTTTGACGGGATGGCTCGAAAAAGGCGAGGAAAAAACGCTTCCTTTCTCGCTCACAAGGTGGAGCGATAGCGGTAAGAGGGCCAAGGGCATTTTCCAGCAAGAAAGCCAAGAAAACAAATATGTAATACCTTTCCAGACAGATGAAAACGCCGCCGATTGGCACGGCACTTCTGATTGGAAAAACGGCACGGCGGGAACTGAATATTCAAAGCCTACCAGTGAAAACGACGAAGTTCTCAAGGGCACCGCAACATTCTACTCATTTGAACAAGCGAAGTCGGAGTCGAACAACACCAACGGCACCCCGAATTACACGCAGGAGCGCACGGTCACCTACAACGACACCAAGGAGCCCGACGCGGAGACTAAGACCCGCAAGGTCGAGGGTGTAACTCTTGAAGACATAAAATCGAACCTGAACTATGTAACGCACTTCTACGACGTTTCCTCTGCGGATATGGGAAGCATATTCGAGGAGATACTCAATGCGTTTATAGGGCAGATATTTACCCCTGTTGCCGGTGAAAACGAGGCCGGCGTAAAGGACTCGCTCACCTATCAGGACCCGATAGGTCACTATATGGGCGTTGAAAACCGTATCCCCGACGCCGAGACAAATTCGCTCCTCGGCGGTATAACCGTTTCGGGCGGACAGGTCGTGAGCGGATACACCGATAAGAACCCCCATTCGCCTACGTACTACTCCGACGCCAGAACTTACGATATGGCTATGCTGCTCTTCGGCAAAATGTACGGCGTGGTCAAAACCGGTGTGTATGATTTCAACTGGAACGACCAGTTTATGAAGTCGCATACGACAGGTCACGGAACGGCAGAGCAATCGCCTTTCAGCGACGGCTGGTATAAAGAAGACCCTGATAACCCCGGGCCGGAACACGCAATGGCTGCAGAAAAGCAGCACACCAAAAATGACGGCTGCCCCGACGGCGCGCATGACAACTGGCCCGACGGGTGGACGGAATGGCATGAAATGCTCGCCCTCCCCGAAGGGTGCAGCAGCGCCGTAGAAGCTTGGTCGCAAGGTTGGGTATACCGCTTCGGCTTCACCACCATTCAGCAGTTTGTGCCGATACTCAAAGAAGTCGAAAGCTTCGATAAAATCACCGAACAGCAGAAGAACACTGTTTATACCGTCTACAGGCTCGACATTGACGATGCCGACACACGTCAGAAGATGGTAATGTTCAACCCTGCCTACGGCGATCGCCCCGAAGAGCTCACCGCCGACAACTACACCAATTATCCCGGCGCTTTCCTTTTGAGCGACATAAGGATCTGGACGGAATACACCGGCGGATTTGTCGATACCGACGGCGCGATGACCGTGAACACCGGCTATGAGGATTCGCTTTATATCAATATCCCCGCAGCGGCCGTTCCCACGCAGACCGCCACCATAACCCTCGGCGAAAACGGCCCTGTATCTTATAAGACTAACCTCGGCAGCGACCATGAAGTGCAAACTACCAACCCCGATGGGCCTAACTATCAAGAGCCCAACTCTGAGGGATACAAAAAGGCTTATGCGGAATATGAGAACTACTGCTGCCAGTCCACGCCCATACGCTTCTTCTACTCGGTAGGCATAAAGGACGACTTCAAGACCGGTAACGAAATAGATCTCACCAAGATAAGCGCCACCTACATCTCGAACCACACCGAGAACGGAAGGGTATACTTCCTTTCCAACTACTACAGCCAGACTCCGTATGACGACTATATGGTTGAAGGCTCGCAGACGAGGGGCGACCCTATCCTCTCGTTCTCGCCGAACGCCAAAAACCGCTACTATATCTTCCAGAAGCCTCTTCCGCTCTATAAGCATGCTTTCCGCGTTGCCGGTGAGCCGAGCGGCTCGACAGCCAATGTCAATGCCGTTGACGACACTAATAACTGGACGTCCGACGCCGATAACAGCTCGACCATCTGGGAAGACGGCAAGACCGGCGGAGCCACCTGGGCCGGCGGCTCATATATGGGAACATATACCGACAAGGACAGCTACATAGAAGCTTATAATGCTATGGGAGACGACAGGATCATCACCGACGATCATGGCAATAAGTTCCCGTTCGCTACAAATACCATTATTTTCTTTGAGCAGAGCCAGCTCACGCCGGATAACGTAGCGCAGAACAACGTTTCCTCCGGCTCGCAAAAGGGCTTCAACCCCGAAGATTACTACTTCTTTATCATCGAGTTTTATATCCCCACCAGCGAGGCCGGCAAAAAGCCCAACGGCGATGAAGACCCCGGCACCACCGGCGCGACCTTTGAGCAGTATGTTATCTGCCGCAAGGGCTCGGCGTTCGGCTCGGGCTATGCCTCCTCCGACATCGGCACCGGCTCGATGGTGAGCTGGACCGACCTCAACGACAAGTCGGGCTATTGCTTCGAATTCCGCGCAGACAATACGTACGGCGCACCGGATTACAGCAAACTCACGCTCACCGGAGATGCCCTTACTACTTACCTCACGGGCACTTGCGGAGTCAGCGCAGCAAACGCCGCCGCCGAAGCCGCATACTGGCTCAGCGTGCGCGATAAAATCAGCCTTGAGGGCATCACGAATGATACTCAGTTCAACGAAAAATACCACTATGTCCTCGCCACCAAGGCGGGCGGCCTGCGCGTGGGCGACCTTTATCAGTCGAGAGAGGCAAAGACCGACAACGCCACTAATACTGCCTCCAACTACATCGTCCCGATAGTATCGCAGAATTCCGGCCTTAACGACAAGGTCATAATCGACAGCTTCCTCGGCAACAACGGCCGTCTCGAAGTGGGCAACTACAACGCTATGGTCACCAAGGAACTCGACGGCGTAAACCTCACCGAAGAGGATAAACAGCACCAGTTCGACTTCGAGCTTACGCTCTCCGACGACTTCACCGGCATCAAGCCCGCCGTGAAGATGGTGAAAAATTCCACCACCGGCGATTGGCAGAAAAAGGTGGAATTCGTTGACGTTATGCTCGACAACCGCGGCCTGCTCCAGACTTCAAACGGCACTCTCGCGATAGTCAATGAAGCGGGCGTGCTCCAGAACGCTGCCGCAGAGCCGAGCGGACAGCTGTATTATGTATTCTTCCCCGAGGGTACGGGCACCGAGGGCTCCGTCACCAATGCCCGCAGGATCTATCCTGCCACGGTTTCCGACGCTCCTGCCACCGGCTACGACGAGGCCGAGGGCAATTACTGGGCGAACGTTATACTCATTCCCAAGGAGACGGTAGACACTGCCGACGCCAACGCTGCGGCCGCTGCTCCCGCTCCCGCCATAATCCGCGCGGCCCTTTATGCCGCGAACGCGACCGTAAACGGCTGGGAGCACACGTCTCCGACCGAGGGCGAGAAGTCCCTGTCCAACTTCGTGCTCGTCACCGTTGACAGCAACGACGCGATTTCTTCAGACTACTCCGCAAACCTCTCGTTCGAGACCAAGAACGTTGAATTTAAAAACGGAGTCGCAGTTGAAAAGCTTGCCGACGGCGAAGGCCTGCTGCTTTCCGGCATCAAGGAGAATGAGGAGTTCACCGCCGCCGAGATCCTCGACAAGGACGGCCGCTACTCACTTGAAAAGGTTGAGAGAAACGGCACTGCGGTAGGCGCGGAAGAAATCACAACAACCGAAACAAAGGTCGATGAGCAGGATAAGGCCAAGAGCTCCTGCTCGGTAACGGCGAGCACCTCCGGCGAGAACGCGCACCTCAACTTTATCAACACCGTAATGTCCGGCGAATTCAAGCTTACGAAGGAGCTCGAATACGGCGCAGGCTTCGAATCTGCCAACGCTGCGGACGATAAACAAGAATTTACGTTCGAGATTTCGTTCAAGAAGATGGACGGAACGGACATCGACGGCGACCTCAAGTATGAGATCTGCAATTCAGGCTCCGACGTTTCCGTTCAGAGCGGTCTGCTCAAGAAGTATGTCGAAGCGGCGGGCACTTCCGCTCAGCCCACGCCGACTATATCCGCGGCGGCGACATCGTTCCTTGCCGGCCTCGTGAACAGGTTCGGCGGCGAGAACATAGGCACCGTTTCGGAGCTCGCGGCGGCTGCAAACACCGACATAGATGCACACAAGGAATCTTCGGAAGACAGCAGCAGGATCTACTGGGTCGTAAATCTTCAGAAGGGGCAGTACATCAAGGTCAGCGGCCTGCCCTACGAGGGCTATCAGTACAGAGCCGAAGAGACCGGCCTCGACGGCACGCTCTATGACGTGAAGGAGATCAAACCCGCAAACGAAGAGGACGAGGTCAGCGAGCGCGTTGTCTCCGGCACGGCTACACCCGGACTGACTCCCGAGGGCGAGCCTATTGAAGTAGGATTTACCAACATCAAGCAGGCGGGTTCGCTGACGGTCGTCAAGAACATTTCGACCGTAGAAGAGAAAAATTCAAACACCAATATAGACGACGAGCTGGGAGTTGCGTTCAACTTCGAAGTCGAGTTTAAAACGGCGTCCGGCGAACCTCTCACCGGCAGTTACACCTACACGATAAGCAATGAAGACGGCAGCAAACCTCAGACGCACGAAGTAATTCTTTCTGACGGAAAGATTCCGTTTACATTGACTGCCAACCAGAAATTTACCATTCCAAACCTGCCCATCGGCACGAAGTACACCGTCACCGAAAATGGCATAGGCGAGGGCGGACTCGGCTACTGGATTCCTACGGTAAGTGGAAACGACAACAACAGTGATGATGACATCACTACCGCCACGGGAACCATAGCCGTTAATGAAGACGGCAAGGCCGAATATACCGTCACCTTCGACAACAAGAAGCCGGAGCCGGTGCAGGTAACTGTGTCCATCGGCCTGACCAAGAAGGTCACTGTAAACGGCGAAGATACGACGATTGCCGAGTATCCAAACATCAGCGCCGGAGACTTCAAGTTTGAGGTGACTTGCGACGAAAACAACGACGCAAGCGACCCGTTCAATGGTTATGTTGGTGAAAATCTGACAAGCGACGGCAAGTATATCATCAGCATCGGAGCGAGTGGCGCAGACAGCAAATACACTGCCGCGGCTGAGATCTTCGAGAACCTTACGTTTGTAAAGAAAGGCACCTATAAGTATCACGTCAAAGAAATAGTCCCCGATTCGGGCGAGAATTCTTCCAAGAAGATCGACGGTATGACCTACTCGGCGGTTACATATACCATTGAGGTAGTTATATCCGAAGTTCCAGTGACCAAAGACGGAGTCACAAAGCTCGGACTTAACGCCGAAGTATATGTGTATACCGGCGATACAAGAGCCGAAGGTCTTGAAGCTGTTAAATCCGGCACAGGCGCTGTGGACGCAGACAATACGGAAGTAGAGTTTGTAAACGATATCAGCACTGGCAGCCTCAGCATCACCAAGGTCATAGACGGAACAGAAGACGCTGCCGCCGAGTTCGAGTTTGAGATCACCCTCACAGACTCGGAAGGAAAGCCTTTGACCGGCACTTATGACTACACCATTTCCGGCGAATCGGAAGGCGAATACAAAATCAGCGCAGGAAAAGGCACGATCAAGCTCAAAGCCGGCCAGACCGCCACAATAACCGGCCTGCCCGTCGGCACGAAGTACACCGTGACCGAGAATGACAACGCAAGCGATAACTACGTATTCAAGTCCGCGACCGGCGGAACGGTAGACGGCAAGTCCGTCAGCGGGACCATAAGTTCCGAGGACATAGTAACCGTCAGATACGTGAACGAATATGTCGGCACGATGACTGTCACGAAGAAGCTTGAAGAGGGCATCAGCGACAAAACGGCCAATTTTGAATTCGAAATCACGTTTACGGCACCCGCAGGCAAGGACGTAAAGGATCTTGAAAATATCAAAGTTCCGGAAGGCGTGACTAAGAAGAACAGCGACGAAACCGTCCGCACCGTCACTTACACGTTCAGCCTCAAGGATGGCGAGAGCGTCACATTGAGAGATATTCCCGTCAGCACGACATACACTCTCACTGAGACCAATTCCGGCACCAATTACAAGTTCAAGGATGCCACGGGCGACGTGACTGTCGATGAAACCGGCGTGATGAGAGGCACTGTAACAAGAGAAAAGGCCGACATAAGCGTTGAGGTCACGAACACCTACAAGACGGGCAAACTCACTGTGACAAAGACCGTAGAAGGAGAGAGCGACAACACGGGATTTGAGTTCAGGCTCACTCTCACGCCGCCGTCCGTAGATGGTGTAAATCTCGACAATGTAAAGCTGTCCGTAAGCAGCACAAAGACAGAACCCGACAAGACTACCGGTGCCGTTACTTACACTTTCACACTCAAGGCCAATGAAACCGTCACGGTCGAAAACATACCTTACGGCACAAAATACACTCTCACCGAGACCGAGAACATTGACGACGGCTATGTGTTCAAGGGTGCGACTGTCGGAGGCGTCGCAGTTCCCGACTTGGTTGCCGGCGGCGAAATAACCGGTACAATCACCGCAGAAAACAGTGACATAGCGATAGTTGTCACGAACCGCGACATACCGGAGCCTAAGAAGACGGAGACCCGGATAAACGATGAAACCGCCGGCGTGCCGAAGGACAACGTCTACGGCGACGTCAAGGTAGGCGACATAATCACCTATGAGATAAGCTGGGAGAACTACACCGCCGGAGCTGCGGATGTAGTCGTCAAGGATACGCTTAGCGCTGATGTCGAATTTGTAAGCGCGAGCGTAAAAGACAAAGATGGGTCTCTGAACAGCAATGGGACTCTGACGGGTGACAACTTCGTAATCGACTACAATGGCAAAACCGTCACCTGGACGATCAAGAACGCCGCAAGCGGTGCTAAGGGCACGGTTGTGCTCAGGGTCAAAGTGCTTGAGAGCGCTGTAAAGAATGACACCGTGAACAACACCGCGTCCGTTAAGGTCGGCAACGAGAACGAGCAGGACACCAACCCCGTTGAGAACAAGGTAGGCAAGGGCGATCTTAAGATCGAGAAGCAGATAGCCGATTCCGAAAGCCTTGATCCCGAGATCCTTAATACCGAATTTACGTTTACGGTCACCTTTAGAGACCAGAACGGCGACACTCTCACCGGAGATTACGTCATCAAGCACGGAGAAAGTGAAAAAACTATATCCGGAGGGGAAAACTTCACTCTTAAGGCGGGCGAATCGGTAACTATATTCGGTCTTCCCGCGGGAGCGACGTATACGATCAGCGAAACGCCGAACGACAGGTTCGTAAAGCTTGACGACATAACCGGCACAATAACAGCCGGAGACGTTTCCGTGAACACCGTCACGGTCACCAACCGTTGGATAAAGCCGGATTCGATTACTATCGACGGTATTAAGACCCTCGACGGCAAACCCTCGACGGTACCGTTCGACTTCGTGATTACTAACGTACAGTCGCCCGAAGGAGTCGAGGCTCCTATGCCCGCAAAGACGGCCGTTCAGAACAACACCGAAGGTTTGTTCAGCTTCGGACCTATAGAATTCACCAAGCCCGGAACTTATGTCTATGAGATAAGAGAAGTTGCCGGCGATAGTGACGATTACATCTACGACACCACTGTTTACACCGTTACTGTCGAAGTAACATCCGATCCCGAGACCGGAGCTCTTACCGCAGCGAAGACAATAACTCCCGAGACGAAAAGCGGCAAGGTCGAATTCAACAACAAACTTCTCAAGGCCGAAATAAGCATCGAGAAGACTCAGAGAATCGACGTTCCCGAATCTGTTCCCACCAAGGAAATGCTCGACGTCAAGCCCGGCGACGTTATAGTCTACGAGCTCACCGTGACGGTCACCGGAGATGTAGGTGCAACGGTCAAGAATGTAACCGTGACGGATACCGTTCCCACAGGACTCACATATGTTGCCTACTCGGCAGTTCCCGCCGAAAACGTAACGGTGTTGGGCAATGAGCTCACCTGGAAGCTCGGAGACATCAAGATAGGCGAAAGCGGAAAGGAAACTCGGAAGGTATCGTTCAAGGCAACGGTTCCGTTTGTGGAAGTGTCCACAAAATGGACCAACATCGGCTACCTGACGACAGGCGACGAGCCGGATCCCACTCCTTCCAACGAAGTCGAATCCGAGACCGGAGCCATAGCGGTGACAAAGAGGGTTGACGGTGAAGAAAACTGCACCGAAGACTTCAGCTTTGAGCTCACCCTGACTCCCGACGAAGCGGGCAAGGTCATCGACAAACTTGTGACCAAGCTCAACGGCGGCGCGGAAACGGCGGTTACGCTCACGGGCAATAAGTACAGCTTCACGCTTAAGCATAACGACAGGATCGTTATTTCGGGAATACCCGTAGGCACGAAATATGAGCTCAAGGAGCTTGGTCACGAAGGTTATTATTCGACGCTTTCGCCCAACTCCAAGGGGAGCGTTCCGGAGCCTTCGAAAGCAGGAACCGCTGAAGTTATAACGGTCGAAGTCGTAAATAAGAAGTATACACCCGCAAAACTCTCCCTCGACGGCGAGAAGCATCTCACATTCACCGACGGAAAAGAAGCTTCGCTTACCGCAGGCGAGTTCAGCTTCGAGCTGACGGCCGGAAGCGACGCAACTCCTATGCCGGGCGACAAGTTCGGCGGAACCGCAACGGTCACCAACGACGCTGAAGGCAAGTTCGCGTTCGACGAGATAATCTACGACAAGGCCGGAACATACACCTACACGATCAGAGAAGTTGTCGGCAGCAACAAGGATTATGTCTACGACGAAACGGTTTACACCGTTACCGTCAAGGTAACATCCGATCCCAAGACCGGAGCTCTTACCGCGAAGAAGACAATAACTGCACCTGCTGAGGCCGTAGGATTCGTGTTCAACAACACGAAGAAGTACACACCCGCAAAACTCTCTCTCGACGGTGAGAAGCATCTCACATTCACCGACGGAAAAGAAGCTTCGCTTACCGCAGGCGAGTTCAGCTTCGAGCTGACGGCCGGAAGCGACGCAACTCCTATGCCGGGCGACAAGTTCGGCGGAACCGCAACGGTCACCAACGACGCTGAAGGCAAGTTCGCGTTCGACGAGATAACCTACGACACGGTTGGAACGTATACTTACACGATCAGCGAGGTCAACGACGCCAAGGACGGTTACACCTACGACGATACGGTTTACACCGT
>CANRLU010000055.1 GCA_947631535.1 uncultured Clostridia bacterium | reverse complement strand
TGCCGGTGCAGCCGTGAACTATGGCGTCGGCGCCCTCTTTGAGGGCTATCTCGACGAGGCCCTTGGCGATGCAGGGGCGGGCGTGAGAGGTGCCGAGGAGGTATTCCTCGTAGACGGCTCCGGCCTTCATAGTCGGGATTATGTATTCGTCCACGTACTCGTCGGTGAGGTCGAGGACATAGAGCTTCGAGGCGCCGGTCTTAAGAGCCTTTTCTTCGAGGCCCTCGAGCTCGTCGGCCTGACCGACGTTTCCCGACACGGCTATTACCTCACAGTTGTTGTAGTTTTCCTTAAGCCACGGAATGATGATGGAAGTATCGAGGCCGCCGGAATATGCAAGAACGACCTTTTTTATGCAATCTTTATTCATATTTGCCTCCGTTTATACATTATTTTGAATTTGCTTCTGCATATTATGCAACAATAATTCTGATTTGTCAAGGGCTTAGCGAAGATTTTTTGAGAAAAAATAAAAGTTTTCTGTTGAGCATTTTATATCACGCTTCGACACCGCATTACCCCCTCCCTCTCCTCCCTCCCCCGAAGGGGGGGAGGGCTCCATCACTTTTCTGCTCGTGCAGAAAAGTGATGCGAAAAGACACGCCCGAGAGGGGGATTGCGATTTCCCCCTCTCGGGGCTCTCCCCTTGAAACGCTTACGGCAGCCGCGCCTTCCCATGGACTTTTGCCGAATGGGTCACAGAGGGAAACGGCGCGGCGATGCGCATTCGCGCCCAAAAGAGCCGCACCAACTTCCTGCCCTTGAAATGACTTTCGAGGGGCTCCCCTCGAGGGTAGGGGTATTTGGGCTTACCGAAAATAAGTACTGAAGAAAAAACAGTCTCTACACAATCTCCGCAATATCGTAAATCAGCCGCTCCGACTTCTCCCAGCCGAGGCAGGGGTCGGTTATCGACTTGCCGTAGACGCACTCGCCTATCTTCTGGGCGCCGTCCTCGATGTAGCTCTCTATCATAAAGCCCTTTACAAGCTTCTTTATGCTGTCGGAATGACGGCAGCTGTAGAGCACTTCCTTGCATATGCGCGGCTGCTGGAGCGCCTGCTTGCCGGAATTTGAGTGGTTTGTGTCGATGATGAGCGCGGGGTTCTTGAGACCGCTCGCCTCGTAGGTCTCGCTGAGGTGAAGCAGGTCTTCATAGTGGTAGTTGGGCATATTCTGGCCGTGCTTGTTGACGTATCCGCGCAGGATAGCGTGGGCAAGCGGGTTGCCCTGCGAATGGACCTCCCAGCCGCGGTAGATGAACGTGTGCTTATGCTGGGCGGCCATAATGGCGTTCATCATGACCGAAATATCGCCGCTCATAGGGTTCTTCATTCCCACGGGGATATTGAGTCCGCTCGCGGTGAGGCGGTGGTGCTGGTCTTCGACCGAGCGCGCTCCTACTGCTACATATCCCAGAATATCGCTGAGATACCTGTGATTCTCGGGGTAGAGCATTTCGTCGGCACAGGAGAAGCCGCTTTCGCTCAAAGCGCGCATATGCAGGTTTCTTATCGCGACGATGCCCTTGAACATATCCGGCTTTTCGTTGGGGTCGGGCTGGTGGAGCAGACCCTTGTAGCCGTCACCGGTGGTGCGGGGCTTGCCGGTGTATATCCTCGGGATGATGAATATTTTGTCCTTCACCTTTTCCTGGACCTCGCGCAGACGTGAGATGTAGTCGAGCACGCTGTCGGCATTGTCGGCCGAGCAGGGGCCGATTATAAGGATAAATTTGTCGGACTTTCCCGTAAAGATGTCGGCAAGCTCGGCGGCGCGCTTCTTCACGACGGCGCGCAGCTCCTCGGAAAGCGGGAACATCTCCTTGACCTCCTGCGGAATAGGAAGCTTGCGCTCAAATACCATATTCATATATCAAAATCAGTCCTTTCAAAGAAAGCCTAAGATTATTTGTCGAATTTCGCTCTGCGCTCGCTCGAATACTTCATCATTTCCCTCATACCGTCCACGTCTCCGGTATCGATCATATCGCGGAGCCTGCAAAACTGCTTCAAAAAGAGGTCCATCTGGTCTAAGAGCGCCTTTTTGTTGGACATAAACAGCTCGCTCCACATAAGGTCGTTTATCTTGGCTATCCTCGTGAGGTCGCGGAAGGAGTCGCCGGTGAACTGCTCGATATTTTCGGCATCGTTGCAGGTCATCAGGCTGACGGCTATGCAGTGGGTGAGCTGCGAAACGAAGCCTATCATCTCGTCGTGCTCTTCGGGGCTGAGCTCGCATACGTTCGCAAAGCCGAGCAGCAGTCCGAACTCGCGGCAGGTCTCTATCGCCTCGGGGGTGTTCTTTGCCGTCGGGGTGACGATGTAGTTCGCGCCGCTGAAAATTCGCGAAGTGGCGTTCTCGACGCCGTAGACTTCCCGCCCCGCCATCGGGTGGGCGGCGATGAACTCACAGTCGGACCGCAGGAGATCCTGCACCTTATATACCACCGAGCATTTTACGCCGGTGACATCGGTTATAAGCGTCCCGGGCTTGAAAAGATGCTGGTTTTTCTCTATCCACTCGATAAAAACGTGCGGATAGAGCGCAAAGACGACTATATCCGCCTCCGAGACGAGCCGCGGGTCTACCTCTGCCGCGCCCTCGTCGATAAGCCCCTTTTTAAGGGCGTAGTCGATGGTCTTCTGCGAGCGGGTGATTGCCGTGACCCTAAAACCGTAGCGTTTGAGCGCCTCGGCATAGCTTCCGCCTATAAGCCCGAGGCCGACTACGAGAATGTTCTTTTTAACGTCGATTATCATTTTTTGATTCCTTTTCTATTTCAGCCCGACTTTGGCGCCGAGCGATATTATATCTTCAAAAAAGCGCGGATAGGTCTTGCGGACGGCTTCGGCGCCCTCTATCTCTCCGCCGAAAACGCAGCACATAACCGACAGCGCCATAACTATGCGGTGGTCGTTGTGACCGCTGAGCGGCTCCGACGGGCGGACAAGCTCGCGCTTCGGCACGGTTATCTCGTTGTCTTTTACCTCAATATCGAGCCCGAACTTTTTGAGCTCCTCGCGCATCGCTGCGCCTCTGTCGCTCTCCTTCATAGCAAGTCGGCGGGTGCCCGTGAGCTTGCAGCCGTTTAAAAGCGAGCCGAGCGCTATGACTATCGGCCCGAGGTCGGGACAGTCGGAGATATCAACGGTCGGGCAGCCGCTCGTAAGCGCGGCAAAATGCCTCTTATACACCCTGTCGCCCTGAACGCTTTTGTCTGACAAGCCATTTACCTTTACGTTGCTTCCGACGCAGTTAAAGGCGTCCAAAAATGCGGCGTTGGAGTAGTCCCCCTCCACAAAGACGTCGCGCGGGCAAAGGCTCTTTCCGACTACGGTTATGACCGTTTCGGAGCCGGAGGGCTCAATCGTAATCTTGCCGCCGAACTCCCTGACAGTCTCTGCCGTGAGCTCGACATACGAGCGGCTCTCAAACGGCTCGGAGACGCGAATCTTCCGCTCGCCGTCAAGGCTTAGGAGCGCGAAGATCATTCCCGTGATGAACTGGCTCGAAATTGAGCCGCTCATTGCGTATTCCCGCGCGGAAAGCCTCCCGCAGACCGAAACGCAGCCGTCGCCTTTTTCGTATAAAAAGCCGTTTTCGCGGCAGAGGTCTTCATATACCGACTGCGGGCGCTCCATAAGCCGCTCGGAGCCGTGAAGAGTTATCCTTTTGCCGGTGGTGAGACAGAGGGGTATCATAAACCGCAGCGTGTTGCCGCTCTCGCGGCAGCAGAGGTCTGAGGCGGGGGCTTTCAGAAAGCCGGAGCCGTCTATCACGGCGGCATTTCCGTCAGTCTCCGCCGAAGCTCCGAGAGCTTTGAGGCAGTCGAGCATAGCAAGGACGTCCTCGGAGTAGTCAAGGTTATCTACTTTACACCTGCCGCCCGAGAGCGCGGCGAGTATCAGCATACGGTGCGCCATGCTCTTTGAGGGCGGAGCGGTTATCTCCCCCGAAAGGAAGCTTTTTTTAAATTCGGCAGTCATTTTTTCTCACCGTTTTTTATTAGAATATCCACGGCTTCAAGATAGCCGTCGGTGCCGTGACCTGTTACAGTGGCTATACAGGCGGCTCTGACGTAGCTCACCTGCCTGAATTCCTCCCTCTTATCGACCTCGGAGATATGCACCTCTACCGCAGGTATCGAGACCGCTTTTAGCGCGTCGAGTATGGCGACGCTCGTGTGGGTGTAGGCCCCCGGGTTGATAACTATGCCGTCGGTATTGCCGTAGGCCTCCTGTATCCTGTCCACAAGAGCGCCCTCGTGGTTGCTCTGGAAAAATTCGACGTCAAGTAATTTAGCTTTACAGTAGTTTTCTATCTTTTCAACCAGACTGCTATAGGTCTCGCGGCCGTATATCTGCGGCTCGCGTATTCCGAGCATATTGAGATTGGGTCCGTTTATAACCAAGATCTTCATTTCAAGAACTCCCCGATGATGATTCTTACGTTTTCTTCCTTGCTCTGCACCGGTTTTACCGCAATATCGGCGGTTTCGCAATATCTTTTGTAGCGCTCCTTATACCGTCTGCGCATCGCCTCGCGGTCGGAAGCCGTGGGACGGTCGGCGGTGGGAGTGAGCCAGTCGGGATCCCTGTCAAGGAAGAATACTTTACAGTTCTGGCGGAGCGCCTCAACGTTTTCGTCCCGAAGCACGGCGCCCCCTCCCGTGGCGATAACTATTCCGCTTTTGCGGACTGCGTCTTTAAGAACACAGGTCTCTATGTCTCTGAAAGCGCTTTCGCCCTTTTTGCTGAAGATATCGGATATCTCCATACCCTCGCGGGCGACTATTTCGGAGTCGGTGTCGATAAACTCCCTACCGAGCTTTTCGGCTATAAGCCTGCCTATGGTGGATTTTCCGCTCCCCGGCATACCGATGAGCGCGATGCTCTCCTTCTGCTTCATAAGCTCGCCGTAGATTCGGTCTATCTCCGTCTTCGGTATAACGACGTCGCGGAATATCTCGGAGGCATACACCGCCTGCGCCACGAGCATATAAAGCCCGCCGACGGCCTTTGCGCCCGCTTTTTTTGCTTCAAGTACGAGCTCGGTGCGAATCGGGTTGAACACGGCGTCAACGAGGCCCTCGAGCTTCGGGAATTTTCTTACGTCTATCGGCGAGGCGTAGTTTTCGGGGAACATTCCCACGGGGGTGGTGTTGATGATTATTTCGGCATAGGAATACTCTTCGGCTGCGCGGTCGTAGGTGATGACCCCCTCCGACTGACGGCGGGATACGACCAGGACCTCTTTTGCGCCGAGGTCGTGGGCGACTGCCTGCGCGGTGGCGGAGGTGCCGCCCGTCCCGAGAACGAGGACGGTCCTGCCTTTGAGGGATATCCCCGCGTGCGAGATGAGGGCTTTCATTCCGGCACAGTCGGTATTATAGCCGTAAAGCTTTCCGCCGCGGTTGACTACGGTGTTCACCGAGCCAATCCTGCGCGCGGTGTCGCTTATGCCGTCGAGATACGGGATAACGTCCTTTTTGTAGGGAATAGTCACGTTTATTCCCTTGAAATCGCGACGCGTCATAAAATCGGCAAGCTCTTCGGCGCTCACCTCGCGAAGCCGGTAATCGTAGTCGCCTATGAGCTTATGTATTTCCCCGGAAAAGCTGTGGCCGAGCTTTCGGGCGATACAGCCGTAGTCCATAATTTTACCTCCGGAAAGTTATTCCGAGACCTGCGGCATCAGGTAATCGGTGCCGAAGCGCTGGGCGAGAAGGTCGCAGAGAACGATGGCCGTAAGGCTGTCTACCACAATGCGCGCGCGGTGGATTATTGCGGGGTCGTGGCGGCCCTTGAGCGAGAGCTCGGCATTGCCGAGGCTTATGTAATCGACCGTTTTCTGGGTCTTATATATCGACGGTGTGGGCTTTATCGCGCAGCTGAAAACTATCGGCATACCGTTGGTGATGCCGCCGTTCACGCCGCCGGCACGGTTGGTGCAGGTGGTAACTTTTCCGGCAGAAGCCTGTATCGGGTCGTTGGCGATGCTCCCCCGCATACCGGCAAGGGCAAAACCGTCGCCGAACTGAACTCCCTTTACCGCGGGGATAGAGAACATAGCGTGGGATATAACGCTCTCGACACTGTCGAAGAAAGGCTCGCCCACGCCCGCGGGGAATCCGCAGACGGCGGTCTCGAGCACTCCGCCCACGCTGTCGCCGTCCTTGGCAGCGGACTCTATCTCGTTTATCATAGCCTGAGCTATCTCGCTGTCGAGAACTGCGAAGCCGAGCGCGTTGAGGCGGTCTATATCTGCCTCGGCATCGGAAAATTCGCGGTCGGCAATGCCCGCGCAGGACTTTAAATGAGTGCCTATCTTTATGCCTTTTGCCTTCAGGGCAAGCGCGGCTATGGCGCCCGCCGCCACTATCGCCGCGGTAACTCTGCCGCTGAAATGCCCGCCGCCCCTGTAGTCCTGGAAGCCGTGATATTTAAGCTGCGCGGTGTAATCGGCATGGCCCGGCCTTGCAAGGCGGCTGATCTCGGAATAGTCGCCGCTCTTAACGTCTTTATTGGGAATGATTATGGTTATGGGCGTGCCGGTGGTCTTCCCGTTGAATACGCCCGAAATTATCTCAAACTCGTCTTTTTCCGCCCTCGCCGTGGAGATTTTTCCCGCAGGGCGGCGCTTTGAAAGCTGCAAAGCGATAAATTCCCTGTCAACGGGTATGCCGGGGGCCATTCCGCTTAAAACCGCCCCTATGGCCGGTCCGTGACTTTCTCCGAAAACAGTGATGCCGATGCTTGTGCCAAATGTGTTTTTCATTGCCGATCCTCCGTAAGATATTCGTCGAGCCGCCTGAACAGCTCGCTAAAAGCTACCGTTTCGAGTTCAAAACTCCCTGCTTCCTTTACCTTTACCACCGTAACTCCGCCCTGCTCCGCCTTTTTATCGTGAACCATAGCGGCTCTTATCCGCTCAGGCGGGGCAGATATCCTTGTGGGGAGCCCGAGCTTTTCGAGCACCGCTTTTAACCGCGGCCTCAGCTCGCTGCCGCAC
The DNA here is from genome assembly GCA_947631535.1 of uncultured Clostridia bacterium. Taxonomy (GTDB): domain Bacteria; phylum Bacillota; class Clostridia; order Oscillospirales; family Ruminococcaceae; genus Faeciplasma. Next base: position 7,556 of record CANRLU010000055.1, on the reverse strand, counting down.
ATAGGAAGCATACCGAGCGCGACGCACTCGCCGTGCATAAGCCTGCCCTCTTCGGCGGTCTCGATGCCGTGACCCACGGTATGCCCGAAATTGAGTATCTTTCTCAGCCCGGATTCGCGCTCGTCCTGCTCGACGACGCGTTTTTTTATCATAAGCGAGCGCCTGATGATCTCTTCGAGCCTTGAGTCTATATCGCCGCTCTCGAAGAGCTCAAAAAGCTCGGCGTCGCTCGTGAGGCTCATCTTTACCGCCTCGGCGAGCCCGCTTGCATACTGCCTGCGGTCGAGGGTAAGAAGAGTATCGGGGTCTATCAGCACGAGCTTAGGCTGCCAGAACGCCCCTACGGTGTTTTTATAGCCGTCGAGGTCTATGGCGGTCTTCCCGCCTATAGAGGAGTCTATCTGCGAAAGCGTGGTGGTCGGGATATTGTAAAAATCTATGCCGCGCATATAAGCCGACGCCGCAAATCCGGCGAGGTCGCCTATAACGCCTCCGCCCGCGGCAACAACGCAGTCTTTTCTCGTAAAGCCGCGTTCGAGCATAGTCCTTAAGATCAGACGGAAGCTTTCGAGGCACTTTGTTTTTTCTCCCTGCGGCAGCGTGAGAATATGCGGTTCGGAGCACTGCGCGGCAACGGTCTCGGCGTAGCTTGCGGGAACGCCGTCGTCGGTGACGATCAGGACCTTGCGGTCGAGTTTCATATATTTTCCTGCTTCCGAAAGCGCGCCACGGCGGATAACTATATCGTAGCTGCGGTCACCGAGTTCTACCTGAAGAGAGCCCTCGGGCTTAAGCTCGCGCTCGCGCTGATACTGCCTCGACGACGCCAAAACGCCTTTGAGGAATACGGTGTAGCAGCTGCGGAGCTCCTCGGGGACATATTCGAGCTCGCGGCCTATAAGCTCGGATTCGCGGGAACTGTCGAGCACCGAAAGGCCGTTTTCGCGCTTATATTCCGATACTTCACACACGGCCTCCATTCGCTTAAGCCACAGCTCGGCGATGTCCTTATCTATATCGTTGATCTTTTTTCTTGCACTCTCAAGCTTGTTCATGATACTCGGCTCCGTTTAAAAAAATACTCCACTCGGATATTCAATGCGAATAAGCAGTGGAGAAAACAACTCAAATTTTCTCGGCTGCTCGGAATTTATAATAAAAGTAGAAAAAGCAGGTTTTCATTCTACAGTACCCCTAATATTTGCTGTTTTATATTGTACGCCGTTAAAGCCGTAAAGTCAAGCTATTTTTTTGAAAAGCCCTCCGAAAGCCGCGAAATGGTTTATTTTAATAGTTTTCAACACCGTTTTCGCGGCCATGTGGGCGTTATGACAATGGGAGAGAGCGGGAGCAGGGACAAAAAGGCGGGGGTCGTTGGCAGAGAGCGGCATTTGGGGCGCTGAAAGTGTTTTCGAGAAAAGCCTGACCTAAAACTTTTGTGAATTCACCACAAGCTGCCCGCCGGCATAAATTGAAGCATAGACCTTGGCATTATTGGAGGGACATATATATGAAAAAGACACTGCTGGTGATGGGCGGCGACAGGCGTATGGAATATGCCGCCGAAGCCCTTGCCGACTCTTTTGACGTTTACACCTACGGCTTTGCGGCGAGCCCTCCGATATGGGAGCTCAGGCAGGCCGATATCCTTGTTCTGCCATATCTTTCGCTCTCGGGCGAATACCTCAACACTCCGCTGATAAGTCAGAAGATACCTGCTGTGGCATCGCTCGATATGCTCAAATTCGGCGGCTCGGTGTACGGCGGCGGACTCTCGGAGAGCTTTATGACATACTGTTCGGAGCGCAATGCAAAAATACACGATTTCTTCCTCGACGAGGAGCTCACCCTGAAAAACGCGTATCTCACGGCGGAGGGGGCGGCAGAGATAATACTTCGCGAGACGGACTCCGCCATAAAAGGCTCGGAGATACTTATAACCGGCTTCGGAAGGGTCGGAAAAGCCTGCGCGGAGCTTGCGGCGGCGCTCGGAGCATCGGTGACGGTATCTGCGAGGTCGGAATTGGCAAGAGACGAAGCTACTGGTCTCGGATATCGCGCCTGCGGCTTATGCGACGGCGAGGCGCTCCGTCGGGCAGACACCGTTATAAACACCGTTCCGCAGGCCATACTCACGAAAAATGAGCTCGTGAATCTGAAAAAGGACGCGCTGATACTCGACCTTGCCTCAAAGCCCTACGGAACCGATTTTGATGCCGCAAAAGAGCTCGGGATAAAGGCGCTGACGGCCCCGGGTCTCCCCGGAAAGACTGCCCCGAAGACCGCCGGCCGAATGATAGCGGATATGATAATAAAGGCTGAAAAAGAGGGTGAAGAGTGTGGATAGACCGAGAATAGGATATGCCTTTACGGGGTCGTTCTGCACGTTTGAGGAGTCATTTAAGGCTATGGAGAAGCTCGCGGAGGCGGGGTATGAGCTCACGCCGATAGCTTCGTTCAACGCGTTCAGGCTGTCAACACGCTTCGGCTCCGCCGAGCAGAACCGCGAAAAAATGCGTCTGATAAGCGGGCGGGAGATAATCTCGACGATAGAAGACGCAGAGCCGATAGGTCCGAAAAAGATGTTCGACCTGCTGATAGTGGCGCCCTGCACCTCGAACACCCTCGCGAAGCTCGCAAGCGGCATAAACGACACGCCCGTGACAATGGCGGTAAAAAGCCATCTGCGGAATATGCGGCCTGTACTGATAGCCGTTTCCACCAACGACGCCCTTGCGGCCGCGGCGCGAAACATAGGCGCTTTGCAAAACTATCGCAACTATTTCTTCCTGCCCTACCGTCAGGACGACATTCTGAAAAAGCCGATGTCGATGGTGGCGGACTTCGGGCTTATGCAAAGTGCGGCGGAGGCGGCGCTAAGGGGCGAGCAGCTCCAGCCTATAGTGCTCGGCGCCAAAACGTAGGGCGAAGCCCTGCGGGAGCGCAGCTCCCGCACAGCGCGCCGCAGGCGCGCTGCCGCCTCCCCCCCTTGGGGGAGGCGGAGGGCTTCGCCCAGCACGGAGGAGTGAAGCGTCAGAGACAAAAGCTTATTACTTTTGCCTCGCTCACCGCTCGGCAAACAGGGGACCCCTTAATAGGGTCCCCTGCGCCCGAACCGTCCACTGGACGGATTCGGGCTACCCTCAATGCGGCGTCGAGAAGTGATATAAAGGTGACATATTCACGCCGCATCTGTCGTTCGCTTCGCTCTCGACCCGAGTGCCCTGCGCCTTGAATCCGCCAGCCGAGATATGCGATTATTTCTCCGCAAGCACGAGCGGGCGGGGCCATATATGCCCGCGAAGTGCGAGCGGTAAGAAATAACGCCTATCTTTTTGAGAAAGTCTTGACCGAAAACTTTTTATCTGTTTTATATGCTCAAATCTGTACGTGTCTAAAAACAGCGCCCTCCTTTCAAAGGAGAGCGCAGGCGTTACTTCAGGTAGGCTTCGAGGCGGTAGATCGGCTGGCCGAGGTCGGAAAAGCGCTTCTCATACTCGGTGACGATGTTTCCCTCAAAACCGTTGTTGTGCAGGTCAAGACTGATGTTTTTGAGCGTATAGCCGCTCTCCGAGAACTCCTCGACGGAAAACTCGAAGAACTCGCGGTTGTCAGTCTTTTGGTGGATCTCCCCGCCCGGTGCGAGGAGCTTTTTATATATCTCAAGAAATTTTCGGTGCGTGAGCCTGTGGGCGGCATAGGATTTTTTCGGGAAAGGACAGCTGAAATTCAGGTAGATCCTGCCTATCGAGTGCTCAGGTATGTATTTTTCGAGGTATTCCGCGTCGCAGCGAACGGTCACAACGTTGTTCAGACCGAGCGCTATGACCTTTTCGGCGGCGTCAACGATGACGTTTGACGACTTTTCCACCGCGATGATATTTACGTCGGGCTCTCTTTTTGCAAGCTCGCAGCAAAACTGCCCCTTGCCCGCGCCTATCTCGAGAACGACGGGGTTTAGGTTCCCGAAGAGCTTTTCAAAGTCGAGATACTCCTTTGTTTCGACGGCTCGCTGAAAGTGCCTGTCTTCGCAGTTGAGTATAAGCAGCCTGCCGTCGGCCTCACACGCGGCCAAGCGCTCCTCAAGGCGCGCCTTTCTTCTCATTCTCACGGCGCCACCTCAACTCCGCCGAACGGTCTTACGTTCAGAACGTGGCAGCTCCCCTCGCCGAAAACGCTTTCCATTCCCGAAATGAAGCTCTCAAGCCTGTGCTTCGGGACGAACGCCTGCACGGTTCCGGCAAAGCCGCCGCCGTGAACTCTCGCCGCTCCCTCGCCGTCAAGAAGCGATTTTGCAAGGTATATCGCGAGCGAAACGCCCTGCTCATCGGGCGACGAGCAGGAATACACGTTTTGCAGGTACTTGTATGAGCTCTCGCCGGAGCGGTCTATCACCGAGAGAAACGCCCCTATGTCCTCTCTCTTTATGGCGTCGGCGAGTTCGTCCACCCTCAAGTTCTCGTCGGCAAAATGGAGCGCCCTGAGCACCGCCCTGTCCCCTACGCTCTTGCGCAGTACGGGGATATTTGCAACTATCTCGCCTTTCGAGACCTTTCGCAGACACTCCTTCCCGAAGAAGGCCGCCGCGGCTTTCATCTCTGCAGGAATTGCCGCGTAATCGGGAGTGAGATCGGCGTGGCTGCCCTTGGTGTCGATAATGCAAAGGCTCAGGCCGTGGGCCGAGAGATCCAACGGCACCGCCTCTATAATAGGCTTTTCGGGGTCTTCAAAGTCTATCTTCGTGAAGCCGCCGACCGAGCTCGCCATCTGATCCATCAGCCCCGAAGGCTTGCCGAAGTAGGCGTTTTCGGCGAACTGCGCCGTCTTGGCTATCTCGACGGGCGAGACCTCTCCGCCGTTGTAAAGCCCGCTCAAAACCGTTCCTATGAGCACCTCGAACGCCGCCGACGACGACAGCCCCGAGCCCTTTAAGACGTCGGAGTGGGTGTAGGCGTTGAAGCCGCCTATTTTATATCCGCGGGCTTTGAACCCTGCCAAAACGCCCCTGACGAGCGCCGTGGAGGTGTTTTTCTCGGACTCCGAGACCGAAAGCTCGTTTATATCGACCCTGTTTTCCTCGTGGCCGACCGATTTTACGGTAACTATGCCGTCGTCCGTGGGCTCGACGGCGGCTATAACGTCAAGGTCAACGGCGGCCGCCATCACCTTGCCGCGGTTGTGGTCGGTGTGGTTGCCGCAAATCTCGCTTCGGCCCGGCGCGGAAAACCAGCGCGAAGGACGTCTTCCGAAGCGCTTTTCAAACATAGCGTTCAGCTCGTTAAAGCGCTTTTCGGAGCAGTTCAACTGCGAAAGTGTTACTTTTTGCATAAATTCTTCTCCTTTGAATTTTTGCCGTATGAAGCGGCATATTTTATGAGGCGCGGCCTGTTATATCTCTGCACCGCCACAAAATAAAGGTCTATGGCGGCGCCTGCGGCCGAGGTGAGCAGGAACACCGGCAGCGCCCCGAATTTTATTGAATAAAGCACCGGCAGAAAGCTCAGCATGGCTATAATTTTATGTATCGCTTCGGCTCGGCAGGAATTTTCGAGGAGCTCCCGGGGCGTCCTCTTTTTTATGTCGAACTCGTCGGGGTCGTAGGTTGGAACGCGGCCCTTGAGCTTTTTAAAGCCCAACTTTTTATAGAACGCCGCCTCCCGTTTTTTCGGCTGATAGCATCGCCGCGAAGGGTCGGTAAAGCGCTTCGGAAGTATAGCTACGATAACGGGGCCTGAATATCTTATGACGGCGTGGGTAAAAACTGCAAGCGCAGTGATGCCCAGGCTTTCGAAAAAGCCGATATCCCTCAAAAAGAAGCAGAAAACCATCACCGCGAAGCTGCATATCAGCATAATAAACAGCGCTCTTTGAATATTGCTTTTAAATCTCACGGCGCTACCTCTTTTTGGCAAACAGGGTGTCGTATTTCGCGGAGTGGAAGTGCACCGACATAACGAGACCTATCGCGACGGTGGAGGTGAGCATAGAGCTGCCGCCCGCCGAGGCAAACGGAAGCGTTATCCCTATTACAGGCGTCACGCCCATCACCATTCCTATGTTGAGAACGCTCTGCACAAAAAGGTATGCAAAAACGCCGACGCAGATTATCCTGCCCAAGGTGTCTCCCGAGCGAAGGCTGTTTCCGAGAATCCGAAGGCATATCATGGCAAGAAGTATCACAAGGGCAAGGCAGCCGATGAACCCAAGGGTCTGCCCGTAATAGGAAAAAATAAAGTCGTTATGGCTCACCGGAACATAGGAGTAATCTCCGCCGAAGAGGCCCTTTCCCCTCACCTGCCCCGAACCGAGGGCTATTTTGGCGAGGTTGGTCTGATAGAGCGAGTCGGCAGTGCCGTATTTTTCGGGGTTGATTATCGAAAGTATGCGGTTTTTGTGGACAGGCTGCAAATAATGGCTCCACATAAACCACACGGCTATCGGCGAGAGTATCCCCGCGCCGAGAATGTATTTCCAGGATATCCCCGCCGCAAAGAGCATCATAACGAACATCGCCGCGAAAACGAGCGCAGTGCCGTCGTCGCCCTGCAGCATAACGAGACCTATCGGCACGGCCCCGTGTATGCAGAGAGTGATGACGTTGAGGGGGTTATTGAAGAAATCCTTCGTTTTATGGCAGTGGTAGGCAAACGAGAGGATAAACGCGAGCTTTAAAAATTCGGCGGGCTGAACGGTGAAGCCGCCTATCGCGAGCCAGGCGCGGTCGTCGGCGCCCTCGAGGCCGGACATTCCGAGCGAGGTGAACGTAAGGCAGGTGAGCCCGATCATCAGCGGGAAATATATGAACCAGAGCTTTGAAAACTTGCGGTAGTCCCACGCGGCGATAACGAGCGAGGCAAGGATTCCCAGAAGCGCGGCGAGAGCCTGAGTGCGGTAATCGGTGTAATCAAGCGCGGCGTTGGTTATAGACTGAGTCTGACTGTTGATAACGAGCGAATAGAGCACTGTAACGCTGTATGCGCATACGCCGAGGGTCAGAAAGAGCAGGGTTTTGTCGAGCCGGCGGAGATACTGCCAAATAAGCCCGAATATTTTTTTGATCACCTCTCACCGCCCCTTTCGCTCAAAAAACATATAAAATATAATACCATATCTCGGGCAAAATTTCAACCGAAAAATAAAAGTTAAAAAACACTTGCTTTATTTCGGAATATATGCTAAAATAACGTTGAGAGAATACCAAGCTCTTGTACTTATTTTTTATTCTTGAAGGAGGAGACACCATGGCCTATAAAATTACCGACGAATGCATCAAGTGCGGCGCATGCGCTGCCGAGTGCCCCGTAAGCGCGATCACCGAGGGCGACGATAAGTATGTTATCGATCCCGATACCTGCATCAGCTGCGGCAACTGCGAAGCGATCTGCCCCGTAGGAGCTCCCAAGGAGGAATAATTCACGGTGCAAAAAGCTCCCCTTTAGGCAGTCCCGCATAAAACGACAAAACCAAAATTTTATTACTGCGGTCTGCCGTCAGGGGTGCAAAACTAATTTCATTAGTTTATACAAAGCCATATCCGAGCAATCGGGTATGGCTTT
>CANRLU010000054.1 GCA_947631535.1 uncultured Clostridia bacterium | reverse complement strand
CGATGAGGCGGCGAGCGTAGTCAAGGACATTTTTAATATGTGTATTGAGGGTCGCGGACCTTTGCAAATCGCAAAAGCTTTGCGAGAGAATCACGTTCTCACGCCGACAGCGTATAAAAATCGCAAGGGCATAAAATCGCCGAGTACTGAAAATGCTGACCCATATCGTTGGAATGCAAACACGGTCGTCCATATTTTGGAACGCTTGGAGTACACAGGCTGCACCGTCAATTTTAAAACTTATACCAACTCGATTTGGGATAAAAAACAGCGGGATAACCCAGAAGAAAATTGGGCGGTTTTTGAGAACACTCACCCCGAGATTATAAGTCCAGAAGTGTTTGAGAAAGTGCAGGAAATCCGTAAACACCGTCACCGTAGGACACGAACAGGCAAAAGCAGTATGTTTTCTGGGTTGGTATATTGCGAGGATTGTGGAGCAAAAATGCGCTACTGCACGACCAAAGACTTTGAAAAGCGACAAGACCACTTTGTGTGCGGGAATTACAAGAGTAACACCGGGAGCTGCTCTATTCACTTTATCCGAGCGGTCGTTTTGGAACAGCTTGTGCTGATAAATATGCAGTTTGTGATTTCATACGTTACGGCTCACGAGAATTATTTTCGACGAGTTATGACCGAGAAAATGTCGCTCAAAAGCTCGGAAATTATTAAGTCAGCTAAGCGAAAACTTGCTCAAAAAGAGAAGCGCCTTGCCGAACTTGACCGCCTATTCATTAAGATTTATGAGGACAATGTAGCGGCAAAACTTAGTGACGAGCGGTTTGCAATGATGAGCGAGCAATATGAGGACGAGCAAGCAATGCTCAAATCCGAGATTGTTTCCTTGCAAGCTGAAATTGCAGAGCAAGAGCGGCAGGCTGAAAATCTTGAACTGTTCATTAAGATGGCTCGGAAATATGAGGGACTTAAGGAGCTTACGCCTTATGCTTTGAGAGAATTTGTAAAGGCAATCTACATCGAGAAACCTGACAAATCGAGCGGCAAGAAGAAGCAAAAAATCAGGATACAGTATGACCTTGTGAACTTCATACCCATTAACGAGCTTTTGCAGCAGGAAAAGCAAAGAGAAACGGCGTGACCGAAATCACACCGTTTCAGAAAAATTAGTTTTAACTTCCTTATGACGCCCCGCCTAGGACAGGGGATTTGTAATATTTGCTTTTATCTCTGCATCTCTATCTTCGAAACTATCCCGTCTTCAAACGTCACCTTTACCGACCATCTTCCGTCTTCTTCCGATGCTATGAGCGTTATCACGGCGTCGGGAGTGAAGCTGTACTTCGTAAGGTAAAATGCCTTTACAGCGTCCGTGAGACTGCTTCCCACCGATATTCCGTTGACGGTTATGATCCCGTCGGCATCTGGGTCGTCGTTCGTGACTGTGAGCAGCCCCGTCGGGAAGTTCGCCCTAAGATTCGAATATGCATGGGGGTCGGGCTCCGTCGCTGCCGGCGGCTCTGTCTGGGCGGGTTCCGTCTGCGCGGGCTCCGTAACTGCCGGAGCGGTATCCTCGGGCTCTTCTTCGGGCTTCTCACCCGAAATGTTGATCAGCACCGGCTCCATTCTCATAATGTTTCTGCGCAGATAATACGTCAGCTCTCTGACGGCCGCCTTTTGTGTGTACAGCTCGGGGTTGTTCAGCGTATTTGTGACCATTTCCGTCTCCTGCGGGAGTATACCCATATTGGTGCTTCCCGGGTCAACTTCATAGCCGTCCTCGCAGTAAACGTGGTAGGCGATGTCGAGCCCGTTCACGTTGTGGACGGAGTATACGAGCTGCGGGACGGGTTCGAGCACGCCGTCGGCGTTTTCATATACGAGCGCGATATATTCGCCCTCCATCACCGGACGGCCCTTGAGCTGATATTCTGCGGTGCCGTAGTTGAGGAGCAGTCTGTCGGCGTCCTCGTCTTCGTTTGAAAGGTATTCGTGATTTATATTTATGCTGTAAAGGGTCTGGGTCGCGACGTCCATATTCAACCCCGATGTCGTGTTGAACGACACTTCTACGTAGCCGGTATAGGCGTCCTCGACGGTAAAGCGTATCAGCGCGATCTTGTCGAGCTTTGCGATAACTCCGTCGCGTATGTCGTAATACTCATAGCTCGCGATCGAGGTATCTATGGCGCTCCATTCGGCGCCAGTATATGTTTCCAACTCCTCTGAATCCGCCGCTTCTTCGACGTCCTCCGTTTGTCCGGTGGGGGTATCCGCATATTCCGCAGGAGCTTCAATGTAGTCGTCTGTCGGTTCTGCGTCTTCAGCTATCAGCTCGGTGCCTTCCGCCGTAAGCTCTGCGCCTTCAGACGCCGAGTCTGTAGTACCGCCGCCCGCCGGAGCTACGAACACGGGCGAGGAATTAGCGAGCATAGCCTCCGAAGTTCCGTATACCGAGGCAGAGCCGCCGCTTGTCACGGAGCGCTTTGCCAGAACGTAGTCGTCGCCGTTGTAGTCGCCGTCGTAGTCTTCGCTCGCATACCGAGAATATGGCGAGTCGGCGGCAGGGGCTTCCGGAGCTTCCGGCGCCGATTCTTCAACGTCCCCGTCTTCATCGATGTCGTCTTCCGGAGCGGTGTTTTCGGGCGAGGGCATCGGGTCGTACAGAATCTCGTTATCGTATTCTTCCGCTTCTTCCGCAACGGCTTCATCCGCTTCTGCCGGAGACTCCGTTAAGGGTTCCGTCGCCTGCGGGAGGGCTCCCTCTTCGTCGCCGGAGTCTTCTCCCTGCGCGGGAGCCGACTGGTCGTAGGCGGAGTTCTGCACGGTTTCGGCACTGTCGTCTGCCGATTTTGAGGGGAGATTTTTGACGGTGAGTATCCCTGCCGTAGAGACGACGAGCAGCAGGCAGGCCGCAATGGCGGCGTATTTCCCGTATTTTTTGGAGAACGAGGATACGGTGATCTTTTCTTCTTTCTTTTCTGGGAAGCGCTCTTCGTAGACTTCGAGCATCTTTTTCTTCAGCTCCGCCTTGAATTCGTCGCTCAATTTCAGCGAACCGACTTCGTTTTTATATTCGGTCATCTTCATCGTCAAACCCTCCCTCCAGAATAGTTTTAAGCTGTTTTCTCGCGCGCAGAAGCAGCGAGGAAACGGTGTTTTGGTTCTTGCCGAGCATTTCCGCTATCTCGCCCACTTTATAGCCCTCGAAATAGTGGAGATACACGGCGGTGCGGTATTTTTCGGGCAGCTCCATCACTGCCTCCATTACCGGACCCTGACCGAACCTCTCGGTTTTTGTGATATTATCGGTGAGTTCCTCCGTTGGGTGGGAATACACCTTTCTGTTATAGGTTTTACACATATTCAGTGTCACCTTTATCAGCCATGCTTTTTCGTGCTCGTCCGATTCAAAATCGGGCAGCACCCGCATAAGCTTTAAAAAGACCTCCTGAGCGATATCCTCGGCATAGTTTCGGTCGCACAGAGCGTGATACGCCGTGCGGTAAACCATGTCGGAATATTTTTCGACAACAGAAGATATGTAAACACCGACGTCGTTAGCAGTTTGCATAATCCTCTTATCATTCGGCCGGAAGCCGGCCAAGAACTCCTTTCCGTCCGTTCCGAAATACGTTTCATAAGTAATACGCGGAAGCAGAGCAAAATATTGCACTCGGAAAAAATTTTTTTAAAAATTTTGTTCCAACGCTATTATTTTACCAGATTTCCGAAAAAAGTAAAGCGAAACGGCGAAAAAATATAAAAATCCTTAAATTTAAGAATTTATTGTCCGTTTGTCTATTGACAAAACCGAAAAAATATGTGAAAATTACAGTGAATAGGTTTGATTTTCACCATTATGCCGAAACGGATGTGAGACATTTGAAAAAAGTCCTCGTTGACGGGCATTACGGAACCGTCAATTTAAATCTCAATAAAATGCTCGCCGGGCGCGACGACCTTGAGATAATCACTCTTGAAAGCAAGAACAGAGTTACCCCCGAGCAGCGCATATCCCTGCTCAACACGGCGGATATAGTAATACTCTGCCAGTCCGCGCAGACAGTTGTTGAAACTATCCCGCTCATCACCGAGCGCAGCGTAAAGGTAATAGACACCTCAAACGCCTACAGGCTTTCTCCGAGCTGGGTATACGGCATGCCCGAGCTCAGCCCCGAGCAGCGCGCAAAGATATCGTCGGCAAGGTTCGTTTCGCTCCCCGCGCCTATGGCCGTCGGGACCGTAGCGCTTATAAATCCGCTCCTCAAGGGAAAAATAATGCCGCCGTATCTTCCCATTTACGTAAACTGCGTCGTGGGATATTCCAGCGGCGGAGCCAATATGATAGCTCTTTACGAAGACCCCGGCCGTCCGCGGGCCTATTCGTCGGCGAGGCAGTATGGGCTCGACCAGGCCATTTTGCAGCAAAAAGAGATAATGCACGCGAGCGGGCTCTCTTACCGCCCGTCGCTCTGCCCTATGATCGACGATTACCCCAACGGTATCCTCGTGACCCTTCCGCTCCACCTTCGCACCCTTTCCAAAAGGCTCCATTCACGCCAGGTATGGGAGGTAGTAAAGCGCTTTTACGAGCGCGAGCCTCTCATAGAGGTAGTTGACTTCGACACCGCCTCCGAGCAGCTCGGAGGATATCTCGACGCCGGCGGAATGGCAGGCTCGAATAAAATGCAGATCTTTGTCTTCGGCGATAACGACGTCTGCCTTATGGCCGCGAGGTTCGACAATCTCGGCAAGGGCGGCGCCGGAGCCGTCGTGCAGTGTATGAACCTTATGCTCGGGCTCAACGAGCTGAGGGGAGTCATTTAAAGGCTTATGCCGGCGGGGTCTGCGGCCCCGCTTTTTTGTTTTAACGTCACCGTCGGGCCCGAAAAGCCCGTGCGCATAACCCAAATAACTTCAAGGAGGCTCACAAAAATGCGTATTCGCAGATGACAAAGGCTTACGGATGAGCAGTCATAGTAAGTCTTTACCCAAAAACAATTTGATTTTATACGGAGGACATATGACTGATAATTTTGAAAATCTTTTTGACCGCGCCCCGGGCTCCGAAAAGGTCCCCAAGGCGCTTATCGCCGCGGTGGATACCGGCGATTACGACGTAGAGCGTTCGCTCGCCGAGCTAAAGGAGCTCATAAGAACGGCCGGCGGAGAGACCGTCGCCGAAGTGGTGCAAAAGCGCCCCGCGCCGGACAGCGCCACCTGCCTCGGCTCCGGCAGGCTCGAAGAGATGAAAACTCTCTGCGACGAAATGGAGATAGACGTAGTCGTCTTCGACCTCGAACTCACGGCAGCCCAGATAAGAAACATAGAAAAGGTGCTCGACACCGAGACCATCGACCGCACGATGCTTATTCTCGACATCTTTGCCCAGCGTGCCGCCACCCGCGAGGGCAAGCTCCAGGTCGAGATAGCGAAGTATAAATACCTGCTCCCGAGGCTCTCGGGAATGGGAAGATCGCTTTCGAGGACGGGCGGCGCGGTCGGTATGAGGGGAGGCCCGGGCGAAACTAAGCTCGAGCTCGACCGCCGATATATCCGCTCGCGGATAGACACCCTTGAGTCGGAGCTGAAAAACATCGAGTCGAGGCGGGAACTCACCCGCAGGCGCCGCAAAAAGGACGGCGTACTCACCGCTGCGATAGTCGGCTACACCAACGTCGGCAAGTCCACCCTTATGAACGCGCTGACCGAGGCGGGAGTGCTCGTTGAAAACAAGCTTTTCGCCACGCTCGAGACCACCTCGCGCTCGATAGTTCTTCCCGACGGCAGGAGCGTTCTTCTTACCGACACCGTCGGCCTGATAAGCAGGCTGCCCCACCACCTTGTGGAGGCGTTCAAGTCTACCCTTGAGGAGGCCGCCGGCGCCGACGTTATCCTTCACGTCTGCGACAGCGCGAGTCCCGACATCGCGGAGCAGACGAGGGTCACGCAGGAGCTTCTTTCGGAGCTCGGCTGCGACGGCATACCCGTCATCACGGTGCTGAATAAAAGCGACATTTCCGACTACGACGGCTCTTCGCTCAAAGAGGGGACGGTGCTCATTTCGGCAAAGGACGGCACCGGTCTCGACAGGCTGCTCGAAGAGATATCGAAGGCTCTTCCCGAGACTGCGAGGCGGTTAAAGCTCAAGCTTCCTTTTTCGGAGGCGGGGCTGCTTGCCAAAATAAGGGCCGAGGGCGGAGTGTTCAGCGAGGAATACACCCCCGACGGCATAGAGGTAGACGCCCTTGTGGACGTAAAACTGCTTCATTCGGCAGAAAAATACATCATCGGATAATTTATGGCGGTCCGCGGCATTTTGGCTGCGGGCCGCTCTTTATATTTAGTCCCGTCGCTGCATCGCTTCGACAATCTTATATATCTTCGGCTGTTATACTTGTCACATCACCGAAAGGAGGACAAGTATGAAAGATTTTTTCAGGGGCATAGCCTTAATAACCGCAGCACTGCTTTTGTTTCCGGCAGTGCCGTATATCGTCGGAGCGATATCCGAGCCGCGCGAGGCCGTCGATGCGGTCTCCGAAGCGGTCGTTATTCCCGAAGAGCCCGCATATGAGGCTGTCACCGAGGTAAACGTCTACGACACCGTATCGGAGCGCGTGCTCACTTTGACGGCGGAGGAATATATAGCCTCGGCGCTCGCGGCGCTGCTTTCGCCCGAGGCCGAGCCGGAGCTTTTAAAAGCGCAGGCGGTGCTGATCTATACCTATATTCTCCGCCGCAGGATAGAGGAGCTCGAATCTCCGACGGCAGAGCTCCGCGGCTGCGACGTCAGCACCGATCCTTCTAAATATCCGAGGCTTGTTTTAGGCGACGGCCTCAGCTATGACCTGGAGCCTTTTCGCGACGCCGCCAAAGCCGCCGCGGGGACATACTGCGCCTACGGCGGCGAGCCGATAAGCGTGGCATACTGCTATTCGGCGGGAACGGCGACGGAAAGCGCCGAGACCGTCCTCGGCGTAGACCTGCCCTATCTTAAATCGGTGCCGAGCGGCGAGCCCGACGCCTATATCACAACGGTCACCTACACTTCGGAGGAGGTATTTGCCCGTCTCACCACCTCGCCCGACGGCTATATCTTACTGGGCGGGGCTTCGGGCTGGATAACCGATAAGGATACAACTCCCGACGGCTATGTAAAGTCGGTATATCTCGATTCAAGATTTATCGTGAGCGGGACGGAGCTCGCGCGGCTTTTAAATCTGCCTTCGGCGAGGTTCACCTACCGTTACAGCGAGGCCGCCGACCGTTTCACCTTTACGGTCTCGGGGAGCGGCAGCCTTGCGGGAATGTCGCAGCGCGGGGCGAACTGCCTCGCCAAAGAGGGATACAATTTTAAAGAGATACTTCTGCACTACTTTACGGGTATAGAGATAGTGACCTCCGCGTAAAAGCAAAGTCCTCCCGCACTTTTGGCAGGAGGACTTTGCCGTATATTGGAGAAAGGAGTAAGCGGTAAGGTTATGCTTTGTTTAAAACTTGCGAGTCTCTTTTGGGCGCGCATGCCTCTCGACCCTGCGAGCCGAGATATGCGATTATTTCTCCGCAAGCACGAGCGGGCGGAGCCGTATATGCCCGCGAAGTGCGAGCGGATAGAAATAACGCCTATCTTTTTGAGAAAGGCTTGACCGAAAACTTTTGGGTTTTGCCCTGCTAAAATTTCCTGATGAGTTCGACCGAAATCTTTTAGTCTTTTTGCTCGGCCAACGCCGCATTATTGCAGCAGCCTCGATATCATTCTCTCCGGCTCCTCGAGAAATTCGAGCATTATCCGCCAGTGAAGCGTTTCCCTGAAAGAAACGCTTTTTATCCCGCCGTCCGAGATATAAAGCAGCTCGGCGTCGGGCAGAGCCATAAGCATCGGCGAGTGCGTGGCGATGATAAACTGCGAGCCGTCGTCGGCAAGACGCTTTATCTCGCATATGAGCGTCAGCGTGTTCATCGGCGAGAGCGCCGCCTCGGGCTCGTCTAAGATATAAAGCCCGTTTCCCGAAAATCGCTTCTGCACGAGCTTTAAAAAGCTCTCCCCGTGGGACATCTTATGCAGCGATACTCCTCCGTAAGCACCGAGCACCGGCGGAGCGCCGCAGGGGATCTCGTCGAGGCTTTCGAGATAGCTCGCGGCGTTGTAAAAGCTCTCCGCCCGCAGAAAGAAGCCGTCACGCGGCCGAAAAAGCTTCGAGAGCGTAAGGTGACTATACAGCTCGGAATGTGTCGCCCTCGTCTCAAAGCTGTAATTCAGCGAGCCTCCCTCCGGATTGAACCCGTAGGCCGCGGCTATGCCTTCGAGCAGCGTTGACTTTCCCGAGCCGTTCTCCCCGACGAATATGCTCACCCGCTTTTTGAATTCGAGCGGCTGCCGCTCCAAAAATCTGACCGCGGGGAGTTTTTGCAGGTAAGACCCCTTGGGAATGGGACTTTTAAGGCTCACTTCGGTAATAAATCTGTCAAATTCCATAAAAATATCAGCTTGCGCGCTCAAATCTCTTGCAATATTCTTCACTTTGAGGTATAATATCTTCGGAAATGTTTTCAAGACGGCGAGCTCGTGCGGCGTCGCGGCGGTTCTGCAATACGAGCAGGCCGTCCCTCAGCGAACAGATAAAAAGCAGTCCGAGCGCGAGCACTATAAGATAGATCATCATTTTTTGTTACCTCCGTGTTTTTTTCAAAGGCTTTCGTCCTTTGTCTGATTCCATTATATTACGGCATCTGTCCGTTGATACGGACTCATTCTGAAAATTTTTAAAAATAAGTCCTTTTTATGGGACTCAAGAGGGGAAATGGTCGGAATTTCGGAATTTAGACTTATAGCCGGCGTGAGCATACCCGATGTTTCCGCCGTGGGGCGGGAGTATAAGCTGAAAAGCTCCAAGATGACTTTCAGCCTTTCCGCCGAGGACTACGGGGAGTTTTTCGCCCGCGCCGTTAAACTTATAAAGGAGCCCCTCTGCTTTTTTGCCGAGATCCCTTCGGACAACGATTCGGTGAGGACCTATTATCTCGACAACTGCACCGAGCCGGTCGCGCAGGCGATACTCAAGCGCTACGGCGGTATCCTTTATGCCGACGGCGTTATAAAATTCGGCTTCTGCTCACATTCGGCCGACGACGAGATATATATGCAGGAATACCAGACGGTGACGGTCTGTTCCGAGAGGATAGGGGAGTTTGAAAAGCTTCTTAGCTCGCTCGGATATAAAAGGAACGACAGGGCCGTCCTCACCTGGGACGTTTTGAGCGAAGGCAATGCCGGCGAATGTGTGAACGTCGATGTTGACGGCGAGAGATACCCCGATATGATAAACGAGCTCATAGATATCGGAATGTATCCGGCGGAATAGTATATTATCCGGTCAAAAGGCCGGTAAGATAAAAATACAAGAAAGCGAGTGACATTATTATGGCATATGTTATCGGAGTGGATATCGGCACGAGCGGCACAAAGACCGTTCTGTTCGACGAAAAGGGGAGCGTTATCGCTTCAAAAACCATCGAATACCCGATGTATCAGCCCAAAAACGGCTACGCAGAGCAGGAACCCGCTGACTGGGCCAACGCCGCACTTAACACTATAAAGGCGGTAGTCGCCGAAAGCGGAGTTAAGAAAGAAGACGTAAAGGGCATCGGTCTTTCGGGGCAGATGCACGGCCTCGTCATGCTCGATAAGGACAACGAGGTCATCCGCCGCTCCATAATCTGGTGCGACCAGAGGACCGCAAAAGAAGTAGACGAGATGAACCAAAAGCTCGGAAGAGACAAGCTCATTGAAATAACCGCCAACCCCGCCCTCACCGGTTGGACGGCCGCCAAGATACTCTGGGTCAAGAACAACGAGCCCCAGAACTACGAGCGCTGCCGCCATATCCTTCTGCCGAAGGACTACATACGCTTTGTTTTAACTCACGAATACGCCACCGAAGTCTCCGACGCTTCCGGCATGCAGCTTCTCAACGTCCCGAAGCGCGACTGGTCCGATGAGATAATCGACGGCCTCGGTCTCGACGGCACGATGCTCGGCAAGGTGTATGAGTCCTGCGAGATAACCGGCCGCCTCACTAAAGATGTCGCCGATATGGTCGGCCTCTGCGAGGGAACTCCCGTAGTCGGCGGCGCGGGCGACAATGCCGCGGCTGCCGTCGGCACCGGCGTCGTCGAAGACGGCAAGGCGTTCACCACCATAGGCACCTCCGGCGTCGTATTTGCTCACACATCGAAGATATCCATAGACAAGCTCGGAAGAGTTCACACCTGCTGCGCGGCCGTCCCCGGAGCGTGGCACGTTATGGGCGTGACTCAGGGCGCTGGCCTCTCACTCAAGTGGTTCCGCGACAATTTCTGCAACGCCGAAAAGGAGACCTCCGGCCTTATGGGAGTTGACCCCTATTACCTTATGGACAAGGAAGCCGCCACCGTCCCGATAGGCTCCAACAGGCTGCTCTACCTGCCCTATCTTATGGGCGAGCGCACCCCTCACCTCGACCCCGACGCAAGAGGCGTCTTCTTCGGGCTCTCGGCCATGCACACCAAAAAGGACCTTCTCCGCGCGGTTATGGAGGGCGTTTCCTACAGCCTCCGCGACTGCGTTGAGGTCTTCAGGCAGATGGATATAAACGTCAGCGATATGATGGCCTGCGGCGGCGGCGGAAGCTCTCCGCTCTGGAGGCAGATGCTCGCCGACCTCTACGCCTGCCCCGTAAAGACCGCTTCTTCCAAGGAGGGCCCCGCCCTCGGCGTAGCGCTCTTGGCAGCCGTCGGAACAGGGCTCTATTCCAGCGTTCCCGAGGCCTGCCGCGAAGTAGTGAAGACCGATAAGGTCCAGGAGCCCATTGCGGAGAACATCAAGCCCTACGAAGATTCCTACAGGCTCTACACCGAGATCTATCCCGCCCTCAAGGAGAGCTTCAAGAAGCTCGCCACCCTCTGATGATGGCAAGAAAAATCATAAGAATAGTTGTCCTTAGCGCCGGCGTTTTATCGCTGGCGCTGGGGCTTATGCAGGGAGGCTACGGCGATACCCTGCAAAAAGCCGTGAAGCTGTGTATGGAGTGTGTCGGGATTGGCTGATAAACTTAATTTCAGGCGGAGGCTCATTCAGCTCGCTTCGGCGCTCATCTACAACGCAAATCTTACCGGCTTCGTGAGCGGAAAGCTCTATAAGGGCTCGAACAAGGGAGTCTGCGTCCCGGGGCTCAACTGCTATTCCTGCCCCGGCGCGATAGGCAGCTGCCCGCTCGGCGCGCTCCAGAACGCGATATCGAATATGCCGCATAAAGCGCCGTTTTATATCGCGGGATTCATAATGCTCGTCGGGCTGCTTCTGGGAAGAGTGGTCTGCGGGTTTTTGTGCCCTTTCGGACTGATACAGGAGCTCTTGCATAAGATCCCCACCCCGAAGATAAAAAAGAGCCGTGTGACGAGAGCTCTTAGTAAGCTAAAATACGTCGTCTTAGCGGTGTTTGTGGTGATGCTTCCTCTGTGGTATGCCTTCGCGAAGGGACTTCCCGTGCCTGCGTTCTGCAAGTATATCTGCCCCGCCGGAACGCTCGAAGGCGGCTTCCCGCTTGTAGCTCTGCGCGAGGAATACCGCGGAGTCATCGGCATTTTGTTCGGCTGGAAGACTCTTTTATGCATAGCGATACTCGTCCTCTGCATATTCCTTTACAGGGCGTTCTGCCGATTTTTATGCCCTTTGGGGGCAATCTATTCGCTTTTTGCCAAGATAGCCCTCATAGCCGTCAGAGTCGATAAAACCGCCTGCACCGGCTGCGGCTTATGCGTAAAGCAGTGCAAGATGGACGTAAAGAATGTCGGCGACGGCGAGTGTATCCACTGCGGGCAGTGCATATCCTGCTGCCCTCAAAACTGCATCTATATAGGATTGGAGAAAAGAAAATGCAAAGAATCAAAAGAGTCCTGATACTGTTCACCGTCGCGGCGCTCTGCCTGCTTGCGGTCTCATGCGGCAGCCCCTCCGCCGAGCCTGAAGAATACACGGCTGCCGAAGAGGGCGGCGAGATGAGAGATTTCACCGGCGAGACCGTTTCGGGCGAAAAGTTCACCCTTTCCGACCAAAAGGGGAAGGTAATTCTTCTCAACTTCTGGGCGACCTGGTGCGGACCCTGCGTCGGCGAGCTGCCCGCGTTTCCGAGGCTTGTTGAGAAATACGGCGACGACCTCTGCCTTGTTACCGTCAACTGCGGAGAAGACAAGGAGACCGTCGAGAGCTTTCTCACCGAGAACGGCTACGCCTTTACCGCGCTTCTCGACACCGATTACGCCATCAGCGATATTTACCCGACCGACGGCATTCCCTACACATTGATATTTGACCGCGACGGAAAGATATCCCATATTCAGCTCGGCGCAGGCGACGCCGACGAGATGTTCGATATGTACTGCGAAGCGATAGACCCGCTCATTTAACTTCAGATAAAAACCGGCAGGGAGGTTTCCCCGCCGGTATTTTTTATTGCAGCCCGAAGCTTATCGAAAGCGCGTTGTTTATCTTATCCATCGCGGTGCTGTCGAGGGTGCCCATTCGCTCCTTAAGGCGCTTTTTGTCTATCGTGCGAATCTGTTCGAGGAGCACGACGCTGTCCTTCGCAAGTCCGCAGGACTGAGAATCTATCTCTATATGAGTGGGGAGCCGCGTTTTCTCCTGACGGCTCGTAATCGCCGCCGCGATGACGGTCGGACTGTGCCGGTTGCCGACGTCGTTCTGAACGATAAGTACGGGTCTTATGCCGCCCTGCTCCGAGCCGACGACCGGGCTCAGGTCGGCGTAATAAATTTCACCTCTGTAGACTGATGACATTGATTTCACTCTCCTTGCCAATTACTTAACAATAGTTTTGACGGCAAAATCGTTTTTATACAGCCTTGCTTCATTATATGTACGAGCCCGCCCGAGAGTGAAGGGCGCAAAAAAGCGGCGCCGAATGCTTCGGTACCGCTTTAATGATGTTTGATTTTATAGCGAGAGCGATTTTCCGTCCTCGCAGATAAGGGTCAGCCGCCCGTCTTTGATAGAATACGCCTCGCCGTAAACGGTCGTTTTTTCGCCGTCGATATAAATGTAGCTCCCGTCGTTGAGCGCGATTATCTCGCGCTCGGCGCTGTCGGCAAAGGCGATGTCTTCGAGGACTCGCAAGCCGTCGAGGCTTTCGTTCCTGAAGTACTGAAAATGCGGGAGGATATTAACGCCGGTTATCCCGAGACCGCTTATCCGGCGCTCAAAATTCGGGTCAAGGGCTTCTCCCTCTAACTCCGGGCAGGCGTAAACCTCGTCGGCGCAGTTCATCGAGCCCGCGCTCAGCGCGAGAACGATCCCTCCGTAGCCCGATAAACGCTCCCTGAGCCGAAGCTTTTTCAGAAACCTGTTCTGAGTCGGAACGTGACCGCCCAATAAGAACAGAACGTCGGTTTTATCGAGACCGTCGACTGCTTCGGGATTTCGGTCGTCGCAAATGCAGATCTGCGAAACGCTTAGCCCGCTCATCGGGAACGCCTTAGCGTAGCAGGCGCAGATATCGTCGTTTTTTGAATAGTCCGTCGGGTCGGAGCATATAAGCATCACCCTTGCGTTTTCGCGCCATATCGCCGCAATTCTGTCAAGAAGCCCGTTGGTTTTAAGCAGCGGCTCGGGCAGCCGAAAATCGTCTATCTTGCTGCAGCCTCCGATGCTGCTTGTCAATACCGCTTTCATACCGCAATCAGCCGAGCTGCTCGGCTCTCTCGTAGCTGAACCCTCTGTCCGGCGTGAGGCGAGCGGGGCGGAGCTCGAAGTATTTGATTGCGAATTCGTCGAGCTCGAATTTAAGCTCCGCGCTGCCCTCGGCGGAAAGCCTCTGCGAGCTCACTGCGGGGTATGCCGCCGACTGCAAAAGCTCCTTCTGCTCCCGGCTGAGGCTTCTCGGCTCGCCGAGGTCGTGCCAGAGCTTGAGCGGGTTGCAGCATTTCTCGTCTACCGTCTTTGTGATAAGGCAGAGCTCGCCCTCCGCGGGGAGAGTGAAGCCGAGCGAAAGCTCTCTGCCCTCGCGCTTGCGGTCGGCGTTCCAAAGGACGCCCTTGTAAACATCTCCGTCTTTTACGATAACGGCGTCGTCGGAGCGGTGTACGCATTCGCCGCCGATGAGATTCTTGAAGAAAGCGAAGCTCCAGAACGTCGGCTTCGGGATACAGCCGTTTGCAACGAGCCCGAAGCCCCCGTGGAACGGCGCGAAGGGAACTCCGTTCTCCTCGAATATGTCTCCGAAGGTCCAGTAGGAATAGCTCTCGTTGATGTCTCCGAGCCTCGAAAGCTGATGGCAGAGGAAAGCCGCGTTGCGGTTTGTGTCGTGTATCGGGTTGTCGGGACTGTAAGAGGTGTTGAACTCGGTAATGTGTATCGGCAGACCCTTATAGCGTTCGTGGCTGTCGATGATGTCGCGGGTGGTCTTGAGGTTTGCAAACCCCGCCTCGGGGTCCATAAGCTCCTGATAGACGTAATGCCCGTTTCGGTCGGGTTGCTCGGTGGTGTAGTGGTGGCGGGTAACGAAGTCGAGCTTTATGCCCTTTTCCTCGCAGTGCTCCATAAACTTCGATATCCAGAGCTCGTCCGAGCCGCCGCAGACCGCAGGTCCGCCGACCTTAAACCTCGGGTCGACCTCCTTTACCGCCGCAAAGGTCTCGTCGAAGAGCTTGAAATACGCCTGCATATCGGCTTTTTCCCAGAACCCGGGCAGGTTCGGCTCGTTCCATACCTCAATCGGGTATGTGACCGCTTCGTCT
>CANRLU010000053.1 GCA_947631535.1 uncultured Clostridia bacterium | reverse complement strand
GGGGACCCCTTAATAGGGTCCCCTGCGCCCGAACCGTCCACCGGACGGATTCGGGCTACCCTCCTGATTTTTGTTTGTATAAGTATTTCGCGCTCTGCGGAGCGCGACCAGAGGCTTCTCGCCTCTGGACTCGTCGCCACCCTTTTGAAAAAGGGTGGATCGAAAACTTTTAAGCTTTGTGCCTCATACAAATACTCCCCCTCCTTGACATCTTCCTCCGTGCGGGTATAATTATAAAAAACGGGAGGTGACGCCGCTATGGCGTGGTTTTTATGCTTTGTCTTCGCCTGCGCGGCAGTATTCTTCGGGGCGAAGCTTTACCTCGTGCGCCGCAGCGTTGACGGCATCTGCCGCGATATCGGCGAGCTCCTGAAAGAAGATACCAACGGGCTTATATCGGTGAGCTCTGGCGACAAAGCCGTGCGCAGGCTCGCCGCCGACCTCAACCGCCATCTTAAAGAGCTCAAGCGCCTGCAAAGGCAGTATGAAAGCGGCGGCAGAGAGCTTAAAGACGCCGTTACCAACGTTTCTCATGACCTAAGAACGCCGCTCACCGCCATATGCGGCTATCTCGAACTCTTGGAGCGCGAGCCCAAAAGCGAGGCCGTCGAGCGCTACGTGGGGTTTATACGCGACCGCACCGAGGCGATGAAGCAGCTCACCGAAGAGCTTTTCAGGTATTCCGTGATAATCTCGACTTCGGAGGATATGACCCTCGAAGATATGGATATTCGCTCGGCACTCGAAGACAGCATCGCGGGCTTTTACGCCGCCCTCACCGAGAGGGGAATAGAGCCGCAGATATCGCTGCCGGAAAGCGGCGTGATAAAGCGCCTTAACCGCGAGGCGCTCTCGAGGATATACGGCAACATTCTCAACAACGCGCTCAAGTATTCCGACGGCGACCTTTACATTTCCATGTCCCTGAGCGGCAGAACGGAGTTTTCCAACACCTCCGCGAATCTCGGCGGCGTAGACGTCGGCAAGCTCTTCGACCGCTTCTTTTCGGTGGAGGCGGCGCGCAACTCCACTGGTCTCGGGCTCGCAATATCAAAGGCGCTCGTCGAGCAGATGGGCGGGAGCATCGGCGCGAGAATGGACGGCGACCTGCTGACCATAACGATAGATTGGGGAGGATAGGAGTCCTCCCTTTTCTCACTTAGATTGAAAAATTCTCACAAAATGAGTTATTGTTTTATTCTTGACTGCGGGTTATACTTAAGATGCTGGCAGGAAACCTCTTTGCAGAGAGAAAAAATCAAAACAAATTTAAGGAGAGAATTATTATGAAACTTACTTTGGGAGAAAACATCAGAAGGCTTCGCCGCGAAAAAAATATGACCCAGGAGCAGCTCGCCGAGGCTCTTGCAGTGTCGTTCCAGGCTGTGAGCCGTTGGGAAAACGGCGCCACTTACCCCGATATCGAGCTTTTACCCGCGATTGCCGAGCGCTTTTCCGTCTCGGTCGATGAGCTTCTGGGGGTTCCGGAGTCGGAAAAGGAGAAGCAGGCCCGGGAACTTTGCGACGAATACCTCAGAGTTCAGAACCTCGAACTCCCCGCGGACAAAGAAGACGAGCGTTATGAGAAGCTCGTCGGGATAATCACTTCGCTTCGCCGCGACTTTGCGGGCTGCGACGCCGTCTGGAAATTCTGGCTCAACAGCTTCTATTGGAAGCTTAAAGACAAGCGCCTTTTGCCCGAGGTCAGGCTTTTTGCCGAGGCAAGGCTCGAAAAATGTCCCGGCGATGCCGATGTGATCGAGAGAATGGCGATAATCGAGGACGACGACCATATCGACGCGTTTATAAAGCGCTATGCAACGCCCTTCGACATCGGCAGGGACGCGCTTCTGATGCGGCGCTATATGGAGAGAAACGAGCCCGAAAAGGCTGCTCCGCTCCAGAACCGCAAGCTCTTTGAAATCATCGACAACGCAGTGAACAGCCGCGTGCTGTATACTGATCTCAGATCCAAAACGCTTGAGCACAGTTTTGCCGAAAACACCGCGCGCCTCGGAATCCTCCACGCCTTTGCCGAGGAGACCCCTACCCCCGAGCACCCGATAACCTGCGGAAAGGGCGTTGACTGCTGGGCGGAATCGAGAATGGAGATCGGCGTGCGCCGCGCCTGCTATCTGGCCTCAATGGGCAGGACAGAAGAGGCGTTTGTTACCTTGGAGGACGCTGTATCGCTGCTTGAAAAGGCAATGAAGATAACCGGCAGAGTCGAGCTTGAGACCTCGCGCTTCACTCCGACCCTTAAGTGGACCGCCGAGGAGAGCTGGTATAATCCGAACGCTCAGCCCGGCCCGCTCGAAAGAGGCATCTTTATAAACAGCTCGGGCGGTTACTGCTTCAACGTTTATCCGTCGATATATCTCGGCATGCTCACCGCCGAACACGGCTGGGAATGGTTCGACCCGATAAGAAACGACCCGCGCTACCAAAGCTGCGTCGAGAGGGTAAAGGCTCTTGTCAAGACCCGCGAACAGTAAATGTGCAGTTAAAAAGCACCCCAAAGGCAGGGGTGCTTTTTTATTCTTCCATTCTCTGACGTAAATACAGGAGCACCTTTTTCTCCCGCCGCGAGACCTGGACCTGCGTCATTCCGAGCTTTTCGGCGGTCTGCTGCTGCGTGAGGTTCGCAAAAAACCGAAGGTATATAAGCTGCCTGTCCCGCTCGTCGAGCCCTTCAAGCGCCTGCGACAGCGCTATCGAGTCGGTTATCCTCACGTCGGGCGCGTCTACGGGTATGTCCATAATTTCGTCGCCGTCGTCGGTCTCGCGGGTAAGGCTGACCACCGGCTGCATCACGCATATCGCCTCGGATACGTCTTCTGCCGAGAGCCCCGTCGCCCCGCTTATCTCCGAGACGGTAGGCTCCCTGCCGAGTAGATGCTCGAGCTTCTGGGCCTCGCGGGATATCTTCATCGCGCGTTCCTTTAGGCTCCGAGAGACCTTTACCGCACCGCCGTCGCGGAAGAGCCTTCTTATCTCCCCGAGAATGACCGGCACGGCGTAGGTGGAAAATCTCACGCCGCGGCCGCTGTCAAAGGCCTTTACCGCCTTCACGAGCCCCATGCAGCCGGCGCTGTAAAGCTCTTCATATTCTATCCCTCTGCCGCGGAACCTCCCCGCGCAGAGCCTCACGAGCCCGAGATTCTCCTCGACGGTTGCTTCGGCGGCGTCGGCGTATGCTTCGTTGGTAATATACATAAAGCCCTCATATTCTTGACCGGAGCTTTTTCATCATGACCACTGTTGTGCCCGAGCCTTTTTTGCTCTTTACCGTAACGCTGTCAGTAAAGCTCTCCATTACAGAAAAACCGAGACCCGAGCGCTCTTCGTCGGGCAGAGTGGTAAAAAGAGGCTCCATGGCCTTTTTAACGTCCTCTATCCCGCAGCCGCGGTCTCTGATCTTTATGTAAACGCCGTCCTCGGTGAGCTTTGCGGTGAGCTCAATAAGGCCTACGGTGTCGCGGTAGGCGTGGACTATGCAGTTGGTGACCGCTTCACTGACCGCCGTTTTGAGCTCGTTGAGCTCGTCCAGCCGCGGATTTTTCGTGCTTATGAATCCGCCGACCGCCACCCTCGCGAGCCGCTCGTTCTCCGAAAGGCTCGGGAATATAAGCTTCATTTCGTTCTGCGCCTTTTTCATCTTCCGTCACCTCCCGCCGAGAAGCCTGTCCATACCGGCAAGCGTCATTACCTTTTCTATATAGTCGGGCATATTTTTGAGCTCAACGCTGCCGCCGCGCTCTTTCATATTCTTATACCTGCCCATCACGAGCCCCACGCCAGAGCTGTCCATAAAGCTCACACCCGAAAAATCCAGTATCAGGCGGTTGGGCGACCTGTCCTGAATAGCGGTGTCGATGTCGGCGCGAAGCCACCTCGCCGAGTGGTGGTCTATTTCTCCGGTTATCTTTGCCGTAAGGATACCGTCGCCGGAGTCGGTTATATATACTGCCATTATCGGCGCCTCCTTTTTTTAAAAAGCGGGGCCGCCTGCCCCTTTTAGCTGCGCTATAAAGATATCAGCGCGGGGGCGAAAATTCTGTCGGAACTTCGACGGAAAAATTATTTTTAAAATTTTTTAAAAAACACTTGACATCTGCAAAAAACGGGGTATACTATATTTAGCACTCAAATTTAAAGAGTGCTAACAGACTGCGGCTTTAACTGCCAGCAGCGGTCAGGGGGGATATTCCGATGGATGACAGAAAGCTTAGGATACTCGCCGCCGTCGTGGACGAATATATCGTCACCGGCGAGCCTGTGGGCTCAAAGTCGATAATGAAATACATCAACGCCTCAAGCGCCACCATTCGCAACGAAATGGCCGAGCTTGAAAAGCAGGGATATCTCGAGCAGCCCCACACCTCGGCGGGCAGAGTTCCCACATACAGCGGGTACCGCCTTTACGTTGACCGTCTTTTAAAGACGAACCCTCTTTCTTCCGAGGAAAGAAAGCTTCTGGACGAAATGCTCCCGAAGGACGAATATTCGGAGGAGGGGATAGTAAGGTCGGCCTCCAACGCTTTGGCGGAGCTCACCAAATACGCCACCTTCGTTTCCACCGAGAGCCCGAAATTCTCGGTCATATCAAAGGTAGAGGTCATACCCACCGGCAAGAGGCTTTACGTGGTGCTTATGATAGCCTCGAACGGCGTGATAAAAAACCGCACCTGCCGCGTCGAGATTGACCTCACGCAGGAGCACTTAGACTACTTCTCGAAGTTCCTGCGGGAAAACCTTGAGGGCGTACCGATAGACCTCTTGAGCGAGGAAATGCTCTCGAAGCTCGAGACCGCTATGGGGACCTATCTGCTCACTCTTTCGCCGCTTGTGCGCGGGGTGTTCGATATGACCCGCGAGATGGCCGAGCGGGAGGTAAATATAAGCGGCGTGGGGAACCTTTTGCAGTGTCCGGATATCGACAATAACGACATAGTTACGTTTATCGACCGCCGCAACGAAATACGCCGCCTTTTGAACGACAGCTTCAGCGGGATACACGTAATGTTCTCCGCCGAAGACGACGACTTTGTGATAAGCAATTCCAGCCTTATAAGCTCCGACTTCCTCAAAGACGGCAAAGTGGCGGGGCATCTCGGGCTTATAGGTCCTATGAGGATAGATTACCGCAAAGTGATCCCCTATGTGGAATACTTCGCAGAAAAGATATCGCAGATGCTGTCGTCTGGCGAAGAGGGTCAGCTGCCCGACGGCGGAGAAGACAATGATAATAACAGTGAGGATAAATTATGACCGAAGAAGAAAAGAAGAAAACCGAACAGGAAGCGGCCGAAAAGGCCGAGGAAGCATTAGAGGAAGTCTCTGAAGAGGAGAAGGCCGAAGAGCCCGCCTCGGAAGAGCCCAAGGAAGAAAAGAAGCCCTCGGAGGAGGAAAGACTGAAAGCCGAAAACGCCGACCTGAGGGATAAATATCTTAGGCTCCTTGCGGAGTTCGACAACTACCGCAAGCGCAGCGTTAAAGAGCGGCAGGAGATATATCCCACGGCGACGGCGCAGGCTGTCGAGGCGTTTTTGCCGCTTGCAGACAACTTTGAAAGAGCCGCCAACGCCGAAAGCACCGACGAAAAATACAAGGCGGGCGTTATGATGATCTACGACCAGCTCGCCAACGCCTTTAAAAAGCTCGGCGTTGAGGAGATAGCAAGAGTGGGAGAGACGTTCGACCCGTCTGTGGAAAACGCAGTGAGCCACATAGAGGACGAAAATCTCGGAGAAAACACCGTAGCGCAGGTGTATCAAAAGGGCTACAGGCTCGGCGATAAAGTTATCCGTCCGGCGACGGTCGTTATCGCTAATTGAGCTTTTGAGCATACAGTCAAACGACGATCAAATATGAATATAAAGGAGTAATTATTATGTCTAAGATCATAGGTATCGACCTCGGTACTACCAATTCCTGCGTAGCCGTTATGGAAGGCGGCGAGGCAGTAGTAATCCCCAACAGTGAAGGCGCAAGGACCACCCCCTCGGTAGTTGGCGTCTCGAAGAACGGCGACAGGCTCGTAGGGCAGGTCGCAAAGCGTCAGGCTGTCGTCAATTTCGACAACACCGTCATCTCCATAAAGCGCCATATGGGTTCCGACTATAAGGCCCAGATGGGCGGGAAGTCCTACACCCCGCAGGAGATCTCCGCGATGATACTTCAGAAGCTCAAGACCGACGCCGAAGCTTATCTCGGCGAAAAGGTCACCGAAGCAGTCATCACCGTTCCTGCCTACTTCACCGACGCCCAGCGCCAGGCAACTAAAGACGCCGGCCAGATTGCAGGTCTCAACGTCCGCAGAATCATCAACGAGCCCACCGCGGCCGCGCTCTCCTACGGTATCGACAAGGAAGAAGACCAGAAGATAATGGTCTACGACCTCGGCGGCGGCACCTTCGATGTTTCGATAATCGAGATGGGCGACAGCGTCACCGAAGTTCTTGCTACCGCCGGCAACAACCACCTCGGCGGCGACGACTTCGACCAGAGGATAATCGACCTTCTCGTTTCGGAGTTCAAGAAGACCGACGGCATAGACCTCTCGACCGATAAAATGGCGATGCAGAGGCTCAAGGAGGCCGCAGAAAAGGCCAAGATAGAGCTTTCAAACGTTCCCTCCTCCAACATCAACCTGCCGTTTATAACTGCCGACGCCACCGGCGCCAAGCACCTCGACTACACCCTCACTCAGGCGAAGTTCAACGAAATTACCGCCGACCTCGTTGAGATGACTATGGGACCCGTCCGCCAGGCTCTTTCAGACTCGGGACTCAGCACCTCCCAGATAAACAAAGTCCTTATGGTAGGCGGTTCGTCGAGAATTCCCGCCGTAGTTGAAGCAGTAAGAAAGATAACCGGCAAGGAGCCCTTCAAGGGCATCAACCCCGACGAGTGCGTTGCGCTCGGCGCGGCTATCCAGGGCGGCATACTCAACCGCGATATCGATTCCAGCCTTGTCCTCAACGACGTTACCCCGCTTTCTCTCGGACTTGAGACCCTCGGCGGAGTATTCACGAAGATAATCGAGCGCAACACAACTATCCCCTGCGGAAAGAAGCAGGTATTCTCCACCGCGGCCGACAATCAGACTGCCGTTGACATCAACATTCTCCAGGGCGAGCGCGAATTTGCCCGCGACAACAAGCAGCTCGGAATGTTCAGGCTCGACGGCATAGCTCCCGCCCCGAGAGGTATCCCGCAGATAGAAGTGAGCTTTGATATCGACACCAACGGTATCGTTCACGTCACCGCAAAGGACCTCGGCACCGGCAAGGAGCAGAACATAACCATCACCTCCTCTTCGAATATGTCGAAGGAAGACATCGACAAGGCGGTTAAGGACGCCGAGCGCTTCGCCGCCGAGGATAAGAAGAAGAGAGAAGACGTCGAGGCCCGCAACCAGGCCGACCAGATGGTGTTCCAGTGCCGCAAGTCGCTCGAGGAGTTCGGCGATAAGGTAAATTCCTCCGACAAGGCCGACGTCGAATCCAAGATCTCCGCTCTCGAGGAGGCCCTCAAGGGAAGCGACATCGAGCTTATAAAGTCGAAGCAGAAAGAGCTCGAGACCGCCTTTGGAGCCGTTGCGACAAAGGTTTATCAGGCGGCTTCGCAGAATAGTCAGCAGGGCGGCAACCCCGGCGCTCAGGGCGGCGCAGGGCAGAATCCCGACGACTATGTAGACACCAATTTCAACAACTGATGTTAAAAAGCGGAGGCCGCCGTGGTGCGGTCTCCGCCTATTCCGCAAAATACATTAACGGAGTGTATATATGGCAGACAAAAGAGATTATTACGAAGTTCTCGGCGTGCAAAAGGGCGCCTCAGACGACGAGCTGAAAAAAGCCTACCGCGCAATGGTGAAAAAATACCACCCCGACCTTCACCCCGATGACAAGGAAGCCGAGGCGAAGATGAAGGAGGTAAACGAGGCCTACGACGTTCTCTCGGATAAGGATAAGCGCGCCAAATACGACCAGTTCGGATTTGCCGGCGTTGACCCCTCTTACGGAGCGGGCCAGGGCGGTGGCTACTCGGGCGGATATTCCGGCGGCTTCTCGGGCGACTTCGGCGGCTTCGGCGATATAGGCGATATATTCGAGAGCTTCTTCGGCGGCGGATTCGGCGGGCAGACCCGCTCTAACCCCAACGCCCCGAGGCGCGGTCAGGATATACGCACCGGCGTGCAGATATCCTTTATGGACGCCTGCAAGGGCACCGGCGTGGACATAAGGGTGAACCGCCTCGAAAAATGTCCCGACTGCGGTGGAACCGGAGCGCGGGCGGGCAGCTCGGCCGAGACATGTCCCGACTGCCGCGGCACCGGCACCGTGAGGATAAATCAGCGCACGCCCCTCGGAGTTTTCCAGACCACAAAGACCTGCGAGCGCTGCGGCGGACGCGGTAAAGTGATCCGCGACATTTGCCCAACATGTCAGGGGCAGGGCAGAGTGAGAAGAGTCCTCTCGAAAAACGTCAATATCCCGCAGGGAATTGACGACGGCCAGACCCTGAGAATAACCGGCGAGGGCGACTGCGGCGTGAACGGCGGCTCGTACGGCGACCTCATAATAAAGGTGAGCGTAAGGCCGGACGAGATGTTTGAGCGTGAGGGCTTCGATATCTACACCGAGGTGCCGATTTCGTATCTTCAGGCGGCCCTCGGCGACGATATAGTTGTTCCCACCATCGACGGCACCGTGAAATACAGGATCCCCGCCGGCACCCAGAACGGCGACACCTTTGTTCTGCGGAATCAGGGCGTGCCGAAGCTTTATCGCAGCGGCAGGGGAGACCATCACATAAGCGTGAAGGTGGAAGTCCCGAAAAACCTCAGCAAAAAGCAGGCGGATCTTTTAAGAGCTTTCGACGATTCGCTCGACGACCGCAACAGTGCCGAGCGCAAGTCGTTCTTCGACAAAATGAGGAAAAAATTCTGACGATGCAGCATAGAAAATCCCCTCGGGCCCAAACCCGAGGGGAAATTTTATGCCGAGATCACTTCTTTACGCCGAAGATGCAGAGCGGGGTCATTTTGTCGGGCAGCTTAAGCAGGCCGTCGGCGAGCATCTGCTCTAAGGTTATCGCGCCGACGTCGAGCCTGAAAGCGATCTTTGCTATGTCGCCGCACTGCGGGCGCAGACGGGCGGGCGCTGCCGCCGACAGAATCTTTTCGCCCATATCGCTGACTTCAATCATCTTTTCGCTCATCTTTATGAATGTCGGTCTCAGCAGCTTCTCAACAAGGTGAGTGTATACTTCCTCGGTAAAGACCGGGAAGTTTGCCGAAAGCCTGCCCTCTTGGCAGCTTATTATCCCTCCCTCGATAAGCTCTGCGAGCTTGTCTCCGCCGCTGCTTACGGTCTCTTCGGATATAGCGGCGTTTATGAGCTTCACGCCCTCGACGAATTCAGAGCGCCAGAAGTCCTGGCATTTTTCGATGGCAGTGTAGTTTACGGCAGAAAACCACGTTTTTCCGTCCTCGGAGTTGCAAATACCCTCTATGCCGTGGAAGTGCTGGAGTACCCAGTCGTTGTCGTGACCCCAGATGAAGCCGTGACCGCCGAGCGGCAGGTCGCGTCCGCCGCTCACGGGCGAAACATAGTTTGAATAATAGTAGCCGCGCACTACCGCCATATTCAAAAGCATAAACAAAAGGCGGTTATCGTCGTAGTCGCTGCCCTTGAAGCAGAGCTTCCTGACCTCGGGCAGAAGCGCCTTGAGGTCGTCGTATATCTCTTTTGCAAAAGCGGGATAAAGCGGCTTTGTCTTTTCCTCGACCTCGCGCTGGCAGTCGAGCGTAAGGATCGGCAGGTCGGTCTGATATTTCTTGCCGTTCTTATAAAGAAGCCCCGCAGCCTCGAGGGCGTCTATCTCCTCCTCAAGATAAGGCATCGCGACGCCAAGTTCTACCGAGAGCTCTTCTGCGGTCAAGGGGTCTTTATATGCCGCAAGCAGTATAGAGCCGCGCAGTTTGCGGTCAATAATGCCGTTGTAGTGGTTCCAGTCGCCCCAGAAATTGATGCGGAACACGCCGGGGTCAATACTGTATTTTCCCAGTTTTCTCTCCATATTATAACCTTCTTTCAGTTGCTTTCGCGCCATCATCAGGTGGTATTTCACCATTTCGGCGCTTATTTTGAGTTCGTCCGATATTTGCGAAACGCTTTTTCCGCGTATGTAATAGGCGACGGTCACCTCGCGGCGCGCTTTTGTTAAAAGGGACAGCTCGCGGCGTATCAGATATATCTGCTCCTCGGTTTCGGAGCGCTCCGAAATATCCTCCTCGGGCGTGGGCTCGTGCGAGGGGATCACCATCTCGAAGCCCGAGCTTTCGGAATACGATGTCTCCGCCTTTTTTCTCAGCACCTCGCGGCGTATGAATTTTCGGAAAGTGTTTTCGGCGGTCTTCCAGAAAAAGCCCCAGAACGCCCTGTCGTCGCGAATATTCTCCGCCGAGCCGAGCGCCTCGCAGACTATCTCGGAGGCGAGATCTTCCGCCTTGTCCTGCTCGTAGAGCCGCGAGGCGGCATAGGCATAGACCGAAGCTAAATTTTCCGAAATAAGTCGGGCAGCCGTTTTTGTGTCCATTTTTCTGTCCCCTTTGAAAGCTTTCGCAGATATAGTATAAGAAAGAAGCAGCCGGTTAGGATTTACGAAAGAATTATACCGAATTTTCCGTAAATGTCAAACTTCGGCTTCAAATTGTCCTCTTAACCTGTCATAAATTTAACATATCCTCACACCGTCGAAAGCCTTTCTGAATGTTGTGTGAAAATTTCTGTTTTGCGATTGACAAAAGCCCGCCGCGCTGATATAATAACCGCGGGTGAAAAGCCCTTGAATCAAAATAAATCTGACTTGCTGGAGGTAATGAATATGCCGAAGAATCTCGGACTTACACCGCCTATGGGCTGGAATTCCTGGAACACATTCAGTTGGAAAATTGACGAAAACCTCATTAAGGGTGCCGCCGACGCTATGGTGGAGACCGGCCTTAAGGACGCCGGCTATGAATACGTCGTCATCGACGACTGCTGGAGCCTTAAGGAGCGCGACAAGGACGGCAACATCGTTCCCGACCCCGAAAAATTCCCGAACGGAATGAAAGCCGTCGCGGATTACGTTCATTCAAAGGGTCTCAAATTCGGGATCTACTCCTGCTCGGGGACCCATACCTGCGCCAACTACCCGGGCTCTTTCGAGCACGAATATCAGGACGCCGCGCTCTTTGCCTCGTGGGGCGTGGACTTCTTGAAGTATGACTACTGCTACAAGCCCAAGACCGTTCCCGGCGACCTTCTCTACCGCAGAATGGCTATGGCGCTTCGCAACTGCGGCAGGGATATCCTCTTCTCGGCCTGCAACTGGGGAGCCGACAACGTCCACGACTGGATAAGAAACACCGGTGCGCAGATGTTCCGCTCGACGGGCGACATTCAGGACAACTGGAACTCCATAAAGAACCTTGCGCTCTCTCAGCTCGACAAGCAGAGTCAGGGCGGCACCTACTGCTGGAACGACATAGATATGCTCGTCGTGGGAATGAGCGGCCACTCCGAAAACGGCTGGATAGCCGGCAAGGGCTTCGGCTGCACCTACGAGGAGTATAAGACCCACTTCTCACTCTGGGCGATAATGAACTCCCCCCTGATGATAGGCTGCGATATAAGGAATATGTCGGAGGAGACGAAGAATATCCTCCTCAATAAGGACGTCATCGCGATAAATCAGGACCCCGAGGGCAGGGGAGTATATGAGATAGACCACTGGTGCAACCAGAGCTGCAAGGGCCTTGTGAAGCCGCTCGAAAACGGCGACTATGCTATATGCCTTGTAAACTTCGCCGACGGCGAGCACCCCGCCGAAATATCCTTCAACTTCTGGGATATGGGCCTCACCTACAATTCCGGATTTGCCCTTGAATTCTACGACTGCTGGGAGCACAAGACCGTCGGCACCTTCCGCGAGAGGTTCTCGGCGCACATTATGCCGCACTCATGCCGTCTTTACAGGGTAAAGCTCGTTAAGGTATGAGCCCGAATTTCGAGACCTGCAAGCAGTGCGGGGCAAAGCTTATGTCGGACGACATAGCGATCTATAAAAAAATGGTCCTTCGCACCGCCGAGGAATTTCTCTGCATCGACTGCCTCGCGAAGTATTTCAACGTGAGCCGCGAGGCTATCGAGGAGAAGATACGCTTTTTCCGCGAGAGCGGGAACTGCACGCTTTTCAGATGACAAACAGCCGCCTTATACAGAATAGGGCGGCTTGTTATTTTAAGCAAAAATTGCTCCCGATTTTTAGTAATCTTTCACATAGTCATCACACAGAAAATATTGAAAACGACAGCGGCGCATGGTATAATAACAGCGGGAAATTTACATCCGAAAGAAGAAAACGGCATTTCGGTAATATCGGGAGGAAAGATAATGCTGAAGCTCGAAAATATAATCAAGGATTACGACGCGGGAGGGGAGAGCGTCCGCGCGCTCAACGGCATTTCGATAGAATTCAGAAAGAGCGAATTCGTCGCGGTCCTGGGGCAGTCGGGCTGCGGAAAGACCACGCTGCTCAACATAATAGGAGGTCTCGACCAATATACCTCCGGCGATTTGCAGATCAACCACAAGTCCACGAAAAAATTCAAGGATTCCGACTGGGACACCTACCGCAACCATTCGATAGGCTTCGTTTTCCAGAGCTATAACCTCATTCCGCACCAGACCGTGCTTTCAAACGTCGAGCTCGCGCTGACTCTTTCCGGCGTCGGCAAGGCGGAGCGCAGGCGCAGGGCGAAGGAGGCTCTTGAAAAGGTAGGGCTGGGGGATCAGCTCAAAAAGAAGCCGAACCAGATGTCGGGCGGGCAGATGCAGAGGGTAGCCATCGCGAGAGCTCTCGTGAACGACCCCGAGATACTCCTTGCCGACGAGCCGACCGGCGCTCTCGATTCTCAGACGAGCGTTCAGATAATGGA
Source organism: uncultured Clostridia bacterium (assembly GCA_947631535.1). Taxonomy (GTDB): domain Bacteria; phylum Bacillota; class Clostridia; order Oscillospirales; family Ruminococcaceae; genus Faeciplasma. The sequence continues at coordinate 1,770 of CANRLU010000053.1, read as the reverse complement.
TATCCTGAAAGAGATATCGAAGGATAAGCTCATAATAATGGTCACCCATAACCCCGAGCTTGCAGATAAATACGCCTCACGAACCGTAAGGCTGCTCGACGGCGAGATAATAAGCGATTCCGACCCCTACGACGGCGCCGAAGAAGCCTCGGAGCATCAGAGCGAGGTTAGAAGCGTGAAAAAGGGTCAGAAGACCTCAATGTCGTTCTTCACGGCGCTTTCGCTGTCGCTCAATAACCTTATGACCAAAAAGACGAGGACTATTCTCACAAGCTTTGCGGGCTCTATCGGTATAATCGGCATCGCGCTGATACTGTCGGTATCTACCGGCGTTCAGACCTATATCGACCGCGTTCAGGAGGACACCCTTTCGAGCTATCCGATAACGATAAACGCCCAGGAGGTCGATATGACCCAGCTTATGACTTCGCTCAGAGACACCGCCAACGGCAGCTCGGAGTCGGGGCATGAGCTCGACGCCGTTTACGAGAGCAAGATAATGTATGAGATGATGAACTCCTTAAACTCGATGGAGGCTCAGGAAAACAACCTCGTAAAATTCAAGGAATTTATCGAGAACGGCGACGAAATAAAGCAGTATTCCTCGGCGATAAGCTATGTTTACGACGCCGATATGAACGTCTATACCAAAGACCCCGACGGGAAGATCGTTAAATCCGACATTCTCGAGCTTATGAGCAGCATGTACTCGATGATGGGCTTTGAGACCTCGAGCTCGACTCTCTCCAACTTTATGCAGATAAACGCCTGGCAGGAGATGCTCGCGGGAATGGACGGCGAGCTCGTCAACGACCTTCTGAAGGAGCAGAACGACCTCGTTGCGGGGCGCTGGCCCGAGAATTACGACGAGGTGGTAGTCGTCGTGAGCGACAAAAACGAGCTCAGCGATATGATGCTCTACGCCCTCGGGCTAAAGACCCTCGACGACATTCAGGACGCTCTCAAGAGCGCCGCGAATCAGGAGCAGATAGACACCTCGGAATTCGGAAGCTGGAGCTATGACGACATTTTGGGGCTCGACTTCCGCGTTATCCTCGACTGCGACAAATATCAGCGCTCTGGCGACGGCTACGTCGACCTCAGCACCACCGACACCGGACTTCAGCTCCTTTACGACTCCGACAACGCGATACGCCTTAAAGTTGTAGGAATAGTCCGCCCGAGCAAGGACGCCGTCGCCTCCTTCCTCACGGGTGCGGTGTGCTATCCCGCCGCGCTTACCGATTACATCATCGAGCGGACCAATTCGAGCGACATCGTTAAGGCTCAGCTCAGCGACCCCGAGACCGACGCCATAAGCGGGCTGAAATTCAAGGTCGACGGCGAGGAGCCCTCGGAAGAGGAGATAAAGACCGCCGTTGACGGCTGGGTATCGGGGCTCAGCAACACCGAAAAATCCGCGCTCTATACCGAGCTCGCATCTATCCCGACCGAAGAATACCTCGCTTCGGCGATAGGGCAGTACCGCGCGGCTATGGACGACGCGGCAATAGACAATATGCTGATGCAGGCGTTCGTCTCGCAGACTCAGATGGATGAGGAATCGGTTTTGACGTATATTCAGAATATGGACGCCGAAACCAAGGAGGGCTATCTGAATCAGATACTCGCCGCAACAATTACTCAGCAGTATGCCGAACAGATACAGGCTCAGCTCGGAGCGCTTACCGCCGACGACACCGCCGCGATGTTCGACGCCTCCGAGATTACTCCCGAGCAGTATGCCTATATCTACGACAACCGCCTGCC
>CANRLU010000052.1 GCA_947631535.1 uncultured Clostridia bacterium | reverse complement strand
ACGATTATGAAATTTAACAAGAACGGCGAAAAGCCCGAAATCAAGAGCAAGCGAAATATCAGATTCGATGAAAACGGTCACATTATCGTACAAGACCCATTCTACAACGTCCTGCCTACGGTCACGGTAACAATCGAATCCAAGGGAACAACCTATCGCTTCACCGGAAGTTATGACGGCGAGCATAGTCTGCCTGCAAAAATATTGAAAAATATTGCGCTTTACAGCAATAAAGGAGTTGAAAATGATGAGTGAGTGTGGTATAATTCCTGTCAGCAGCCCTGTTATGGCAGACTGCCAAGCGAAAGGAGAAGTAACTATGAGGCAGTCTGAAAAAATAACAGCGATTTACTGTCGGCTTTCGCGCGACGATGAGCTTGCCGGTGAATCAAATTCAATTTCCAATCAAAAATCGATCATCTCGAAGTTTTGCAAGGATAACGGTCTAAAAAATCTTCAATATTTTGTTGATGACGGATACTCGGGGACAAACTTCAACCGCCCCGCATGGACTGAATTGCTTGACAAAATCGAGAACGGAGAAGTCGGGACTTTGGTCGTAAAGGATATGTCCCGCCTCGGGAGAGATTACTTGAAAGTCGGCTTCTACACTGAAGTTCTGTTTGTTGAAAAAGGTGTGCGATTCATCGCAATCAATAACGGCATCGACAGCCAGAACCAGCAGGACAGCGACTTCACTCCGTTTTTGAACATCATCAATGAATGGTATGCCAAGGACACGAGTAAGAAAATCCGAGCGGTGATGAAGTCAAAAGGCGAATCGGGAGAGTACCTTTGCACCAATCCTCCGTATGGCTACTTGAAAGACCCCAACAACAAAAAGCGATGGATAGTCGATGAGGAAGCTGCTAAAGTTGTCGAGGATATTTTCAGCCTCTGCGTAGCAGGCAACGGTCCGACGCAAATAGCTCGAATCTTGCAGTCAAGGAAAGTGCCAACTCCCACCGTTCACGCTAATTCGCTCGGTCTTGCAACAAGGAATCCTCTGCCCGAAAATCCATACCGTTGGACGGGCGACAGCATTTCGGACATTTTAGAGCATCGGGAATATCTTGGTCATACGGTCAACTTTAAGACGCATAAGCAGTCTTACAAGACCAAGAAAACGATTGACAACCCCAAGGAGCAGTGGCGAATTTTCCCTAACACTCACGAGCCGATTGTCGATGAGGAAACATTTAACCGTGTGCAGGAGCTTCGCAAGAACAAGCGCAGACCGACGAGAACAGGCAAAACGAATATGTTCTCGGGCGTCGTTAGGTGCGCTGATTGCGGAGAAAAGATGTACTATTGCACTACAAAAAACTTTGACAAACGGCAAGACCATTTCGTTTGTTCAACGTCGAGGATAAAGGGAAAAGAAGTCTGCGGAACTCATTTCATTCGAGCGGTTATCTTGGAGCAAGGCGTTCTTCACCACATTCGTACGGTGATGTGGCTTGTTGCCAATTACGAGGAAAAGTTTCGGGCGGCACTTGGAGCAATGCAGAAATCCGAGATGAAGAAAGCTTTGGCGAGCAAGAAGAAACAGGTCAGTCAGATTGAACGAAGGATTGACGAGCTTGACAGGCTCTTCAAGAAAGTTTATGAGGACTATGCCAATCAAAGACTTTCAGAAGCAAGATATGAAATGCTTTCGAGTGACTATGAAGCCGAACAGGCTGAACTTCGTGAAAGATTGGAAACTCTAACAGCAGAAATCGAGCAGCAAGAGGAGCAAGCGGACAACATCAACAAATTCATCGCTAAGGTCAAGAAATACTTGGAAATGACAGAACTCACGCCTGCAATACTAAATGATTTGGTCAAGGCAGTATACGTTCACAAGCCTAAGAAAGTCGATGGAAAGCGGGTTGTGGACATAGATATTTCCTACAACTATGCGGGAATCCTGCCCAAAAGCCTGTTTGAGAACATAAAAAACGAACCGATGCAATAATACATCGGTTCGGAAAACAATAATAATGTTGTTTTATTAGGGGCAACCTTTTTGGGGAGCTTTTCTTTTTGATTTTAATTATACCGGAAATTTTCATTTCAAGTTCACAGCTTTTTTAAAAATAGATATTGATATTTTTCGGATATTTTGATACAATGTATGGGTGTTCAGGATAATTTTACGTTTGCGGGGTGAAGCGTTGGCGATCTTTACATTTGAAAGATACGAAAAAAAATATCTTATAAACGCCTCGCAGCAGCAAAGGCTGATAAGCCGGCTGATAAACGAGCGCGGAATGGAATTCGACAAATATAACGAGGGCGGAAAGGTCTACGGGATATATAACATTTATTTCGACGACGACTCGAATTCGCTTATAAATGCCTCGCTTATGCGCCCGAAATTCAAGCAGAAGCTCAGGATACGCGGCTACTCGTTCCCGAAGACGGGAGAAGAGACCGTTTTTTTGGAGCTCAAGCGCAAGATCGGCGGAATAGTTACCAAGCGCAGAGTGATACTCCCCTACAATGCGGCGCTTTCTTTCGTGTGCGACGGCGTTACGCCCGAAACTTCAGACTATACAGCAAAAAGAATGATAGAAGAGTTCAGATATTTTCTCGGGCTTAAAAAGGTGTCGCCGAAGGTGTTTATAAGCTACGAGCGCATCGCCCTGACGGACAGGCTCGACCTTACGCTGCGCATTACCTTTGACTGCAATATCCTCACGCGAAGATATGACGTAGACCTTGCAAAGGGAGGCGGAGGAAAGCCGCTTTTGAATCCGGACGAGCGCCTTATGGAGATAAAATTCATTCACGCGCCGCCAAAATGGCTCTGCGACATTCTCACCGAAGAGCGGATATTTATGACGCACTTCTCGAAATACGGAAACGAATACACGCGGTTCTGCGGGCGGGATTTCCTTCATCTTGACGACCGCAGCCGCATTGAAAGGAATTTACTGACATGACAAAGTTTTTATTTCCCGACGCCGGAGGCGTAAGGCTCAACGCGCAGGGGGTGCTTACCTCGGTGGGGATAGCGCTTATTCTCGGAGCCATATTGAGCGCGGTCTATCTTTTTACAAAGCGCAAGCGCGGCTACACCTCGGACTTCCCCGCGGCGATAGTCATTCTTGCTCCCCTTATGGCGAGCGTCATATTTTTGGTGAATTCGAGCGTTGCGGCGGCGGTATCTCTGGGCGGCGCACTCGCTCTTCTGCGCATACGCAGCGACCCGCGCGACACTATGGACATAGCGAGTCTTTTATTCGCGATAGTTATAGGCGTGGGCTGCGGTACGGGTTACTACGGCGTTTCGATAGTGATAACGCTTATAATCTGCGCTGTGATGGTGATACTTGCGGTCACGAATTTCGGCGTGCCGAAGAAAAACCAGTTCACGCTGAAAATAACCGTCCCCGAAGACCTCAATTTTGAGGGTGCATTTGACGAATTTCTCGACAAATATACCGAGCAGTGGTCGCTGAATCAGATAAGGACTACCGATTTCGGTTCGCTTTACGAGCTGAGGTATCACATAACTCTCGACTCTAAGACCGACCGCCGCGAGCTTATGGACGCAATCCGCACGCGAAACGGCAATCTCGATGTTATAATAACGCTCCGCGAGTTCGACACCGTAGGCAAGACGGCGAAGTAAGGGGATCAAGAGCGTAAAGCTTAAAAGTTTTCGGTCAAGCCTTTATCTGCAGTTGTCGAGTCAGGTTGCATGGCACTCGGGTCGAGAGCGAAGCAAACGACTAAAGCGACGGAAACAAACGTGACCTTTAATAGGAAGTTTAGCAACGCAAAAACTTAAAAGTTTTCGGTCCACCCTTTCTCAAAAGGGTGGCGATGAGTCCAGAGGCGAGAAGCCTCTGGTCGCAGCCCGCAGGCTGCGAAATCCTTATACAAAAGAAAATCAGGAGGGTAGCCCGAATCCGTCCGGTGGACGGTTCGGGCGCAGGGGACCCTATTAAGGGGTCCCCTGTTTGCCGAGCGATGAGCGAGGCAAACGAAAAAACTTGCCGCCTGACGGCGGTAAAATATCAGTGGGTGCCGAAACGTTTTTGCTTCCACACCCCCTGACCCCCCTCTCCCTCATAGAGGGAGAAGGGGGCTTCACCCTGTTACCCTGGTCGTTCACCGTTCGGTGAACGACCGACCCCTCCCCTCAAGGGGAGGGGTATTTTGGCTCCTCGAATACACTTTAGTGACAGCTCACTTCCTCTTAACATCACAAAAACCGGCTCCCTCAACGGAGAGCCGGTTTATTGTTTACTCTTTATCAGTTGGCCTTGGTGACGGAGGTGATGTGGGTGTTTACGCCCTCGTACCAGTAGAGGAAGCCCTCGATGTCAACAACGTCGCCCGCCTGGAGCTCGCCGACAGCGCTGTAAACTTCAGTGTCGGTACCGGTGAGGTAAACCTCTACGCAGAAGTTGTAGCTCTGGCCGTTAAGACCGACGGTCACATAGATATCGTCGCCGGGCTCGTCGTTCTTGTAAGAGACAGCCTCAACGGTGAGACCCTTGAAGGAAACGAACTCGTTCTGGTGCTTGATGAGGTCGTCGGTGCCGAGGAGCGAAGTTACATCCAGAGGCTCTGCTACCCAAGTGTCGCCCTCAATGATCTCAAAGGTGGAGTCGATGATCTCGACCTCGCCCGACCACTCGGACTTGTAGCCGGTGACCTTTATCTTGGTGCCGGTGGTGAGCTTTGCATAGTCTTCCTCGGAGCAGGCCATTTCATAGAGGAAGTAAGCGCCGTCCTTATCCTGGGTGTAAACGGTGGCCTTATTGTCCCACCAGGACTGCTTTCCCTGAACATATGCCTCTACGGTGACCTGAGTGTCAACGGCTGCCGCAGCGTATTCGGCGTAGGTCATAACGCCCTCGGATTTTACGTCTTCAGCCTCTGCTTCGTCGTTTCCGACATTTGCGGGCTCGTTTACGCCGGCGCCATCGCCGCCGTTATTGACGTTGCCTTCTTCGCTGTCACCGCAGGCGACAAGCGTGAGCATCAAAGCAGCAGCCAAAATAACTGCTAAAAATTTCTTCATTTCTGTTATCTCCTTTCAGTATCGCTGTATCCTTGATACTAACGACATTATACTCAATTTTGCCTTTCTGTCAAGTCTTACGGGGAAATTATTTGCGGCGGGGCCGCTTTTTTATACGTTCCGCCGTAAAGCAGAGCACTATCAACACCCAAGCTGTGCAAAGCGCCGCAAGCAGTAACTTCGCAGTCGTGGGCAGTTCGCCGAGCTCTGCTTTCCCGCCGACGCTTCCGCCGAGGCTGTCAAGACGGTAGAGCGAGGTTATATCGCCGTAAAGGTCGTCGTAATATGCTTCGTCAACGGTCTCGTGCCGTCTCACGGACTTCGCCACGTTTTCTATCAGCTGCCCCGCAGCCGAGCGCAGCGAAGCCGAGCCGTTGAAAACGGGAGTGACAAAAGTCTCGCCGACGTGCTCGGTCAAAAGCTCGGCAGCCTTTATCTTTACTTCGTAATGCTCGTCGTTGTCTTCGCCGATGCGCAAGATATAGTCGCGGTATTCTTCAGAGCCCTGCGCCTTTGAAGTCACGGGAACATAGCCCTCGGTCTTGGAGTAGGCTATCTGGACGTCGTTGGTGAGAAGATACTGCGCGAATAGCCACGAGGCCAGCACCTCCTGCGGGTCGTCTTTGTTGAAGACGCATACCGAGGGCCCCTGCGAGATCATCTGCGGGTTTTTGGTGTCGAACTGCGGGACGGGCAGGACCGCTATCTCGAAATCTACGACGTTTTGCTCGTGGATATCCGAAAGAGGCGCATCTGAACCCATCCAGGTGGCGCCCGCCGTCGAATCGACGGCAAAAATGCACTGGCCTGCGTTTAAAAAGTTGCCGGGGTAGCTCGAGATCTTAAAGGTCGAGAAAGCGCCGGTGGCGGCGTGCTCCGCTACGGTTTTCAGTATATCCTCGGTGCTGTCGTTGAATATAAGTATATTCCCGCTTTCGTCGGAATATCCGGCTCCGAGCTGCTTAAGCATCTGGATCATCATATTGTCGGTAGACTTGTAGATAAAGGGTATCATCACTTTCTGGCCGTTTACGGCAAAATTGCCGTCGGAGTCCTTTTTCATCGCGGCCTCCGAGACCTCCCAGATAAAGTCCCAGGTGAGCATATCCTCGGGAAGAGTATAGCCGAGAGCCTCGACCATCGTCTTGTTAACATAGCAGGCTTCAGTCGAGCGCATAAAGGGTATGGCATAGTGGACTCCGCCTATGGAACACTCCTCCAAAAACTGCGGTATCATCTCGTCTTTGCGGGGCGAGTCGTATTTCAGCTCGCTGCCGCCGAGGCCGTATTTTTCGTCGTCAAAAAGCCCGTCGAGCGGAACTACAACGTTTGTTCCGGTGATATACGTCGCGATATGGTCGGGATAGGCTATGCAGACGTTCGGCGTGGTGTTGGTGGAGATGTTGGTAATGACGTCGTTATAAATGCGGCTGTAATCGGTGTAGGGCCTAAGGTTCACCTTTATGTTGGGATAGAGCTCCTCAAAGTCGGCAATAGCCTGACGGTAGATCTCCGCCTGAACAACGTTGGTGTCGTTTTTGGCCCAGAAGGTAATTTCGTAATCGCGGGATACGTCGAACTCCTCCGGCACCTCGAACGACTTTATGCCCCTCGAACCGTGGCAGCCCGAAAGCGGCAGCAAAAGCGCAGATGCAAGCAGGGCGCAGAGTATCTTTTTAAAAGCTTTCAACCCTTCGTTCCCCCTCTCGCAACGCCTTCCATAATTTTGCGTCGGAAGACCAAAAACAGAACTATCAGCGGCACCGAAATGACCACTACCGCAGCCATCATCGCGGGGATATTCTCGCGGCCGAAGCCGTTTTCGCGTATCTCCTGTATGCCGTTAGAGACGAGGAAGTAATTCGGGTCGTCGGTGACGAGGCGGGGCCAGACGTAGGAGTTCCAGCACTCTATGACCTTGAGTATGGTTATCGTCACGATGGTCGGACGGCAGATGGGTATCATAACCTTAAAGAGATATTTGAGGTCGCGGGTGCCGTCTACCTTTGCCGCGTAATAGAGCTCGTCGGGTATCTGCGAGAAGTTCTCCTTTAAAAGATAGATGTAAAACACCGACGTTACCGAGGGCAGTATGAGTCCGGTAAAAGTGTTGCGCATGCCGAGGTCGGTGACGGTGGTGTAGTTGGTGATGACAACGAGCTCGTAGGGTATCATCATAAGCGAGAGAAACAGCGTGAACACCGCGTCGCGGCCCTTAAAGCGCAGCCGCGAGAACGCGAACGCCGCAGGAACGGTCACAACGAGCATAAGCGCCGTCGTTAAAACGGTGAATATCACGGTATTGATGAAGTAGCGCGCCAGCGGGACGGCCGTAAACGCCGAAGCGTAGTTTTCAAGCGTCGGGGTGAGGGTGAAGAACTTGGGTATATATTCCGAATTGTAGGAGGCGTAGTTTTTCACCGAGGTGAGGACCATCCAGTAAAACGGGAAGAGCACTATTATCGCCCAGAAAGCGAGGATAAAATATGCCGCGCCGTTTCCCAAGGCCCTGCGGGCTCTTGCCGACCTTTCAGACTTTATTATATCACGGTTCATTTGGGGTATCTTCCTTTCCGTCAGCCCACATAATGGACGTGCTTTTTGCTTATGAGAAGATTTATGCAGGTTATCGTCAAAACTATCGCAAACAGCACTATCGCCGCGGCGGACGCATAAGAGGGGTATCCCCCGCTGTCGCCGTAGAGCATATCGTAGACGTATCCGACGATGGTATTCATCTCGGCGGCGTTGAGGTTTGTACCGAAGAGGGCTACGGCGTCGCTGTAAGCTTTAAAGGCCCCTATAAAGCCGGTGATTATGAGGTAAAAGAGCATAGGCGATATCATCGGCAGGGTTATTTTGCGGAATATCCTGAACGGACGGGTGCCGTCTATTTTCGCGGCGTTATAGTATTCCTCGCTCACCGAGGCAAGCGCGCTCGTGAGAATCAGTATCTTGAACGGCAGGACTACCCATATCGTGTAGAAGCAGAGAACAAACATCTTTGCCCAGTAGGGACCGTCGATGAAATCTATCGGCGAAACTCCGAACAAGCCGAGCAAAAGGTTCACGAGGCCGTCGGTATAAGGGGTCTTGCGGAAGAGTATCATAAACACGAGCCCAACGGCGAGGGTGTTGGTGACATAGGGCAGGAAGAACACCGTTTGGAAAAGCTCTCTGAGCGGCTTTATCGAGGAAAGGCAGTAAGAAATTCCGAGTGCGATAAGAGTTGAAAGCGGAACGGTGACTATAACGAGTATAAATGTGTTTTTGACCGCCTGCAAAAAGTAGGGGTCGTGAAGAATGTAGGAGTAGTTGTATATGCCCGTCCCGAAGAAGGTCTGCGAGGCGGAGTTATAGCCCTCCTCAAAGGAATAGATGAAAACGTCTATCAGGGGATATACGAGGAATACTCCCAGAAACAGTATTGCGGGCAGAAGATAGAGCCAGCCCTTTGCGCTTTTGCCTTCCATTGTTATCCTCCTTACGCGCCGAAGAGTATCCGCTCTTCGGTATTTTTATCGAAGATGAAGACCTTATTCGGCTTGAGCGAGAACCTGACGGTCTTTGACGAGGTATCGACCCTGTTTTCGGCGCTGATTATCGAGCGTATTGTCGGATTTACCGCGCCGGCGTGGGAAGATATCACGCTTATGTCCCGTCCCATAACTTCAAGGCCGCCGAAGTTGCATACAAGCGGTCCGTTTTCATCGAGGACAAAGCCCTCGGGCCTCACCGCAGCCCACACCTCGCCGTCGGGCGCGCCGCTTGCGTTCATAACGGCGTCGTCTCCGATGTAAAGACTGCCGCCCTGAACTCTTGCCGAAAATACGTTTATCGGCGGGGTGCCGAGGAAGTTCGCGACAAAGAGGTTCGCTGGACTGTCGTAGACCTCCTGAGGTCCGCCCTGCTGCTGCACGACTCCGGCTTTCATAACGATTATCCTGTCGGAAATGCTCATAGCTTCGTCCTGGTCGTGGGTCACGAAGACGGTGGTTATACCTGTCTCGCGCTGTATCCGCTTTATCTCTTCGCGGGTCTGGAGCCGCAGGCGCGCGTCGAGGTTGGAGAGCGGCTCGTCAAGAAGGAGCACGCGGGGCATTTTAACGAGTGCGCGGGCTATGGCTACGCGCTGCTGCTGCCCGCCCGAGAGCTCGCCGGGCTTGCGCTCCATAAGCTCGTCTATCTGCACGAGCTTGGCTATTTCATGCGCCTTTTTATGCATCTCCGGCTTGCTCATTCTGTCTTTCCCGCGAAGGTTCCCGAGCGGAAAGATGATGTTGTCCATAACCGTAAGATGCGGGTAAAGCGCATAATTTTGGAATACGAGCCCGACGCCGCGGTTTTCGGGAGGAAGATCGGTGACGTCGTCGTCGCCGAAGAATATCCTGCCCTCCGTGGGCTTTTGCAGGCCGCTTATCAGATTTAAAGTTGTGCTCTTTCCGCAGCCCGACGGGCCGAGCAGCGCCACGAGCTCGCCGTCGGGGATCTCGAAGTCGAGGCCGTCCACCGCGACCGTCCCCTGTGATCCCCTCCCCCTGCCGGGAAAGACCTTTGTTACATTGCTCAAAACCAATTTCATATTCTTCACGTCCTCACGGGATATATATGTAAGATTATACTACAATTTTTTGCAACATGCAAGCTTTAAGGGGAAAAAAGACGCATGAGCCGTTTTCAGACCGACGGGAGAGGGAAGCAAATACGTCGGTTTGCCGATAACATAAATTTGCCCCGCTCGCAGCGAGGCAAATCTGAAGACATTTACGAATCGAAAATATATATAAACTTCTTGATTTTGGGCGCCGTCGGCATCTTTGACGGCTTTTATGTGCGACCGTTTCCTTGATGAACGCATATCTCGGACAGCCCTGCTCTTATTTCAGCCGTTATTGCGGCGGCATATTGCACGCCAACAAGGGGCAGGAGAAACTGACGTATCAAGCTCAAAAGTATAATCGGCCAGATTTAAACGGAGCAAAAATACTCTCCCGATGAACAGACGTCTTGTCTGTTTTTCTTACTTTGTTCGGACTATCTGCCTTCTATTCTCCAGCCGTCGGCAGTGAGCCTGAACGAATATGTCGTTTCTTTTGAAGAACCGTCATCGGTGTCGGCATAGGGATTATGCATCACTGCCACGGCGGTGTCTGCGTCCGATGAAACGATCTCATAAGTGTAGTTATCCGAAAGGTCATAGCCCCTGCCGCCGCCGTCCGAATAGGTATTTCCGTCAATGCAAACGACTGTATCGGTCGAAAGGGCGGTTTCGGCGAGCTCTCCGCAGTATACGCCGAGGATGTATTCCTCCCATTCGCTCCAAGTATCAAATCTCCCGTCGGCGACGCGGTAATACGTCATTCCGTTGAGCTCAGCGGCGTCGGAATAATCGCAGGCCGGCGGTTCAAAGTATAAAAACTTTGAAATCTGCAGGTCCGAGTCGATCAGCCCGATAATTATTTCGTCGGTCAGCTCATTTTGAGCGCCGCACGCGCTCATCAGGGAAAGCGCCGATATCAGCGCAGCAGCAAGAAAAATTCTTATCGCTTTTTTCATATTGATCTCTCCTTTTGATTTTTTTGCGGGATCATTATGCTTATATTGTAGCTCGGAAACCGTCTCAAAACGAAATTTGGGATAAATGATTGATTTTAGGGACAAATGACGCATTGTTGACACTTTCCGGCCAAGGTGCTATATTATTTATGCGAGGTGAGAACATGGTAACGATTGCGGTATGCGACGACAATATTCGGTTTGCAAGGTTTCTGACCGATAAAATAAAAGATATCTGCGCCTTTAAAATTCCCGAGAGGTATATGTGCCAGGTCGCAGCCGAGATGAGTTCAAGCAAGGCCGTTCTTGAATATATAAAGACAAACACGATAAATATTCTCTTTTTGGACATAGATATGCCCGAAGAGACGGGATTTCAGCTTGCCGAAAAAATCAACAGAATACGCCCCGACACGATCATCATATTTGTTTCCTCACATGAAAACTTTGTGTTCAGCTCGTTTGAGTATAACCCTTTCAGATTTCTGCGCAAAAACAGGCTCGACGAGGAGCTTGAGGACGCGCTTATCAAGGCTGTCGAGCGGCATATGTCGAATACCGAGACCGTAACAATAAAAACCGACCGCGAAACGGCAGAGCTTCGGGTCGTAGATATTCTTTATATCAGAAGCGAGAAAAATTATTACGCGGTATGCGGAACTGATTTTGAATATAAGTGCAGGGGCACGATGTCTCGGGCGGAAGAGCTTATTCGGAAATACAGCTTTTTCAGAATCAACTCGGGCTGTTTTGTGAATATGGAGAGAATAAAGCGGTTTGAGAGCCCGAACAAAATTGTCCTCGAAAACACCGAGCTTTATATCAGCCAGCGGAAGGTCTCGGCTTTCAAAGAGGCGTATGCGCTCTACACAAGAAAGAGGGTGCTCTGATGTTCAGCACTGTTTTTGAAATTTCGGCTTCGTTTTTTCAAAGCTGCATGACGGTATGGTTCATCACAAGATTCAATAGAAAGCCCTATTTTCGCAGTTTTTTGGCGATTCTTTTTTCGCTTATACAGTTTGGCACTACTCTTTTCAGCGATTATTTTCTGCCGGGATTCAGCCAGCTCTCGGTCGTGATTCTGTTTTCGGTATCGCTTGCCTATGCCCTGATAATCTGCGAAAAGGCGTATGCGCGGGCGATTTTGTCAAACTGCATAATGCACACCGTCACGATACTCTCGTCAACGCTCATGTACACGGTGATATCCTCCCTGATAAACGACTTTGACACGGCGATTCAGGGCTCGGATTCCGTGATAAGGTATGTATATGTCGTCGTCGTGAACCTGCTTGTTTTTATAATCGCAAAGCTTATACTCGGCATTTTTGCGGTGGACAGGTCTTTGAACATAAAAACAAGCCTTGTGATGTTTGCAACGTCATTCCTCACCCTGATAGGGTTGGGGGCGACTACAAAAATCGCAGAGCTTGAAGAAAACAATATAAAAGGCCCCGTCATCGCGCTTACGGTAATTTTTGTCGCGATAAACGTGATACTCTATGCGCTCGTCGGGCAGATACAGCGGCTTCAGCAGAAAAAATCGGAGCTTATGTTAATCAACGAGCGCCTGAGCTTTGAACAGAACCGCATCAACGACGCCAACGCCATGCTCGACACCTGCCGAAAAATAAAGCATGACATGAAGCAGCACCTGACCGTTATAGGCGGATACCTCGACGACGGGAAGACCGACGAGTGCAGAGAATATGTTAAAAATCTTTATTCCTCGGCGGACAGGATTGGGAACATTGTTCAGTCGGGCAACACGGTCGTTAACTATCTCATCAGCGCAAAGCTCGGCAGGCTTGAAGATACGCAGGTGATCGTTTCGGGGAACATCGGCAGCCTTTCGGACATCAGCGACGTTGATCTTTCCTGCATGATCGGGAATATTCTGGACAACGCCGTTGAAGCCGTCAAGCCGCTGAAAGAGAAACGAATCGAGCTGACCTTTGCGACGCAGGGCGAGAACAGAATTATCATCTGCCGCAACTCGATCGAGGGGTCTGTGCTTGAAAAGAACAGGTTTTTGTCCTCGACCAAAAATAACGCGAGAGAACACGGTCTCGGGCATAAAATCGTGGCGAGCGTGGTCGAAAGTTATGATGGGATCATAAGCTATTTTGAGGAAGGCGGCATGTTCGGCGTGCAGATAATCCTGCCGAGAAAGGATCGACCGGCAGATCTGACGCCTGCTCAAAATTTAAAATAAAGAGCTTCCGGCGGCTCGGTTTGAGTCTGAACTAATTGTTCACTCCCTTTTCACACGGGTTATTGACAAAACCCGCGCAAGGTAGTATAATAACGGTTAGCGCCGGGCAACCGAATTTTTGCTTTTCGGTGCAATTTATCGCATAAAAAGGTCATAATGAAAAAAGTATATATTTATACCGACGGCGCCTGCTCGGGCAACCCCGGAGCCGGAGGCTGGGGCGCCATTCTTAAATACGGTAACGCCGAAAAGGAGCTTTCCGGCGCGGATCCCGAAACCACCAACAACCGAATGGAGCTCACCGCAGTTATTTCGGCGCTCGAAGCGCTCAAAGAGCCCTGCGAGGTCGTCCTCACTACAGACTCAAAATATGTCTGCGACGGCATTAACCTCGGCTGGGCGCGCTCCTGGCGCTCGAAAGGCTGGATAAAGGCCGACCGCAAGCCCGCCCTCAACCCGGATTTGTGGGAGCGGCTTTTGAACCTCACCGAGCGCCATAACGTGACCTTCGTGTGGGTAAAGGGCCACGCCGGTCACCCTGAAAACGAGCGGTGCGACCGTCTTGCGGTGTCGCAATACCGCAGCCTCGGGCAAAAACAGTAATATTTGAAAGCGCGGCCGCGATTTTGGCCGGCGCTCTCGGAAAGGATAAATTTGTTATGGATAAGCGCTTTGTTTATGCCGACAATTCGGCTACCACAAAAATATCGAAGCCCGTCCTTGAGGCGATGATGCCCTATCTTACCGACCACTACGGCAACGCTTCGAGCATCTACTCCCTCGGAATGGACTCCGCAAGGGCGATTTTAAATGCCCGCGAGACCGTCGCAAAGGCTATAGGAGCCAAAACGGGTGAGATCTACTTTACCTCGGGCGGCTCGGAGTCGGACAACTGGGCGATAAAGTGCGCGGCGGAGGTCGGAGCCTCAAAGGGCAAAAAGCATATCGTCACCACCGTTTTCGAGCACCACGCCGTTCTCCACACCTGCCAGTATCTCGAAAAGCACGGCTTTGAAGTCACCTATGTCCCCGTAGACGAAATGGGGCTCGTTCACGTTTCGGATATCGAAAAGGCCCTCCGCGACGACACCTGCCTCGTTACCGTGATGTTCGCCAACAACGAAATAGGAACAATTCAGCCTATTGCCGAAATAGGCGCCCTCTGCCGAGAAAAGAAGATACTTTTCCACACCGACGCCGTGCAGGCGATAGGAAACGTTGAAATAGACGTCGCGGAAATGAATATCGACCTGCTCTCGATGTCGGGCCACAAGATCCACGCGCCCAAGGGCATAGGAGCGCTGTATATGCGCACCGGAATAAATCTGCCGAACCTTATTCACGGCGGCGCACAGGAGCGCTCGAAGCGCGCAGGCACCGAAAACGTGGCGGGAATTGTTGCGCTCGCGACCGCGATCTCGGAGTGCACCAAAAACATTCCCGAAAAGCAGGCCCGCCTCTCGAAAATAAGAGACCGCATTATCGCCGAGCTCACCAAGATCCCCGAATCGAGGCTCAACGGCGACCCGATAAAGCGTCTGCCCGGCAACGTAAACATCTCGTTCAGAGGTATCGAGGGCGAAAGTCTGCTTTTGTCGCTCGACCTTGAAGGGATATGCGCTTCCTCCGGCTCTGCCTGCACCTCCGGCTCGCTCGACCCTTCGCACGTGCTTCTGGCTATAGGCCTCCCCCACTCCACCGCCCACGGCTCGCTGCGGCTCAGCCTCTCTGACGAAAACACCGAAGAGGACGCCGACTATATCTGCGAGGTCGTGCCGAGAGTGGTCGAAAAGCTCAGGGCGATGAGCCCTCTCTGGGAAAGGATACTTCGCGACGAGGACATCGACGCCGAATAACAAACCGAAAATTTTATGAAAGGACGATAACTATGATCTACAGTGAAAAGGTAATGGACCACTTTGCAAACCCGCGCAATGTCGGCGAAATTCCCGACGCGGACGGCGTAGGCGAGGTCGGCAACGCCAAGTGCGGCGACATTATGAAGATGTATATAAAAGTCAACGACGGCATCATAACCGATGTCAAGTTCAAGACTTTCGGCTGCGGCGCTGCCGTTGCCACGAGCTCTATGGCTACCGAGCTCATAAAGGGCAAGCCCATCGAGGAGGCCTTAAAGCTCACCAACAAAGCGGTGATAGAGGCTCTCGACGGTCTGCCGGCGGTAAAGCTTCACTGCTCCGTTCTCGCCGAGCAGGCTATGAAAGCCGCTCTTGCCGACTACTACAGGAGGCAGGGCGTTGACCCCGCGCTCATCATCGGCGACTTAAGCGCTCCGGACACCTGCGAGATCTGACGGCAAAATTTGACCGGCACCGAACTTCGGCGCCGGTTTTTTTGTGCGAAAAACCCGCCCGGGATTTCTCCCGAGCGGGCGTTTTCATTTGTCTATTTCCTCTTCGCGATAAGCGCCGCGATTGCAGCCATTATCGCGCCGATGCCGGTGAATATAACGCCGGTCTTCGGGTTCTCGGAGGTCTCGTCTTCCTTGGTTTCAACGACTTCCGCTTC
>CANRLU010000051.1 GCA_947631535.1 uncultured Clostridia bacterium | reverse complement strand
AAGTAACCTACGAAGACACCGTCGGTCTCTATGCCAAGGACGATTATCACCTCGTTGAGGTCTTCAAGGCTTCCTGCGCCGGCTTCACCCTCTTCTACAACGCTATTCAGGACGCCCTGATCCTCGTTGAACCCGATGTCTACGATAGCTGCATCAGCCAGCAGGCCGACGGCACTTATTCCAGCACCTACATGACCAGCGTCGAGACCTCTCCTTCTTACGGCCCCTACTCTATGACCTCTTACCAGACCGATAAGCTCATTCACTACAGCCGCAACGACAGCTGGTACGGTTATCACGACGACGTCAACAACGTCTATAAGGATCCTAACGACGGCAAGATCTACAGGCTCTATGAGACCACCGATATCGACCTTCAGCTTCTCAGCGGCGAAGCCGCGATCGCTACCGCGAAGAACATGTTCCTTTCCGGCGAGCTCATAACCTACGGCCTCCAGGCTGCCGATATGGACCAGTACCGCAACAGTGAATACTGCTTCGATACTCCCGCTGCTACCGTCTTCTTCATGCTCCTCACCGGTAACGAAGCTGGCCTCCAGGCCCGTGAAGACGCCGAAGGCTTCAACACCGCCACCGAGGATATTCAGACCATTATGTGCCCGAGCTTCCGCAGGGCGTTCGCCGTCAGCTTCGACCGTCAGTCCTACTGCGACGAGACCAGCCCGTCTCTCACCCCCGGCTTCGGCATCTTCGGCAAGACCGTTATCTACGATCCCGCAACCGCTGCTTACTACCGCGACACCGACGTTGCCAAGCAGGCTCTCTGCGACTTCTACTCTGTAGATGTTTCCGCTTTCGCAAGCCTTGACGACGCTGTTGATTCCATCACCGGTTACGATCCCGAGGCCGCCAAGGAGCTCTACGCTGCTGCGTTCCAGGAATCCCTTGACGCCGGCTACATCACCGACGCCGACGGCGACGGCAAGTGCGACCAGACCATCAATATCGTTTACGCTATCGGTGCTCAGTCCATTTCCGACGTTATGCAGCTCAGGCTCAACTGGATGGAAAACGCCATCGTAAAGGCCACCGAGGGCACTCCTTTCGAGAACAAGGTCCATATAGTTCCTTCCGCTCCTCTGGGCGGCGGCAACGAGTGGGCTGATGGTCTTAAGGCTGGTACCTACGATGTCTGCCTCTGCGGTTGGAACGGTTCCGCAATGGATCCTTACAACCTCCTTACGGCTTACACTTGGGATGATTACGCTTATGCTGCCGAGTGGTATCACCCGCAGCAGGATATGCTCGAACTCACCCTTAACGGCGAGACCATCGAGATGAGCGTTTACGACTGGGCCGAGTGCGTCACCGGTAACGATGTTACCGTAGGCGACAAGACCTACAACTTCGGTACCAACAACGCCGATCAGGAGACCAGAATGCAGATCCTCGCCGGCGTTGAGGGCAAGCTCCTCCAGACCTTCACCTACATTCCGTTCGCCAACAACGGCTCTAAGTTCCTTCTCAGCCAGAAGGTCTACTACGTCGTTGACGACTACCATGCTGTTATGGAGCGTGGTGGTATGGCTTACATGAAGTACAACTACAACGATGAAGAGTGGAAGGCTTACTGCGACGAGCAGATCGCCGCTCACGGTCAGCTCCAGTACTAATAGGGAATTTTAAATACCGTTCCCTGCGCAAAGAAGCGGGAGGGGGCAGATGCCTCCTCCCGCTCTGGTTTACTTTATCGCGTTAATTGGTCCTCATATGTCCCGAGCATTTTCGCGGCATATGAGAGCTAATTAAAGGAGGAAAAAATATGATTAAATACACTCTGCAGAGGATAGTGTACATGTTCTTTGTCTTTATGATCATAAGTTTCATGTCATTTGTCCTCATTCGCATGCTTCCGCTGCCGGCGCTCCCCCCGAACGACCCGCACACCGCTATCCTCGAAATCAGGCGCGAGGCGCTCGGATATAACAAACCTTATCTTGAACAGTTCTGGATATTCCTCAAAGGGATCGTCACCAAGTGGGACTGGGGCACCAGCGAAAAGCTCTACATAGGGCGCGACGTCTGGCAGGTATTCGTTGAAAAGCTGCCGGCTTCGATGATAGTAAACCTGTATTCAATTATCTGGACGATACCTGTGGGCATAGGTCTCGGTATAATCGCGGCTCTTAAAAAGAACACTTGGGTCGATTACCTTATCTCGACCCTCACGATGGTCGTCATCTCGGTGCCGAGCTTTGTCTATGCCTTCCTGATACAATATATACTCTGCTTTAAACTGCGTTGGTTCCCGTTTGTTATGAAGGCAGGGACCGACTACTTCAGCTGGGAGATGTTCAAGTCGATAGTCCCGCCGATACTTGCGCTTTCGTTCGGAGTTATCGCGGGTTTCTGCCGCACCACACGCGCCGAGCTCACCGAGGTTTTAACGAGCGAGTTTATGCTCCTTGCCAGAACTAAGGGGCTCACCAAAACTCAGGCGACCGTGCGCCACGCGCTCCGCAACTGCTTCGTTGTTGTCGTTCCCGCGATATTCGGCGAATTTATAGGCATTATAGGCGGTTCGCTCATCATCGAGAGAATATTCTCGATACCGGGCGTAGGCGGTTTAACGCTCAACGCGATAAACGGTCTCGACTATAACATTTTCATGCTGTCAACATGCTTCTACACCGCCATCGGCCTTGCCGCCGGTCTGGTTGTAGATATCAGCTACGGCTTCATCGACCCGCGCATCCGCATGGGTTCAAAGAAATAAGGGGGCGGAAGAATGGAATACGAAAAGATACCCGCCGAAAAGTTCAGATTCGTTCAGGAGAACGAAAAGCTCCACGATAAGGAGCTCCAGACAAAGGCGCGCAGCTTCTTCAGCGACGCGCTGATACGCTTCGGCAAAAACAAATCCTCCGTTATTGCTACCTGGATCCTCCTTGCTCTTATCGTTTTCGCAATAGTTTCCCCGATAATCTCCCCCTACAGCATCTGGGAGAAAGACGCTATGTATCTCAACTATGCCCCTTATGTGCCTTCCATCGCAAATATGGGCATAGGGATACTCGACGGCTCGCGCGTATATACCAGCCAGAACGACGCCCAGATGAACTACTGGAAGGGCATCTATGAGGAGACCGGAAAGAACCCCGTCATCAAGACCGTCGGAGACCACGAAAGCAAGACTATATACCGCGGCCAGGAAGTCACCCGCTATACATACGACCTTGAAATAAACACCTACTATGCTATGGGCATGCTCTACCGCACGCTTACATATCAGGAATTCGAGAACATTCAGCAGTGGCAGAACGAGACCGGCATACAGGTAATATATCCTTACGTTGAGCAGAGGGATATATCCGGCATCACCGATAACCCCAACCTCTGGTATAAGGTGGATTCAAAGGGCGCCGCTATTACCGACGCTGACGGCGAGCTCATCCCCGTATACTCCACGAGGGAGGAAATAGCCGGCCGTCCTTACAACTCCATAAGGATACCGAGCGACCCCGGAAACTACATCTATTCCTACGGAAAGTCGGGCGCCGTTCAGTGCCGCATACTCTATTATAACTACTACATCTACCTCAACGGCCACGAACCGAGCTTTATTATGGGCACGAACGCTATGGGTCAGGATATATTCTGCGGCATTGGCGTTGGCGCAAGATTTTCCATTCTCTTCGCTCTCTTCGTGTCGGCCATAAACCTCACCATAGGCGCTATCTACGGCTCTATCCAGGGCTACTACGGCGGCTGGGTCGATATGCTCTTAGACCGTATCGCCGACGTTCTCTCGGGAGTTCCTTTCATAGTCGTTACCACGCTGTTCCAGCTCCACCTCGCCAAAAAGGTGGGCGTGGTGCCGTCGTTCCTGTTCGCGTTCGTTTTAACGGGCTGGATAGGAATGGCAGCGCTCACAAGGCGCCAGTTCTACCGCTTTAAGGGGCAGGAGTTTATCCTTGCCGCCCGCACTCTCGGTGCCTCCGACCGCCGCCTCATGTTCAAGCACATCTTCCCGAACGGCATCGGCTCGATAATCACGAGCTGTGCGCTCGTTATCCCCGGCGTCATCGGCTCCGAGACCTCTATGACCTACCTCGGCATAGTTGACCTCAGCGCCTTTGCCGGAACAACCATAGGCACCCTGCTTTCGCAGGGCAACGCCGTTGTTACCACTTCGCCTCATGCAGTCCTTTACCCCAGTATCTTCCTTGGGCTTCTTATGATCTGCTTCAACCTCTTCGGCAACGGTTTAAGAGACGCCTTCAACCCGTCAACGAGAGGAGTGGATGACTGATGAACGAAAAATTACAGGTAAGAAACCTAAGAATTTCCTTCCGCACCTCTAACGGAAAGGTGCAGGCTGTCCGCGACATTTCGTTTGACCTTGCCAAGGGAGAGACTCTTGCCATAGTCGGCGAATCCGGCTCGGGCAAGTCGGTAACTTCAAAGGCGATACTCGGCATACTCGCGGGCAACTCGATAGTCGAGTCGGGCGAGATAATCTACGACGGCAAAGACCTGCTGAAAATATCGGAAGAGGACTTCCACAAGATCCGCGGCGACAAAATAGCTATGATATTCCAGGACCCTATGTCCTCCCTCAACCCGATAGTCAGGATAGGCCGCCAGCTCACCGAGGCCATGCTCTTAAAGGGCAAGGCAAGGCAGCGCGAGTGCCGCGCCACCTTCAACGGCTACCTTAAAAACCTCAACAAGGCTATGGCGGCCTCCAACGATCCCGCAAGGGCTGCCGAGATAAGCCGGAACTGCAAAAAGTTCGACAAGTTCGAGTTTAAACACATCGAGCTCGAGTCGGCATATAAAAAGGCCTTTGAGGCCGCGAGCGAAAACGTTGACGACATCGAGAAGATAGCGTTCGAGCTCGAAAAGAAGACGGTCAGCAAGGGTTCGGGCGACCGCATCAACGATATCGTAAAGCAGGCAAGAGACTCTATAAACGACTACGTGATCTCTCCCGAGCATAAGTCCGAGGTGTATTCGCTCGCGGGCTCGCTCGCTTCGGAGTTTGCCAAGGCCAAAAAGTCGCTGAACTTCGACGCCGCGCTTAAGATACTCTACAGGCTTCGCGACCTCTCGAAAGAGGGAATTGAAAAGAAGGCTCCCAACTTCTTCTGCATGGGCTATTACCTCACTTTCAGCGGCAAGCCGCTCCCCGATATGCCCATAGACGAGCTCAATAAGTTCCTGCACGACTATATCGACCGCGATTTTATGCTCGCGTTCATCAAAGACGCCGAGGCGGCGCTGAAACACTCTTCGTCCGTCTCCTGCGACAATATGCGCGCGGCCATCGAAAAGCTCAACGCTGCAAGAGCGGTGTATACCCGCGAAAAGCTCGACAAAAAAGAGTGCTACTCCACCTGCAAAGAGCTCGCCGCGGCCGTCAAGCGCTGCATAGACATTCTGAACATAAATAAAGACAGCCTTTCCTTCACCTTTGCCCCGAGCCTTAAGAGCCAGATAGACACCTATTTCCACGCCATAGGCGCCAACGTAAAGGCCCAGAGAGCTCATGACAGAGACCAGAGAAAGTATGACAGGATAGTGGCCAAGGGCAAAAAGCCGGATTGGGAAGTTGCCGACGCCGCAGTCACCGACCTTGAGCTCATAAAGGAGAACATCGTAAGGATAATCACCCGCCTTGTAGACCACTACGACGAGCTCCTTGCGAATTATTCCTCGCGCAACTTTGACGAAGAGACGGTTGCGGTAATCGACTTCCTCAAGGCCAACGCCTCGGGAGTTGTTGACAAGGTCACCCGCAGAGTCGCCAAGCACCGCGCCATTAAGCTTATGGACGAAGTCGGCATCGCCGAGCCCCATAAGAGATATAAGCAGTATCCGTTCGAGTTCTCGGGAGGCATGAGGCAGAGGATAGTTATAGCCATAGCCCTCGCCGCCAACCCCGATATCCTCATATGCGACGAGCCCACCACCGCGCTCGACGTTACCATTCAGGCACAGATACTCGAGCTTATAAACAACCTCAAGGAAGAGCGCAACCTCTCGGTAATATTCATCACCCACGACCTCGGCGTCGTGGCCAATATGGCGGACAGAGTAGCCGTTATGTATGCCGGCAAGATAGTGGAATACGGCACCTCGGAAGACATCTTCTACCACGCCGCTCACCCCTATACCTGGGCGCTTCTCAGCTCGATGCCCGACCTTGATACCGACGAAAAGCTCGAAGCTATTCCCGGCACTCCTCCGAATATGATCTATCCTCCGAAGGGCGACGCTTTTGCCCCGCGTAACAAATACGCCATGCAGATCGACTTCGAGCGTCAGCCTCCTATGTTTAAGATAAGCGACACTCACTATGCCGCCACCTGGCTCCTGCACCCCGACGCGCCCAAGGTAGATCCTCCGAAGGCCGTTGTTGACAGGATCAGAAGAATGAACGAGAGGAGGGCGACCAAGGATGAGTAATCAGGAAACCTTGTTAAAAGTTGAGCATCTGTGCCAGTATTTCAAAGCGGGCAACTTTGTCACCAAGGCCGTAGACGACGTAAGCTTCGACATTAAAAAGGGCGAGGTCTTCGGCCTCGTGGGAGAGTCGGGCTGCGGAAAAACCACCACCGGCCGCTCGATAATCAAGCTTTACAACATAACCTCCGGCAACGTTATATTCAAGGGCGTGAGGATCGCCGCGGGCATCCAGTCTTATAAGGACAACATAAAAAAGGCCAAGGAAGATAAGATACCCAACCTCAGCGAATATGTCGCCGAGCAGAAAAAGCTCATAAAAGAGGCTAAATACGACCAGAAGAACTGCGACAAGGAGTATTCCAAGAAGCTCGTCGCGGAGCTCAAGGCAAAGTATGAGCCGCTTATCGCCAAAGCTTCCGACCCTGCCGAAAAGCAGAAGCTCACCAATGAATATAAGGACGAACTCTATAAGGCTAAGAGGACCAAGCTCGTCACCCAGATCCAGATGATCTTCCAGGATCCTATCGCTTCGCTCGACCCCCGTATGACCGTCCGCGAAATTATCGCCGAGGGGCTTATAATCCAGGGCGAGCGCAACAAAAAGGTGATAGATCAGAAGGTTTACGAGATGCTCGAACTCGTCGGGCTCGTACCCGAGCATGCCACGCGCTATCCCCACGAATTTTCGGGCGGCCAGCGCCAGAGAATAGGCGTTGCAAGGTCGATAATCATGCAGCCCGAGCTCATCATCGCCGACGAGCCGGTCTCCGCGCTCGACGTTTCGGTCCAGGCGCAGGTCATCAACCTTTTGAACGACCTAAGAGACCGCTTCGGCCTGACTATCCTCTTTATAGCGCATGACCTTTCGGTCGTAAAATATTTCTCCGACCGCATAGGAGTTATGTATTACGGCAAACTCGTTGAGCTTGCCGATTCCGACGAGCTTTTTGCGCACCCGTTCCACCCCTACACAAAGTCGCTGCTCTCGGCCATTCCGCTTCCCGACCCGATCTACGAGAAGGCGAGAAAGAGAATAGTTTACAATCCGCTCGCCGAGCACGACTATACGGTTGACAAACCGAGCCTGCGTGAAGTCAGCCCGGGGCACTTTGTTCAGTGCAACGAGGCCGAATACAAGAAGATCATGCAAGAGCTTGGCGGTAACGTCTGATGACAGAGCAAAGGAAAGAGTTTCTTCTTGACCTTGCCGTGGGTGGAGTCGCGGCCATAGTTATGATCGCCGTAGAGTTCGCGAGGGGCAGAGACATTCTCACCGCCCTTTGCAACGGATTTTCCGTCCCCGCGGTATTCCTTCTTGGGATAGGCGGCCTAAAAGGCCTGCGGAACAAGGGCGCGTTCGACGTTATGGGCTACGGGCTCAAATCGACCGTCGAGACGTTTATACCGATGCTCAGGAAAAACGAAAAAGAGACTTTTTTGGACTACCGCGAGCGAAAGGAATCTTCGCGGAAGTCATCGCTCGGCCTGCTCAAAGCCGGAGCCGTATATCTTGCGCTGTCGGTGATAATGATCATAATATACGAATTTGCGAATTGACTAAAGCGCGGCTTCAAGTGAAGCCGCGCTTTTTGCGTGGGATGAATGTTCGGAAAAATCATTTGGGGGCATAGCTCATGCGCGGACGCATTACTCATCGCCTGCGTTTTTTCCTGACTAAGTGCTCTTTCTCTATTCAGCGTACTTTAACCTCTCAACGGTCCAGTCGGAAAGCACATTAGCCATATCCCTTGCGACCTCTTTTGCGCCTGCGAGGTCGTGCTCAAGATAGTTTCCGCACTCGCGGCGCTTCGCTCCGGGGATATCGCCCTCAAAGCCGGAAATAAACTCAAACGCATCTTTAACGAGCAATATCGCCTGCTCATAGCTCACGCTGTCGCGCATAACGAGGTAAAACCCCGTTCGGCAGCCCATCGGACCGACGTATATCACGCTGTCCGAAAAGGCGCTGTTTCGGGCATATGTGGCAAAAAGATGCTCAAACGTGTGTAGCGCGCCGTTGGACAGATAGTCTCCGCCGTTCGGCTTCTTCATTCTTATGTCGTATGTCACGGCGTCGCCGTCGATGCGCGAAATATACATTCCCTTTTCAAGCTTGTCGTGATCTACGGTAAAACTCGCTATCTTCTTCATTTTTCTTCCTCCGCAAACATAGGGGTTGAAAGATATCTGTCGCCGGTGTCGGGCAGGAGCGCCACTATGAGTCTACCCTTGTTTTCGGGACGTTTTGCGACCTGCGCCGCCGCCCATACCGCTGCGCCCGAAGATATACCCACCAAAAGCCCCTCTGTGCGGGCGAGTTCTCGGCCCGTCTCATAGGCGCTTTCGTTTTCTACGGCTATTATCTCGTCGTATATTGAGGTGTCGAGCGTTTTCGGGACGAATCCCGCGCCGATCCCCTGGATACCGTGCGCGCCCGACACTCCCTTTGAGAGCACCGGCGAGCCTGCGGGCTCCACAGCTACTACCTTTATATTCGGATTTTTGCTCTTTAAGTATCTCCCGACGCCGGATACCGTCCCTCCGGTGCCCACTCCCGCGACGAAGATATCCACCTTGCCGTCGGTGTCGTTCCAAATTTCGGGACCTGTGGTTTCAAAGTGCGCGGCAGGGTTCGCAGGATTTTCAAACTGCCCTGCGATAAAGCTTCCGGGGATATCGGCGGCAAGCTCCTCCGCCTTTGCTATCGCGCCTTTCATACCCTTTGTGCCGTCGGTGAGGACGAGCTCGGCCCCGTAAGCCTTCAAAAGACTGCGGCGCTCAACGCTCATAGTTGAGGGCATTGTGAGAATCACTCTGTATCCGCGCGATGCCGCCACGGCCGCAAGCCCGATGCCGGTGTTTCCGCTCGTGGGCTCGATTATCACAGACCCGCGCTTTAAAACGCCCCTCTTTTCGGCGTCGTTTATCATCGCGAGCGCAACTCTGTCTTTAACGCTCCCCGCGGGGTTGAAATATTCGAGCTTCGCGCATATGTCCGCGCCGAGGCCGTTTCTTTCGCAGTATCCGCCGAGCCTTAAAAGCGGGGTGCCTCCGATTAGGTCGGTAAGTTTTTCATGTATTTTCATAGCCAAACCTCCTTTGGTGTCTTTATTATATTACCACATTACCGCCGTGATGTAAACCGTTTTGAGAAAAATATGAGCATTAAATCGGGAAAAGTGACCGCTGCGAGTGCATAAGGTCGGGACTTAGCTCCCGCGGACTGCAGGTCAGGGCGCGGCAGCATATGCTCGCCCCTCACATCTTCTCCAAAATTTGTATTGATTTGTTCTCCAAAACGTGGTACAATATAGTGACTTTAATTTGAGGAGTGCTTCCAATGTAGATTTTTTGCGGATATTACTTGCAAATTATTCTGAATGGAGGTTATTATGTCAGATTTAGTAAAAGAAATAAGCCGGCGCCGCACATTTGCGATAATCTCGCACCCCGACGCGGGCAAGACCACCCTCACCGAAAAGCTCCTTTTATACGGCGGAGCGATCGCTCTCGCGGGCTCGGTGAAGGGCAAAAAGACCGACCGCCACGCCGTTTCGGACTGGATGGAGATAGAAAAACAGCGCGGCATTTCGGTGACAAGCTCGGTCATGCAGTTTGAATACGACGGCTGCTGTATAAATATCCTCGACACCCCAGGCCACCAGGACTTCTCGGAAGATACCTACCGCACTTTGATGGCGGTCGATTCGGCCGTTATGGTCATCGACGCGGCTAAGGGCGTTGAAAATCAGACCCGCAAGCTCTTTAAAGTCTGCGTAATGCGGCATATACCCATCTTTACGTTCATAAACAAGCTCGATCGCGACGCCAAAAACCCCTTTGACCTCCTTGCGGAAATAGAGGACGAGCTCGGGATATCGACCTATCCGATGAACTTCCCGATAGGCAGCGGAGTGGACTTCAAGGGCGTTTACGACCGCGAAACAAAGCGCATTTTAAGTTATGAGCGCGGCGACGGTCAGCACGAGATAGAGGCCACTGAGGCCGATATAACCGACCCTTCGCTCGACTCGCTTATCGGCTCGCAAAACAGGCTCCGCCTTATTGAGGACATCGAGCTTTTGGACGGCGCGGGCGACGAGCTCGATATGAACGAGGTGAGCTCGGGGCGGCTCTCTCCCGTGTTCTTCGGATCGGCGCTGAATAACTTCGGTGTGGAGCCGTTTTTAAAGAACTTCCTGAAAATGAGCCCCGGCCCGCTCCCGCGCGAGTGCGAGGGAGGAGTAGTGGAGCCGACCGACCCCGCTTTCTCGGCGTTCGTGTTTAAGATACAGGCAAATATGAACAAGGCACACCGCGACCGCCTCACCTTTATGAGGATATGCTCGGGAAAATTCGAGCGTGATATGGAAGTGGTACACATTCAGGGCGAAGGCAGAAAAATGCGTCTTTCGCAGCCTCAGCAGATGATGGCCGACAGTCGCGAGGTCATAAACGAAGCCTACGCGGGGGACATCATCGGCGTATTCGACCCGGGGATTTTCTCTATCGGCGACACCGTTTGCGCCCCCGGGAAAAATATCCGCTTTGAGGGGATACCCACCTTTGCGCCGGAGCACTTTGCGCGCATCCGACATAAAGACACGATGAAGCGCAAGCAGTTCGTTAAGGGCGCGACGCAGATAGCGCAGGAGGGCGCTATTCAGATCTTCCGCGAGCCGGACACCGGTATGGAAGAGGTCATCGTCGGGGTGGTGGGCATGCTCCAGTTCGACGTCTTCGAGCACAGAATGAAGACGGAGTATAACGTCGAGATAATCAACGAGGGCCTGCCTTATCAGTATATAAGGTGGATAGACAACGAGGGTCTCGACCCCAAGAAGCTCAACCTGAGCTCCGACACCAAGATAGTTCAGGACTTTAAAGGCAACTACCTGCTTCTTTTCACGAGCGAGTGGAATATCCGCTGGGCGCTCGAAAAAAACGAGGGGCTTCTGCTCTCGGAGTTCAACAGGAATTAAAGAAAAAACGGCGGTACGGATTTTGCCCGTACCGCTGTTTTATTATTTTATCTCTTCAACGCCGGTGAGCTCGCCGCCGTCGTTATAAACAGTCTGGACCGAAATCTCCCCGCCGCCGTCGGAGCTGAACACATATATTCCGCCGTCGGGGCTCAAATCAAGGAATTTATGGACCGGCGTGCCGTTGAAGTAAAGCTTTCGCTCGCCGTCCTGCTCCCGATACTCAAGCCCGTATTTTTCATACGGCGCGAATATCTCTTCAAAGGTCATGCCGCCCGCTTCGGAGCTGCCCTGAGCGACGCTTTCTTCCGTAGTCGCGGCGTTGCCGCTATAGGTCAGGAACATGTCGGACACTTCGCCCTCAAACGTCGTCTCACCATCGCCGTCGCCGCTCGTATAGGCCACAGTCTTTATTATCGAATACTCCTTTCCGTCGGGAGCCGTCCAGCTTATGACCTCATTCTTTGAGTAAAGGTCGCCGTCGATGATGGCTTTGAGGGTCTCGTCGAGGCTTTTCTCGATGCTCTTTAAATCGTCCTCGGTGAGCGCGCGGTATATTTCTTCGCCGTCTGCGGTGAACCACCAGAGCTTTTCGCCGCTTTCATACAGCGAGCGGTAGTATTCGAGCTGCTCCTTCGACCATTTTTCATAGTCCTCGGCGGTCCAAAATTCGTTTTCGTAGGTATAGGAGATGTTGGAAAGCTTCGGCGAGGTGTTTTCGTCGAGGTGATCTTCCATAGGTCTTAGAGCCCACGCCGTGCCGAACTTTATTATTGCAAGGTGTACTAAAACCGACACTGCCAGTATCACTGCCAACACCACGGCGAATATGAGCTTTACCTTGAGGGGCATCGGCTCTTTTACCGCAACGGCAGCAGCAGGCTCGGGGAGCGGTTCGGGCGGAGGGGCAAACTCGACCTTTGCGGGCTCGGGCGGCGGTCCGTTCAGAAGATTGTCCGCCGACACGCCGAAGATATCGGAGAGGTTTTTAAGAATGTATACGTCGGGCGCGGTATCGCCCGACTCCCACCTCGCCACTGCCTGCCGCGAGACATTGAGCTTTTCCGCGAGCTGCTCCTGGGTGTAGCCCTTTTCTTTGCGCAGCTTCACGAGAGTTTCATTGAATTGCATATAAGCACTTCCTTTCGTAATTTATGCTTCAATTATAGGAAAAACGCGCCGCCGAGTCAATCGCGGAGGTGTAACATTCGCGCTACAAAATGTAACATTGGCCGAAAAAACAAACCGGTGCCCCGAAAAGCCTCTCTGAGTCAAGAAAACAAAAGTTCCCAGCGGGTACCGCGAAGCGCCGCAGAATTGCGCAGAGCCGCCGGATTCAAGGCGGCCCTCACGTACTGCTTTGTGTAATGCAAGAGCCGCCAACGATGAAGATGGCGGCTTATGCGTTAAATTCTGCGATTTTGTTTTCTTGGGAAAGAGGGGCAAAGGAAACCGGTTTCTATAATACGGCGTATTACTTCGTCCCGTAGATCCTGTCGCCCGCGTCACCGAGTCCGGGGACGATATATGCGTTCTCGTTGAGGCACTCGTCGAGATTACCGCAGTATACCTCTACGTCGGGGTGAGCCTCGGTCAGCGCCTTGAGCCCCTCGGGCGCAGCGATTATCGACATAAACTTTATATGCTTGCCGCCGCGCTGCTTTATGAGGTTGATGGCGTCTACGGCCGAGCCGCCCGTCGCGAGCATCGGGTCCAGAACGATTATCAGCCTCTCGCCGATGTTCTCGGGGAGCTTGCAGTAATACTCGTGGGGGATATGGGTGACCTCATCGCGGTACATTCCGATATGGCCGACCTTCGCCGACGGCACCAGAGCGAGTATGCCGTTGACCATACCGAGCCCCGCCCTTAAAATGGGCACTATTGCGAGCTTCTTGCCGGCCACCATAGGCTGGACCGTCTTGCATATAGGCGTCTCGACCTCTACCATATCGAGGGGGAGGTCTCTTAAGGCCTCATATCCCATAAGAGTGGCTATTTCCTCGATAAGTGTGCGGAAATCCTTGGTGCCGGTGGTTTTATCCCTTAAAAGGGAAATTTTGTGCTTGATAAGTGGGTGGTCAAAAATCGTTACGTTTGACATAATCTCGCTCCTTTATACTTTTTTATCAATAATACCACCGCCGTGAAAAAATTTCAATACCCGCAGAAAATTTTTGCAAATTTTGTAGACAAATCCGGTCGGAAAGTGTACAATAGTTACAAGAGCTTTTGCAAGAAATATCCGATATTTTGCAAAGACTTTCCCCGAAAAACCGCTATCATCGTATCTGACAAATTTTTAACGGAGGCTGACCTATGGAAAAAATGCTATTAAACCGCGGCTGGCAGTTCTGCCTCTGCCCGCCCGACGATAAGCCGGCAGATTTCAGACCTGTGGATATCCCCCACGACTGGCTGATCTGCGACTCGAAAAACCTCTATAAAAACAGCGACGGGCGCTACCGCCGCGTCCTGACCGTCCCCGAAGCGGACGACAGGCACTACACCCTGCGGTTCGAGGGGGTTTATCAGGACTGCGACATTATCCTCAACGGCAAAAAGATATTTGAATGGAAATACGGCTACACCACCTTTGACGTTCCACTTGACGGCCTAAAGGCCGGCGATAACCTCGTTGAGGTGCTTGTAAGGCACCGCAATCCCAACTCGCGGTGGTACTCCGGCGCGGGAATATACAGAAACGTCTGGCTCACCGTCAAAGGCGGAAGCGAGATACTCCCCGACGGCGTATACGTCACTCCGAGGAGGCTCGAAGACGGCAGATTTGCCGTCGAGACCGACGTTGAAGTCAGAGGAGAGGGAAGCGCAGAGATCCGCGAGACTCTCACCGACTCCGACGGCCGCACCGTGGCGTCAGCCGAGGAGGAGACTTCGCTCTGCGGGGAAACTTCGGTGATAACTCTCACTCTGCCGCCCTTTGAGGCAAAGCTCTGGAGCCCCGAGGCGCCGAACCTCTACGTCCTCAAAACGGAGCTCATTCAGAACGGCGAGACCGTTGACGAAGTCGTTCAGAAAATAGGCTGCAAAACGGTGGGATTTTCCGCCGAAAAGGGCTTCTTCCTCAACGGAGAGCACTATAAACTCCTCGGCACCTGCATACACCACGATCTGGGCGCCCTCGGCTCGGCGACCAACAAAGCCGCGCTCCGCAGGCAGTTCACGATCCTGAAAGAGATGGGCGTAAACGCGCTGCGCACCTCGCACAACCCGCCCTCGGTCGAATTTATGGACCTCGCCGACGAGATGGGATTTTTGGTGCTGAGCGAGTGCTTCGATATGTGGGAACAGAGAAAGACGACCTACGATTACGCGCGCTTCTTCCCCGAATGGCACGCCCGCGACGTTAAAAGTTGGGTGCGCCGCGACCGAAGCCGCGCAAGCCTCTTTATGTGGAGCATCGGCAACGAGATAGGCGAGACCTATTCCCCGCGCGGGGTGGAGCTCTCGAAGGAACTCAAGGAGCTCGTCAGGCTCTACGACTATAAAAATATGTATCCCGTTACGCTCGGCTCAAACTCGATGCACAGCCCCGGCGGGCAGGAGAGCGCGAAGGTCCTCGACGTTGTGGGCTACAACTACCTCGAACGCATCTACGACGAGCACCACGCCAAATATCCCGACTGGATAATCTACGGCTCCGAGACCTCCTCGACCTATCAGTCACGAGGGGTATACCACTTCCCCGCATCGATGACCACCTCTACCTTCGACGACGAGCAGTGCTCGTCGCTCCTCAACTGCGCGACGAGCTACGGCGCGATAAACTCGGAGTATAACATAACCATAGACCGCGCAAAGGAGTATTCCCTCGGGCAGTTTATCTGGACCGCTCTCGACTACATCGGCGAACCTACGCCATATCACACCAAGAATTCCCACTTCGGTCACGCCGACACCGCGGGCTTCCCGAAGGACACCTTCTATGCCTATAAAGCAGAGTGGAACAAGAGCTGCGAGCCGTTTGTATATCTCTACCCATACTGGGACTTCAACGAGGGGCAGCTTGTGGACCTCTTTATCTTCTCGAACTGCTTTGAGTCGGAGCTTTGGGTCAACGGCGAGTGCCTCGGCAGGCATAAGCACGACCACACCGGCTTCGGAAAGCTCTCGGGGCGCTG
>CANRLU010000050.1 GCA_947631535.1 uncultured Clostridia bacterium | reverse complement strand
AGCCTATGAGCCTCGAAACGGTGTGCTTCTCCATATATTCCGACATGTCTATCCTCACGAGCGGCTCGGTGGCGTCAAAGAGCTCGGCGGCAAGCGTTTTTGCGAGCTCGGTCTTTCCGACGCCCGTCGGTCCGACGAATATGAACGAAGCCGGACGCTTGCGCTCGGTGAGCTGGACCCTCGAGCGCTTTATGGCGGCGCAGACGAGGTCTACCGCCTCGGGCTGGCCGACGATGCGCTTTGAAAGGGCGTCGTGGAGTCCGCGAATCTTCTCGTATTCCGATTCGACTATCTTGTTCGCGGGGATACCCGTCCAGAGCTCTATTACCTTCGAGAGGTCGTCTTCGTTCACCGTGACCGAGCTTGCTATGGGTTCGAGCTCTTCGGCGCGCTTTTGAAGCCTCGAAAGCTCGGCGCGCTCGTTGGCTATCGCCTCGTAATCGGGATTTTCGGCGTTTTCGCTCTCGGTTATCGACTTTTCGCGGCGCTCTATATCGGCGGTAAGCTCGGCATACTCCCCTATTTCAGGGCTGCGGATAGAAGCGCTCGCGCAGGCTTCGTCAAGAAGGTCTATAGCCTTGTCGGGCAGGAAGCGGTCGTTTATATATCTCTCCGAGAGGACGGCGCACATTCTCAGCGCGGCGTCGGATATCTTCACATGGTGGTAGTCCTCGTAGTATTTGCGTATGCCCATAAGCACCTGAACGGTGTCCTCGACCGTAGGCTCGGTGACGGTGACGGGCTGGAAACGGCGTTCGAGTGCAGAATCCTTCTCGATATACTTGCGGTATTCCTTGAAAGTCGTCGCGCCGATGACCTGCACTTCGCCCCTCGAAAGAGCCGGCTTTAAGATATTCGCAGCGTTCATCGAACCCTCACTGTCGCCGGTGCCGACAAGGGAATGTACCTCGTCGATGAAGAGGATAACGTTGCCCTCGCGCTTGACCTCCTCTATGAGCCCCTTTATGCGGCTCTCGAACTGACCGCGGAACTGAGTCCCCGCGACGAGCGCGGTGAGGTCGAGAAGGAATATCCTCTTGTTTTTAATGCTGTAGGGCACATCGCCCGAAACTATCTTCTGGGCGATTCCCTCGGCTATCGCGGTCTTTCCGACGCCAGGCTCGCCTATCAGGCAGGGATTGTTTTTCTGCCTGCGGGAAAGTATCTGAATGACTCTGCCAATTTCGCGCTCGCGGCCTATTATCCTGTCGAGCTTGCCCTCGGAGGCGCGCGCATTGAGGTCGGTGCAATAGGTAGAGAGGAACCTAAGCTCCCGCTCCTGCTTTTTGCCTTTTTCACGGCCTTTTGACGCCTGCTGGGGGTCTCCGCCCTCCGGCTTCTGACCGCCGTTCATTCTGTTGAGCATATTCGATATGAAATTGGGCATCGTGTTTGAACCACCCGGCTCGAACGAATCCCCCTCGGGCGTGAACTGCTCCGAAAGAGCTTCGAGATCTTCGTCTGTTATGCCCATCTGCTTCATATAGTCATCGACCTGCGAAATTCCCAGCTCGCGTGCGCAGATGAGACAAAGCCCCTCGTTTTTCTTTTCGTTGCCGTTCATTGTTGTTATAAAGACAACTGCCTGCCTTTTTTTGCATCTTGAACAAATCATAATCATTCTGCCTCCTGTCTTATCCGATAAGCGACATGATATCAAAATAGAATAAATGCTTGAATATATATGTGCTCAACACGGTATCGGTATTCAAAAACATCAGCGAATTCGACGTTAAATAGCAGACGAATCTGACCGTCTGAGCAATGAGATATATCATCACCGCTCCCTCGGCGAGGCCGAGCACGGCGCCCAAAAGCACGTTTACGGGGCCTATTATCGGGACTTTGTTGAGCCCCTTGAAAGCGTTGGCCACGGAGCGGGAAATGAACATAAGAATAAACATTGAAACTATCCATAGTATGCCCTTGAGAAGTCCCTTTACCGCCGGAGCAATGAGTATCTCCTCGGCAGCCTTTGCGGTGGCCGAACGGTCGCCGACAAGAAATACATCTACGACCGAGCGGATACTGTTTTCGGCGTCGGTGACGGTTTCAAGCACCTCGGAAAGCGCCGACGGCGAAACAACGTCTCCGATGAGAGCCGTGAGCATAGAGTTCGTCACCGATTCCTCCATAACTCCGGCAATGGCCTCTTCGCTCTCGCCCGCGCCGTTGCCCTTTATCTCGCCGGCGATGTTTTTAAAGAAGTCGCCCGCACGCTGGAGCACTCCCGACACCTCGGTATCGGTCATCTCAACGCCGTAGCCTCCCCCGCTGACCGCCTTTGTGACAACCGAAACGGGGTCGGTCTTTTCGGAGGACTCGGAGAGAGCCGCGGAAACGGGAGACTTTATGAGATTCTCATATATCACCGGCGTGGCGACTTCGCTTATCAGCCAGCTTAAGGCTATTGAGACCACCGTGAGCACGACAAGCACGGCGCTGCGCATAAATCCGCGCTTGGAGCCTACATATAAGTATATGAGCGCAATTCCTATAACAAGCGCGTCATAAAACCAGAAGAGATGTGATGCCATCCTGTATTCACTCCTTTTTTAAAACGGGAACTCGATCTTATCGACCGAATGATATCCTAAAAGATAAATGTCGCTTCCGAGAACGGAAAATTCGCGGTAGACGGTGTCGAGCGGGGCCGTGGCGGCAAGGCTGCCGGTGCGGTCGAGGGCGTCGATGCGGGAACCGTAGCAGAGATATACCGCCGCATCGGAAGCATAAACGTCGTTTACCGCCGAGCCGTCGGAAAGCTCGAATACGTCTTCGGAATCGGTTCGGGCTATTGCGGTGCTGCTGCCGCCGCTGCCAACGGTCTCAAAAGTAAGCGCCGCGAGCCTGTCGCTCAGGCTGAAATCCGTAAGGTCGAAGCGATAGCGGTAGGTCAAAACCGTCTCGCCCTCCTCCGAGAGGCGGTAGAGGGCGTCCTGCCCCACGAGCCATATGCCGTCGTCGCAGTAATCCACGGCAAAGCCGAGAGTTTCTATCGGCTGCGTCTGCATTTCCACTTCGACGGAATCGAATCCGAGGCGGGTGACCACCGTGCGGTAGGTTCCGCCGCGGGCGTATGAGCTTGCGATAAGGCACCCGCCGCCGCCGGAGTCAACTGCTACGGCGGTTATCATAGTTCCGTCGGCCCAGTGATAGATCTCCGAGCCGTTTTTGTCGAAGACCGTAAGATATGAGGCATATTTGTCGTTAGCGGTGACTATCGCCACGCTGCCGTCGGCCCCCACGGAGCCGAGAAGTATCTGGTCGGTAAGGCGCTTTGAATACACTTCGTCCTTCGGGCCCGCCACCATAAAGCTGTAGCCGCCCTGATCGTATATGAGCGCGCGCTTGTCCGACTCCTCAACAACGGGGTTGGAATAGGGCGCCTGCGCGGAATAAACTATGTCCCCCGAAGGGGTGTATACGTAAAAAGTGGTGTCGGCAAAAAGAGTCCAGTTCTTTTGCAGCTTGCCGATGGTGGTGTTGGTCTTTTTTGATATGTCTATCGGATAATTTCCGCCGGCAAGCTCGCCGTCGTTCATAACGGCGGTGTTTGAAGCCTGCGCGCGCTCAAGTATGCCGTCGAAATAGCTTAGCCAAGCGTTGCGGCTGAGATATATCAGCCCGGATATAACGATAATGATGACTATAAAGCCGATGTTCTTTGCATAGCGCTTTGTGCGGCGCTTTCGCCGCAGCTTTTTCATGTCGGTCTCGAATGTGTTTACGGACGGCATTTTCTCACCTCTTTATTTTTAATGCGTCAGTAGAATACTCTGTTCAGATAGAGCCCCTGCGGAGGGACGGTTTTGCCCGCAAGAGTGCGGTCGCGGGAAGCGATTATCTTGGGAATAGAATCCTCGGGGAGCTTTCCGTCGTTGATGAAAAGCAGCGTCCCGACGGTTATCCTCACCATATTATAGAGGAACCCGTTCCCGCTGACGGTGAATTTAACAACGTCGCCCTCTCGCTCAACTTTATAGTCGAATATCTCCCTGACGGTTATATCCTTGTCGCAGGAGGCCGCGCAAAATGCCTTGAAGTCGTGCTCTCCGATGAAGTCCTTGCAGGCGCGGTCGAGCTTTTTTTCGTCTATCGGATACCAGCTGCGATACATTCTGTCGGCCAGAAAGGGAGATTTTATCTGCGAATTGTGGATAAGATAAACGTATTCCTTGCCCTTGCAGCAGTATCTTGCGTGGAAACCGTCGGGGGCGCTCCCGACCGACAGCACCGCTATATCCGGCGGCAGAACACCGTTGAGCCCGAACTGAAGCCCGCGTTCGTCTATGGTGCTGTCAAGAAAAACGTTTAAAACAAAGCTGTTGGCGTGAACGCCGGCGTCGGTGCGGGAGCAGCCGTTTACGGTCACGGTCTCTCCCAAAAGCTTTTGTATTGCGCGCTCAACTTCGCCCTGAACCGTCCTCAAGCCGCCGTCCTGGCGCTGAAAGCCGTGGTAAGCCGTCCCGAGGAAGGCTATCGTTACCCTAAAGTTTCTCATATCGGCGAGAACCTGTTGAGCAGTATCACCGCCGCGATAAACAGGGCTCCTATCGCCACTGCGATATAGTCGCGCGGGGCGGTCCTGAGCTGCTTGAGCCTCGTTCTGCCCTCGCCGCCGTGATAGCAGCGGCACTCCATAGCGAGCGCGAGCTCCTCGGCCCTTCTGAAAGCAGAGACGAAAAGCGGTATAAGTATCGGTATAAGCGCCTTTGCGCGCTTTATAAGGCTTCCCGTCTCCATATCGGCGCCGCGCGCCTTCTGGGCCGACATTATCTTGTCGGTCTCCTCGATGAGCGTAGGGATAAAGCGGAGCGCTATCGTCATCATCATAGCTATTTCGTGGGCGGGGGACTTTATCACCTTTAACGGCGAAAGGATACGCTCAATGGCGTCGGTAAGGGTTATCGGGGAGGTGGTGTAGGTAAGAAGCGAAGTCCCGCAGATAAGCAGAATTATCCTGACAGCCATAAACACCATTGTGGTGACGCCGCCGCTCGTTATCTTTATGAACTTCCATTCAAACAGAACGTCGCCCGATGAGATGAAGAAGAGGTTGAGTATTCCGGTGAAAATGATTATCGGAACGATAGGCTTTATCGACTTTAACATCATTTTTATCGGTATCCCCGAGAGCAGAAAGCTTATCAGCATAAAGACTATCCCGACCCCGAGCCCCGAAAAGCTCTTGGCGATAAACAGCATCACAATATACATAACCGTCAGCAGAAGCTTTATTCGCGGGTCGAGACGGTGTATCACCGATTTTCCCGGGAAAAACTGACCTATGGTAATATCCTTGATCAATTCAATGTCTCCTTTTTTCCTCTAAGAGCTTAAGAACAAGGTCTTTTGCGTAATCGACGCTGAAAACCTCGTCGTCAAACTCTATTCCCATAGCCCTGAGCCTGTCGAACACCCTTGTGACCTGCGGAACCGTCAGACCCATAGAGGTGAGCTCGTCGGCCCTCGCGAACACGCTCGAGCGATCGGCATACATAAATATTTTCGCGTCGCTCATAACAAGTATCTTCGAGACGGTTTTCGCGACGTCCTCCATAGAATGAGATACCAAAAGCACGGTGGTGCCCTTTTCGGCGTGGTAGTCCTTTATAAGCCCCAAAATGCGGTCGCGGCCCCGAGGGTCAAGACCCGCAGTAGGCTCGTCGAGTATCAGCACTTTCGGCTCCATAGCCATAACTCCCGCTATCGCGACACGCCTTTTCTGCCCGCCTGAAAGCTCGAACGGCGACTTTTCAAGGAGCTCCTCCCTGAGCCCTACGAGCCTTGCGGTCTCGCGGACCCTGCGGTCTATCTCGTCCTCTCCGAGGCCCATATTCTTGGGGCCGAAGGCGATGTCCTTATAAACGGTCTCCTCAAAGAGCTGATATTCGGGGTACTGGAACACCAGCCCGACCTTGAAACGAATATCCTTTAGGCGCGACTTGTCGGCAAAAAGCTCCTCGCCGTCGATATATACCTTGCCGGAAGTAGGCTTCAAAAGACCGTTGAGATGCTGCATAAGGGTGGATTTTCCGGAACCGGTGTGGCCAATAACGCCGACTATCTCGCCCTCGTCGATATCTATATTTATTTTATCTATTGCGACCTTGCGGAACGGCGTTCCCTCGCCGTATACGTAGGTAAGGTCTTCTGTTCTGATTATTCCCAAAAGTAAGTCAGCCTTTCTTAAGAAGGTTATACAGGCAATCGACGCACTCGTCCTCGGTGATAACGTCGTCGGGCAGCTTTATGCCGGCCTTTATCAGCGAATGGGTGAGCTCGGTGACGCCGGGAACGTCGAGTCCCACGGCTTTGAGCTTCTCGGCCTGAGAGAATACCTTTTTCGGCACGTCGTCGGCGATCACCTTGCCGTCGTCCATTACTACTACCCTGCCCGCCTGCGCGGCCTCCTCCATATAATGCGTTATCAGAATTATCGTAACGCCCTCGGAATTGAGCTTTTTTATCGTGTTCATTATCTCGCGGCGGCCTATAGGGTCGAGCATAGCAGTAGGTTCGTCAAGAACTATGCACTCGGGCTGCATCGCCAGAACGCCGGCTATCGCTATGCGCTGCTTCTGCCCGCCCGAAAGCTTGTGAGGGGCGTGCTCGCGGTAGTCGTACATTCCGACGGTTTTAAGGGCTTCGTCCACCCGCCTGCGTATCTCGGAAGGCTCTACGCCTATGTTTTCGAGCGCAAAGGCGACGTCTTCCTCGACTACCGTCGCGACAATCTGGTTGTCGGGGTTCTGAAATACCATTCCGACGGTCCGCCTTATGTCGTAAAGCCGCTGCTCGTCGGCGGTGTTTATCCCGTTTATAAGCACCTCGCCCGTCTCGGGGAGGTTTATGGCGTTCAGAAGCTTTGCAAGGGTCGATTTCCCCGAGCCGTTATGCCCGAGCACCGCTACGAACTCGCCCCTGTCTATCCCGAGGGATACTCCGCGGATAACGGTGTTTTTCGTGGGCGGGTCGTCGTAGTCGTTCACATAGCTGAACGTCACGTTGTTTATCCGTATAAATTTATCCAATTCTCATTCTCCGTCTTTATTCGCTTATCCACACTGCCGTGCTTCCCGCGGGAAGCGACATCTTTTTTTCTTCGACCAAAAGACCTATCTCGTCGGCGCTCACGCATCCGCCGAACTTCGGCTTCAAAAGCGCCCCGAGCATATAAGACATCACCGACGGCGAAAGCCCCGCCGTGTAGCTGTTGAGCAGGAAGAAGAGCGGCCTGTCGCTCAGAACGTTCACGCAGAGCGTTAAAAGGTCGTAAATGCTGTCTTCAAGCTTCCAGACCTCGCCCGAAGGGCCTCTGCCGTAGCTCGGCGGGTCCATAATAACGGCGTCGTAGGTCCTGCCGCGCCTTATCTCGCGCTCAACGAACTTCTCGCAGTCGTCCACTATCCAGCGTATCGGCTTATCGGCGAGTCCCGATGCCGCGGCGTTGTCTCTCGCCCACTGGACCATCCCCTTTGAGGCGTCAACGTGGCATACGCTCGCCCCTGCGCTCGCGCAGGCAAGGGTGGCTCCGCCGGTGTAGGCAAAGAGGTTCAGAACGCTTATCGGTCTTCCGGCAGAGCGTATCATATCGCGGGCAAGATCCCAGTTTACGGCCTGCTCCGGAAAGAGGCCGGTGTGCTTAAAACCGGTCGGCCGAATGATAAACGTAAGGCCCTTATACCCCACCTGCCAGCTGTCGGGGAGCTTTTTGCGAAATTCCCAGCTCCCGCCGCCCTTTTCGGAGCGGTGATATACGGCGTCGCAGGAATTCCACAGCGCGTTTTTGCGCTCGGTCTTCCAGATGACCTGCGGGTCGGGGCGCATAAGGGTTTTCCCCGCCCAGCTTTCGAGGCGAAAGCCTCCCGAGGCGTCGATGAGCCTGTAGTCAGTCCAGTCCGATGCAGTCCTCATGAAGTCTCCTGCTCCTCCCGATATCCCACGTTGTCTCTCGCGGTCTTGGCTATCGCGTGGGCATACTGCCAAACGGTGTCGCGGTCTCTGCCCTCGGCGGTTATCCTGAGCATCGGGCTCGTGGAGGACTCGCGGACGAACACCCTGCCGTCGCCCTCAAGCTTTTGGCTGCAAAAATCTATTATCTCCCTGAGCGCGGGGACTTCCTGCCATTTTCCCGAAAATTCCGGCCGCAGCTCGATATTCAGCTTGACCTGCGGGTAGGGCTCGTATATCTCAAAGAGCTCCGACATCTTCCTGCCGCTTCTCTTCAAAAGTTCGAGTATCTTAGCGCCGGCGAGCTGCCCGTCCGAGGTCTTTGCGAAGTCGGAAAGTATGATGTGTCCGGTAGGGCTGCCGCCGAGGTTGTAGTCGCCGATAAGCATGCGCTCGGCTATATGCCTCACTCCCGCCGTAGGCGCCGCCGAAACGACTATGCCGTTTTCCTTGGCCCAGCGGAAGAACCCGAGGTTGGAAGCCTGCGAAACAACGCAGGTGTTGGCGTTCAGTTTCTGCTCCGTCTTCATCGAAAGAGCAAGTAGCGCAGTCATTCTGTCGCCGTCCATCACCCTGCCCTTTTCGTCCACCATAACGCAGCGCCCGCCGTCGCCGTCAAAGGCAAGGCCCGCCTGCGCGCGGTTTTCCACCACGCTCTTCTGGAGCGGTTCGAGGTCTTCGGTGCCGCAGTTTTTGTTGATATTAAGTCCGTCCGGCTCGCTGTTAATAAGTATGACGTTTGCGCCTATCCCGCGGAAGAATTTTTCCGCGGTGCCGCTCACGGCTCCGTTGGCGCAGTCAACGACTATCCTCATGCGGTCGAGGTCGGCGTCGATGCGCTTCATAAGGCCTCTGACATAATCCCACTCGGCGTTTTTCTCGCAGACGATATTCCCTATCATCTCCCCGCCCGAGCATGTCATTTCTTCGGGCGACTCCGTGACAAGGCGCTCTATCTCGGCCAAAAGCGAGGGCGAAAGGCAGTATCCGCTGCTTTCAAATATCTTTATGCCGTTAAATTCAAAGGAATGGCGCGAGGCGCTTATCATCACGCCGGCGTCGGCGGAATATTTTTCGCAGAGATACGATACCGCCGGAAGCGGCACCACGCCCAGAAGAACTGCGTCGGCACCGGCAGAGCAGCAGCCGGCAGCGAACGAAGCCGCAAGTATTTCGCCGGATATCCTCGTGTCGCGTCCGATGAGAATTTTTGCGGGCCTGCCGCTGCGGTTCTGCATTATCACCGCGAGCGCTCTGCCCACCGCCATAACGGTCTCGCAGCCGAGCTCCGTCACGGCGCGTCCGCTCACACAGTCGTTGGTAAATAGCTTTGTCATTTTATGAGATCCCCTTTTTGAAAAGAGTTACAGAAGCGATGTCTGCCCGTCGTCCGACGACGGCCTTTTTATGCCGAGGTGCTTATAGGCAAGCTCGGTGGCGCATCTGCCGCGCGGAGTCCTTGCCAGAAAGCCGAGCTGCATCAAAAACGGCTCGCAAACGTCTTCGAGCGTTACGGCCTCTTCGCCTATGGCGGAGGCGAGAGTGTCGAGCCCGACGGGGCCGCCGTTGTAGCCCGAAATAATCATCTTTAACATTCTCTTGTCGAGCGAATCGAGCCCGAGAGGATCGACTTCCATTCTGTCAAGGGCGATCTTGGCTATTTCTTTTGTGATCCTTCCGTCGCCCATAACGTCGGCATAGTCGCGGACGCGCTTCAAAAAGCGGTTGGCTATTCTCGGGGTCCCCCTCGAGCGCGACGCGAGCTCATATGCGCCTTCGCGGTCTATGGCTACGCCGAGTATCACCGCCGAGCGCTGGATTATCTCGGCGAGGTCGTCGGCCGAGTAAAGCTCGAGGCGCTGGATTATGCCGAATCTGTCTCTGAGCGGGGCGGAGAGCTGCCCCGAACGGGTCGTGGCGCCTATGAGGGTAAACTTCGGTAGGTCTATCCTTATCGAGCGCGCGGCGGGACCGTTGCCTATCATCAGGTCTATCGTAAAGTCTTCAAGAGCCGGATAGAGTATCTCCTCAACGGCGCGGCTGAGGCGGTGTATCTCGTCGATAAACAGCACGTCTCCCGCCTGAAGGCTCGTTAAAAGCGCGGCAAGGTCGCCGGCCTTTTCTATCGCCGGTCCGGAAGTGACCCTGATGTTCACCCCCATTTCGTGGGCGATAATATTCGAGAGGGTGGTCTTTCCGAGCCCGGGAGGCCCGTAGAGCAGAACGTGGTCGAGCGGCTCGCCCCGCTTTTTTGCGGCCTCTATATATATCGACATATTCTCCTTGACT
Source organism: uncultured Clostridia bacterium (assembly GCA_947631535.1). GTDB lineage: Bacteria > Bacillota > Clostridia > Oscillospirales > Ruminococcaceae > Faeciplasma. The sequence goes on along the minus strand of CANRLU010000050.1, from coordinate 5,444 downwards.
TTGTCCTGACCGATGTATTCGCTCAAGGTCTTGGGTCGGAGAGAATAGTCTATGTCGGCGTCGTCTCCGTTTATCACCTGCGGAGAGACTATCCTGCTTTCAAAATCAAATTCTCCGGTTTCTATCATTTCGGCCCTCCGTCGTTAAATTTTTCCGCCCGAAAGCTCTCTCAGAGCGCGCCTTATAAGCTCGTCCACCGGCAGCGACGCGTCCATTCTCCCGAGGCAGGAAGCCGCCTCCGACTGGGAATACCCCAAAACGGTGAGCGCAGCTATCGCGTCGGAGACATTGGAAGACGGCTTTGATATGACCCCGAGGTCGGGCGCCGACTTTCCGCCGATATAGGCGTAGTCCTTGGCGATCTTGTCCTTCAGCTCCATAACTATGCGCTGGGCTATCTTTGTGCCCACGCCCTTTACTCGCGTAAACGCCTTTACGTCCTCCGAGGCTATGGCGAGCGCCACACTGTCGGGCGTGAGAGTTGAGAGTATGGCAAGGGCGAATTTCGAGCCCACGCCGCTCACCGATGTGAGCAGCCTGAAGCAGTCGAGCTCGTCTTCGCTTGCAAATCCGAAGAGGTCTATTGCGTCCTCCCGCACCGCAAGATATGTATAAAGCGTGGCGGTCTCCCTGCCCTGGACTTCGGTCACGGAAAAGAGCGTAGTTTTGCAGGCGTAGCCCACTCCGCCGCACTCTATCACTATGAGGTCGGGCGAGGTCTTGAGTATCCTTCCGGTCAGGCTGTATATCACTGTCTTGACCCTCCTTTTGGAGCGTTTCTGTATTTCTGATAGTCGCCGCTTTTATAGGCAAGCTTTGAATATTCCCCGTATGCCGCCGAGCTTGCGTAGTGCCCGTGCGTGACGGCGAGAGCGAGGGCGTCGGCGGTGTCGTCGGGCTTCGGCACCTCTTTTAAATGAAGTATCGAGCGGACCATCTCCTGGACCTGCCTTTTTTCGGCCCTGCCGTAGCCTACAACGGCGTTCTTCACCTGCAGCGGGGTATATTCGTTTATCTCGACCCCGCACTGCACCGCCGCGAGCATGATAACTCCCCTCGCCTGCGCAACGTCGATAGCCGTGGTGTGGTTGGTGTTGAAAAAGAGCTTTTCAACCGAGAGCGCATCGGGCTTATAAAGAGTCAGAAGCTCGGTCATATCGGTGTGGATGGTCATAAGCCTTTCGGCAAACGGCAGGTCGGCCGAGGTGGTTATTGCGCCGAAATTCACCACCGAGAAGCTTCTGCCGTCGTGCTCGACGACTCCGAAGCCCACAGTCGCATATCCCGGGTCTATCCCTATTATCCTCACCTGAATCCGCCTCCACGCGCGCCGATAAAAAATATTCAGTATATTATAGCACAGGCGCGTAAAATAATCAAGAGGTCAGAGGGGAGAAATCGGGGTAAAGAGTCTCCCTGAATTTTATATATCCCCTCCCCGCTTGACTTGGCGGCGGATATGTGATATTATTATAGAAAACAGATTATCTGTTAAAAAAGGAGTAATTTATATGACGAATGTACTGAGGAAGATATTCAACAAAAAAGTTATTGCAGTTGTCATCGTTCTGATACTCGTAATCGTGATTGTTTCGGGGTGCATAACCATAGTTCAGCCGGGTCACACCGGAGTTGTGGTCACCCTCGGAAAGGTGGAAGACGGCGTTTTGCAGGAGGGTATCCACTTTAAAATACCCTTTATCCAGAACATAGTTATGATCGACAACCGCATCACCAAGCTTGAGGTGGACACCGAAGCTTTTTCGAGCGACCTTCAGACGGTTGAAACAAAGCTCGCCATAAACTACAGAGTAGATACCTCGAAGTCGTACAGCATCTACAAAAACATCGGCGGCGACTACGAGACGGTGCTTGTTATACCTGCGGTAAACGAGGTTCTCAAGGCGATCGCCTCGCAATACACCGCCGAGGAGAGCGTTACCAACCGCACGCTCATTTCGGCAGGTCTCGTGGACGGGCTCAACGAAAAGCTCAACGACATCGGGCTTTACGTAACCGATGTAAACATCATCAACTTCGACTTCTCAGAGGCATTTATAACCGCCATTGAGGAAAAGCAGGTCGCGCAGCAGGAGCTTTTGAAGGCCGAGACCGAAAAGCAGACGAAGATTACCAACGCCGAGGCGGAAGCCGAAGCCATAAAGGTAAAAGCCGAGGCTGAGGCCGAAGCGCTGAAAATAACCGCACAGGCGGAGGCTGAGGCCAACGCCATCATCGCCGAGTCGCTCACCGATGAGCTCATTCAGTATCACAAAATAGAAAAGTGGAACGGCGAGCTCCCCGTTGTCACAGGCGGTGCGGGCGCTTTCCTCGACGTGTCCGATATGTTGGGCGACGAGCAGCCCCAGACAGTTCAGCAGAACAATGCGGAATGAGCACAGCTTTCCCCGCGCAAAGAATTTGACAAAGCAAAAACCATCGGCAGTGCCGGTGGTTTTTTGTTGATATGGCGGCATAAAAATGCCGCCGTGAACGATACTGTGTCTGTAAAATAAAGGGGTCTTCGCAAAGCCGCAAGGCTTTGTGTGGAAGAGGAGCGACCGCAAAATAGGCGTTAAAACTTGCTTTTCGCCCGCCCTCGGCGTTGCGAATTGCCTCGGTCGGCTCAAAGAGTTTTAATCGCATATTTGTAAAGCGAAGCCGCGATTTGCATATAAATAAAAGCGAATCGCGGCAAGCAAAGAGGGCTTGCGTATATTAGGGGCCCCACAAAGTCATAAGACTTTGTGGGGAAAAGGCGGCAACATAAGCGTAAAAAGCTATCTTTTCGGGCTTCGCAATCGTTTCGGATTGATTGCTCGTCCTCAAAGAGTTTTTACGCGTATGTGCGCGCAACGAGCGATGATATCCGAAATTTGAATATATAAAAGCGCCGCAAGCGATATGCAGCTTGCAAATAAAAGGGGGCCCCGAAAATGCGCAAGCATTTTTGGGGAGGAGGAGCGACCGCCCGTAATGCGGAGCCGCGATTTGCAACAGCTTAAAAACAAATCGCGGCGAGCCAAAAGGGCGCGCATATATTAGGGGTTCCCGCAAAGTCGTAAGACTTTGTGGGGAAAAGGCGGAGCAGCGGAATGAGTGAAGCGGCGATTTCAAATGCGAAGCATGAAGAAAGCGCCGCAAGCGATATGCAGCTTGCGACGCCGTGGCGTCGCTAAGAGGATTCGAACCTCCGGCCTGCCGCTTAGGAGTACAACCCAGTCAATCTTTCTTAGTGCAACTTAGTCTATCACGACGCTCTAAACCCGCATTATTACTAAGTTTCCGAACGACCTCAATTTCATTTCGTCTCTCCTGTTCCTGCTAATTTTGCTTTAGGATTCGTACTCCTATTAGCAAGAAATTAGCAAACCAAGGTAAACCAAAGTTATATGTAAGCAAACATTTCGCGAATATATTATAGCATATTTATGCCTATGAGTCAATCGCCCATAGGTGTAATACACCGAGCAGACATTAGTTTTAATGCCTGCTCTCTTTTTAATGGAGGCACTTATGTCAAAATACAAATTGGAATTAAAACAGATCGTGGATTATCCACGGTGTCGGATATACCGACAATTTATCCAGCAACTTATCGCGGACCGGAGCATTCGCACGAGCGGAGGCTCCGGTCTTTTTTACTTTACCGTCCTTTCAAGCTATGCCAACTTCCGCACCTCATATAAGCGGATTGACGGTATCAGTTATACGATCTACCCTGGCGAATGGCTTTGTCGGGTAAGCGAACTTTGTGAATGGTTCCGAACTCGGTTTCAGCATCAGGCGCTTTCAATCTTAAAGTATTTGCAGGATTGTCAATTGATTACCTACACCTTACTAGGACACGGAAAACTTGTAAAATACAAAATCCGCGGTTGGAGCAAGAGCAACCGTGTTCTGGACTATAATGCCCCTTGCCAAAAGGACACCGGTTTCTTCTTCCTTTCAATTTCTCAGGCAAACGAACTTATCAGCGTCGGGCGCTGTTCAGAAATGGACGCAGTGTTGGATTTATGGATCAATACCGTCTACAACGACGAACAGGTTGACGGTTCCGTAGCAGGACCTGTTGTCTACCTTCGCAACGGCACAGGCTGTCCGCTGACAGGTTATTCGGAACTCGCTGAGCGCTGGGGCGTTTCCAAAGCGACAGCGGGCAGATATATCCGAAAGCTGAAAGCTCTCGAATATATCACACTTGTATCCTTTCCGGGAACGCACGGTAGCGCCATCTATCTTCAAAAATATCTCTCTACAATGTTTCAGATTTCTGACATAATGGTGGATAAGGACGAAGTGGCTATGGCGCTGGGTATTAAAATTGAGCTGCCGAACGATGCAGATACAGAAACGGAGAGCGGTTCAGATAATCCTTCCGGCGTTTCAGAATCGCACATTGCACTTATCATTGAAAAAGTGGGAAAAATCCTCTCTGCGCAAGGCTTTTCGTGCTTTTCCTGCCCGCAAATCCAATATAAGTTATTACCATTATCCCCCGATTGCAGAGAGGTGAAATTGTTTACTAAAGATATACAAAAGGAACAAAGGTTTTTATTGACAGTCTCCTGCAAAGGCAGCGGTGAAGTATTTCGCTTTGAGGTAGAATTGCGACCAGAGGAGGTGCGGATATGAGAAAGACGGAGAAATTCGATGTAAATGAGAATCCGCTGTATCACGATACGATTTTGCAGCAAGATCATACATCTCATAGCGTTCTTCTTCGGAAAGCAACAGCAGTTCGGAAAGTCTTTTTAGCATTTCATCCGACATACGCCGCCGCCCTTTTTCAATATCACACATATATACTTGTGATATGCCGAGCGCTTCGGCTAACCATTTAGCAGAGATGTCGCTTTTTAAGCGTCTTTGTACAAGGAACTCTCCGAAATTTGTATGCATTTCATTTCATTCCTTGTTTTAAATTGCTTGGTCTCTATTGTTTCTTCTCAATAAAACAGCATGGCACCTGCAAAGCTCCTGATAAAATAATTCCGAAACTGATTGGTATTGCAATGCGGAATATGTGATAATAAGCCAAAAAGAGAACAGTTATAAGAAAAATTATCACCATAACTCGTGCAATTCTTCCGAAAACAACTGTTTCGCGTTCGCTCAGCTTTCTTTCTTCTGTATCAATTGGACTCTTAATAAAAAGCAATACGCTAAACGGCAGCATACCGATTAAAGGTACAGAATAAAGTTCATACGACGCTGAGATATATGACATTGAAAATTCTATCCAATCCCTTATGGACGAACTGCATTCTCCCATTACCTCCATTCCCGGCATTGGGTTCCGCATGGCTGCTACGATTTTGGCTGAAGCAGGCGACTTCTCACGCTTTGATTCCCCGGACAAGATTCTGGCTTACGCCGGAATGTCGCCTTCTACTTACCAATCCGGGCAGCTCAACAACTGCTATGCCCATATGGAAAAGAGA
>CANRLU010000049.1 GCA_947631535.1 uncultured Clostridia bacterium | reverse complement strand
TGGCTGTATCATAGCCGTTAAAACGCAGCACTAAGCCGTTTTGTACCCACTGCATATTGCGCCCTCCTCTCGAAAAGATGAGAGTATTATAACATGAAAGAGATGGGGTGTCAAGATTTTCTTGAGCCCGATAGCAGAAATAAAAGCTATATATTTTCAAAAAAGCCATGCTCTTTGAAGCAAACAGCCCCAAAGCCGAGCAGGCGATACGCGAGGCGAGAGAGCAGAAGGCGAAGCGCGGCAGGACAGCCGCAGCAAGTGATTGAGATTATTATACCACCGAGCTGGCAGTGTGTCAACAAGGTAAAGCAACCCCGACAGAGCAGAGTCTCTGTCGGGGAGTCTTCTTTTTACAATAATGTGTACATTTTTGCAAGTCAATTTTTGTTGAATTTTTTCGTCAAAATAGTCAAAGAATCAAGCGCTGAGTCTTGACTTTTGCACATAAACATGATAAAATTACTATAAATACTTTGGTAGCATATGGTGCTCAAAAAGGTACACTTTGTTGCAAAAAACTACACGATTTTGTAACCCAAGTGCTGCAAAAAAATCTGAGAGGATGATTTTTGTGAAATTCAAACGCAGTATATCAATGATTTTGGCAATTGCTATGGCTTTAACGGTCACGGTAAATTCCTCAACAATAATTGCGTTTTCTTCTGCGGCTGAGGCGGTTGGAAATGCCGTCGGATTTTCTGAACATGTAGATTCTCGGGGAAATTATACCCCGATGTCTTCGGACGAAACTGGACCTGTCACTGAACCGTCTGACCCTGCCGTGACGACTGTTTCCGAAGGCTCTGCAGAGGGCGAGACCACTTCAGAAAGCGAAGTCACTTTGCCATCGCAGGAAGTGTCACAGACTGACACGCTCCCGACGACCGAAATCACATCCGACTCGGAGACTGTCACAGAAACGAATACAGATACAACTCCTGCCGACACTTCTTCTGATGATAGCGGCGATCTGCCCGAGAGTGTTAGCAATATCTATTTATGCGGTCTTCCCGAACATACCCACGGCGAAGCTTGTTTTGACTCGGAAGGAAATCTTGTCTGCGGAGTTGAAGAGCATATACATACAGACGAGTGCCTTTCAGCTTCTATAATGGGCATAGCCGCTCCGTATGCAATCGTTCACGATGATCCCGATTGCAGCTTTGTCCTTTCTCTCAATGCTGGAGGCGGTTATACCCTCACGTTTACGGGGACGGCCGTTCCTGCTAATATGAAGAGCAGCGGACTTTTGAACATTGACGGCATAGACTATCTTCAGAGCGTTACCAATGTTGTCATAAACGATAGCGTCAGCGTAATTGGTGATAGCGCATTTAGGGATTTTCCGTCTCTGTTTTCTGTTGAGTTTACAGGACTGAATGACAAAATTACCGAGATACCTTCCTATGCTTTTTCGGATACGCCGAGGCTAAAGGAAGTTAAGATTCAGTCACTCGAGGGACTGAAAGTCATAGGTGAGTATGCTTTTGCGCGCAGCGGGCTTCAAACTATCGTTATACCTGACACTGTAACAACTTTTGCGGGCAGTGAGCCAAAGCCTTTTTCGGAATGTTCGTCTCTTACAAATATTTTCTTTGAGAGAAATACTGTTCTTGAGCATCTCCCGTCGTTTGAAGGTCTTACCGGCCTCGAAACTATAACTATTGAAAATCTTGGCAACCCGAACGGCGTAAGGCTGACAAGCGCTTATACTTTCAGCGGTTGCACTTCCTTAAAAGAAATTAAAATCCCGAGCAGCATCAAGCACAAATATGACTTAGGCGACAACTGGGGTTGTGCTTTCCAGAACTGCACCTCACTTGAAAGCATCACTTTCCTTGACAACTACAACGAGTTTTCGTATGATTTCAATGGAATGAATTCTCAGATCACTGATCTTGATTTGTCTCCTTTACATAATTTCAAAGATGTTGATATAAGTATTTCAGGAATAGGTCCGAATGTCAAGAGCCTGACAATCCCTGCCGAGGCAGAAAGGCTTTCTTTGAGCGCTGACGGCTCAATGTCGGTCACGGTAAATGCTCCAGAGGGAAATAATGTAAATACTCTCTCGGAATATGTTTTCCCGTCGGCAGAGAGCCTTGATTTCAATATATTCCCGAACTTAACAACTCTTGGTGCTTCTGCATTTGCGGGGAACACCTCTCTAAAAGAGCTGACAATCCCTGCGAATGTGACGGAGATAGAGGGCTCGGGCTACGGCGTATTCAAGAATCTCATTTCCCTTGAAAAGCTCAATATCGCGTCCGACCTTGCTTCTTCTGCTTATATGAGCAACAGCGCTTTTGAGGGCACAAGCGGTTTTGAACTTCACTTTGAAGACAGCATATCCAAAATCAATTACGGTCTTCTTGCCGCAGCATACGGTCACTATTCATCGATAACTTTCGACCCGAATATGTCATTCTTTGTTCTTGTTGACGGTTCTAAGATACACGATGGTCCCTTTGCTGAGCTTGAAAAAGGCAGATATGATTATGCCACCGACGGCGATGGCAACCTTTACCTTATAAATAAAGACGGTACTGCAACTCTTATCCTTGTGAATCGCGACAGTGAAACGGTAAATATTCCCGCAGCTGTCGGCGACTATTCCGTCACGAGTATTGCCTCTGACGCGTTTAAGGACAGCAAGGCGACATCAGCTGTATTTGCTGCTCCCGAAGCGATAACTTCAATCGCCGAGCGGGCTTTTGCCGACGCTTCGCAGCTTGCGTCGATAAATGATATGACTACTGTTAAAGGGGTCAAGTTAATCTTTACAAAAGCCGATATCCCTGCGAACGCCTTTAATAATACATTGATTACCGCTGACAGCGACGACGGAGAAAACTATCTTGACGGCGCTTCCGCAGTTCGAGATACTGTTAAAGCTCCTCGTGATTCTGATGGAATTCAACTCTTAAAAATTGACACCATAGGACAGGATGAACCAAACGCAAATGGCTACTGTAAAACTTACGGCAAGGTTGTAGAAGGTGAGCAATCCTACTGGTATCTGACCGGTCAGAACGCAGAAATCAGAGCCGCTCTTTCAAACCTCAACAGCGGTGAAAAATATCGCGTCTATGTTCTTGCTGATGACCCCGATACGTTCAATGCGGGTGACGGCTTCAAGCGCATTTCGGGTACGAGTGTATTCTATCGCGACTTTAATTCTTCGGATTTAAATCACGGTTCCACCAATAATGTCACTTTAAGCATGAGTTATCCCGCATACCCTACCGAACCGGGCACAAAGGCATGCGTCTGGTGTGCAAGAATGCCTGAGGATACTGCCGAGAGCGTTATCTATAATCCCAATCAGACATATGGTGATGGCGTTTTTGTCTCCGAAAACTACATCATGCTCAGATGGGACACCAAGCGCGTTGAATATAATGTCAAAAAGGAGAATATCAAAAAATCTGAGGGTGAAACTGCTGCGGTCGTGAAAACGACATCGGATGTAAAATCAGCAATCGCGGGTCTCGGATATGACATCGATGTTATAGTTGATGGCGAGGGATATGCCTCTAATTATGGCGCAGACTTTATAACGTCAGTAGAATTTTCTGATACCCTTGACCTCCAAGAGAATCTTTCTTGGCGAGCGCTCGACACCGATAATTGCCGCCTTGCCTATAACGGTGACAGAAGCGAGGTTCAAATCTACGCAAGAGTGACAGACGGCGGAAAGGAATATCTTGTCGCAACGCTTTCGGGCTTCTCATCGGGAAAGAGAATTTCTTCGGCTCGACTTTCAATGGAAGATAATAAAATCACCGTTCATTGGACGGTTGAAAACACGACGCTCAATGGGAGTGACCCCACCGAGATAAAGATTTCGACTAATGAAAAAATAGAATTCGGCCCCGAGGTCATTTTGGTCGACACTTCCTCTTCAGCTACGGAATATTCTATCGAAAACGATATTCACGCCAAGTTCAACTATACACATTCTGAGTCTTTGGAAAAATATGATCATCACGAAGCCGTTAAGGTTACTGCTTCAAGCGGAAAGGCTACGCTTACAAAGCAGTGGGTGAAGAGACCGAGTTATCTCAATGAGGAAGCTTCTTTTGAGTTTGTTATCACCAACGAGACATCGCAAGATGTTACTCTCAGCGATAGACTGACTGACTTTATGGACGCCTCTCTTTACATGACTCCCGAGCAAATTGAGGAGTTATTCAAGGACGAAAAACTGGCAAAAATATTAGAGGTAAAGGTCGGACACAACACTATAGACACAACAACTTGTGTTGCGTTTTTAAAGAAAACTGCTTCAACTGGCAGTGTAACAGCCGTTGACGGAAGCACCACTGCCCAAAAGAGCTATTACAACTCAACAGTTAATGAGCTTGATGATTACGATGTGATGAAGTTTGTCCCGTTTACAAAAGGCGACGACGTTGATATCGGTTTACTTATAATTACATATGATGAAAACCATAATGGTCATCCCGCTTTAAAAGTCGAGAGACGAATAGATGATGTTCCCTATCATAGTCTGGACTGGCCTGAAAGAGAATATTATGTAGGAGAAAACGAAAGCTACACATCGCTTGCAGATTTATTTAAAGATCTTAAGCTTATTTATCTCCACCAGACTGAATATCGTATGTATTGGAACTTCCAAAACAGCGGCGGAAGCTTTGTGCTTAGGCCGGGCGAAACTATGAAAATACCCATCAAGGCACATATGAAGGATACTTTCATGGTTACCCAGAGCACAGGTAAGGATGGGACAACATCGGGAACCGAGGGAGACCAGCAATATGCGGCAGGCTGGACGGGGGAAAATATAGAAGTAGATCCGTTTAAAGCACTGTGGTATCCAGATAACCATTATGAAGGCGATAATAGTTGGCATTATTATTCCTCCCCTGGAGCTATAGCAGTTCACCGTGACCTTAGCATAGTCAAAAAAGCAATCTTCACCGAGGACGGCGAGAAAATCGAAATCGGCACCCAGCAGGGCAATAACGACGACATCACCGACCGCCTCCGCCTCGACATGGAGATGGAATACGCGCTGTATCTGAGGCACTATGGCTCGGGCACCTATGACCTGTTGCCTGTGGTCGATCACATGGACGGCTTACAGACCGTTCTTGCAAAGGCAAGCGAGAACGTCGGCGCGGAGTGGATAGGCCAAGCAAAAGATTATTACGATGAAAACGGCGAGCACTACTATGCTCTTACAGAACCATATACATATAAGGGTGTATACTTTGGGGATTACTATGCCGACAGCGTAGAAGTTACTGTGCATGAAGAAGACGGTCACCGCGTCGGTCTTGACACAATTATAAGATTCTATTTTGCAAACACCATTCCTGCAAACTTCACCCAGAAGATAACCTACAAGATCACCACCGACCGCAAAACGATTCTTGGTGATGATGCAGAGTACCTTAAAAAATGGACGCTCAACAACGGCGTCTGGGTCAATGATGTCCCGGGGCGCAGAATCCGCGACAATCTGCTTCATGCGGGAACGCTTCTCAATTTTGACAAGCACATAGTCACCAAAAAGGGCACGTCGCCTGCTTTTGATGAGCTTACAAGGCTTTCTGCGATTTCTCAGGACTCCAATGTCGTAACTTATCGCTTAAAGCTTTTCAACAACAGCAGCACCGAGACCGTTGAGCTCTTCGGCGAACAGATGAAAGATATTCTGCCGAATACGTTTGATGTGTTTGAGTGGAATAAATCTGCTGACGGCGTCGCCGATTCGACTGGCGAAATAACCCTAAGTTATTATGACAAGGGAAGTTCGCCCAAGGTTGAATATGATGACGACGACAGCCCCGAAACCCCTGCAAAGATCGGAAGATTTGAGAACGGTCAGATGATGTTCGACGGTGTTTCCGAAGACTTGTGGAGCATAACTGTGGGCGGCACACAAAATATTGAATGGAATGAAAAGCTCAAATTCACCTTTGAACCCGGGCAGACGCTCTATATCTACGTCACGGCGGTTTATCCAAAAGACAGTAACGCAGATGGAACAGGCGAGTGGGATAAGTATTTCAAGGAAGCTAAGCCCGAGGGCGATGAGCCAAACAAAATAGTCAACGCTTTTGAGGTCTACGGACTTGAGAAGACCGTCGAGCATACCCTTGTCGGAACAGGCAGAGCGTTTATCCAGAAGGGCGTATATGACACGGGATATTATGTCACAAAGGATAGAACGGGCAGTTTTAATAATGCTATGCCTCATTATTACGGCGCCGACAGGCTGCATTATTCCTATGGAGTTGAATCCACCGTTTCCAACGGAGATATTGACGGAGTTATCAACACTGTCATGTACTATGTTATTATCGCCAATACGGGGACGGAGGATATGTATTTCAACACAGTCTATGATGTGCTACCGAATGGATTCAAATTCTATTCAATGAGATGTGGTGACCGTGATGCAGATTATATGCATCATGTCGGAGGTTGGCAAACTGATCAAATTCCTGTAACTTCACATGGAGCTTTTGACGCTTCGGGAGCAAGAATAGCGGACGTTGAACTTGAAGACCTTATAAAACTCGGAGTGAAAGTTCCGAAAAAAGGCAGCCCAGCCGAATTGACAGACATAAAAAGTTTAGAAGATTCCTTTGTTTCGTTTAAGGTATCTTATGACGGATCGCTCGCTTCTAAAGGCATAATGTGCTTTAATATTACGGGAACAACCGAAGGCGGCGAAAAGAAAGGGATTTATGATGAAGAAAAAGGTGCATGTTGCCTCAAACCTGGTGAATACACTCAGTTTGCTTATGAGGTCACTACAGGCTCTGAGGCAGATCTTGCCGCGGTAAATGGCGTCGCCGAAAACACTGCTTATCTTGAATATTGGGTTCCGACCCTTGACAAGGATATTGCTCCTGCTGTTGATCTTGACACTGATACAAATGTCAAGGTCTGCGATGTCAATGGTCTTGCTCCCAATGACGGCGATAGAAAAGTTCTTACGAACGATGATATCAGCAGCGAATTCACCTCTCGGGCTCACAGTAATAACCCAAGATGGCTTGCTTCGACTGTGACGGTTACGCCCGGGGAAATCGTGCCCGGAATTGTCAAGAAGACTGCCGAGACCCTCGATAAAGATATGAAGCTCGGAGAATCAAGGGGTCTTATAGACGCAACTAAGCACGACAAGGGAGTAAACTGGACGGTAGATATTCTGAATAACGGCTCGTCTGCGATGGTATATGACTTTGAAGATACCATTGAGCTGCCATTCAATTTCATCGGAAAAGTCACCTTTGATCTCTATGCGGGAGGAGATGGAAAGGCATACAAAGCCACCGAAAATCTTAAGAAGGATAAGCATATCCTTTATGCAAAGGATGAACTGTTTGAGGTTGTCAGCGCTGATGAAAAAGAAATCGTTATCAAAGACACAATTGGCAAACCTCATACAATCAAATCGAGCGGCACGGGACTCGTACCTTGCAAATTTTACAGCCCGCTTGATGATGATAATCCCATTTTGGAGAATGTCTATATTCCTGTCTATTATTCTGTTGAAAAAAAGGATGGAAATGCCGCTGGTGCCTACGGCACTGCCACGCTTAAAATCGCTTTCTCAGAAGCTAAGTATATTACAGGGCTATCACCAAATGTCAGCGAGCTCCTTGGAATTCCTGCGGGCGGCAAGGCAAGCTTCAAACTTTCTTCGCAGATACCTTATAAAAATAACGGCAGCTTGGATGTGTTTGAATATGCTTTCGGAACATACCGCAACCGCGCTTATGTATATCCTGAAAACAGCTTCAACAAAAACCGTGTCAATATCGGCACAGCTATCGATGGCGGCAGAAACGGCGGAGTAAGCTCTCTTGCTCTCGTCAACGTCCATAACGGCTTTCCGACTGAATCTTATAACGAGGTCAGAAAGAAGGACGGATCAAGTTTCGGCTCAACTCACCCCGAAGCCGAGAATGACAAAATCTATCTCGGAAGTGCAGAGGATAAATTTGAATACCGCCTATATGTTCACAACATGAGTGACGCGATCACAATGGATGAACTTGTGATTATTGACATTCTCCCTCATATTGATGATGCTGATGTTCTTTCTTCGTCAAATAAGCGCTTCAGCGAATTTCTTGTAAACTTTGCTACAGATCCCATGGTAACGGTGTATGTGGCAAAGAAAGAAGCTCTTGAAGGCGTTAAGGCTGGGCAGATAAATCTTGGAGGTGATTATGTAACAAAACTCGGTACGAGTGATTACACCGTTGAGTACTCAACTAAAAAATCCGCAGAGGACTTGAATGGGGCAGATTGGGACGGCAGCTCTTCATGGGACACTACTTCTGAAGGCAAGAGTGCGCTAAGAATACATATTAAAAAAACCAGCACGAAAAAAGTTGAATCTGGCGACACCGTCATAGTGGTATTTGATGCCGTTGCAACATCCGAAGCGGATGCAGATTCTGCTGCTCCCGGCGAGATTGCATGGAACTCATTCGGCTACCGCTATACCTATAACCTCGGCTCATCGGGCAGCGGCGGAACACTTTCGGCAACTGCTGCGCCTATGAACGTCGGTGTTTCAATCCCCTCTGTCCCGACGATTCAGAAAAAGGTCGTTGATTCCGAGGGCAAACCTTTTGACACTGCTCTCGACGGAAGAACAAAACTTGAAAGCGCAACGTTCATCATCTATGAGGGCGAAGCTGTTACTCTGACAAGCTACGATAAAGGCTCAATTGAAGGTGCGATTGGATCTAAAAAGCATAAGGATTTCGTAATAAATCTTAATGACGACGGCACGGAGTCAGGTGTCGTGGTCCTTGATCAAAAGGTAATGGGTACAGATTGGAAATGGGAAGACGGCAAGAAGTACACGATTGTTGAAGTCGACCCATCAAAGCCGTATGCGTTCAAGGGCTTCGATACAAACTCTGACAGAAGACAATATACGTTCACGTATTATCAGAGCGCAGAGCTTGAAATCGTTGCAAGAAATACCATTGAGCCGTATTCTGTTGAGATAACAAAGACTGATTCCAAGAACCCTGAGATTTTGCTTTCGGGTGCTGAATTCAGCCTGTACTCTCGTACTGCTGCTGAATCAGAAAACTATGTCACACTTGATGGCGTAAAATATTATTTCGTAGAAACAAAACAGACAGTTTCAGGTATTGTCAGGTTTGATAATCTTACTGATGATCAGTATATTATCATTGAGACAAAGGCGCCGAGCGGGTATGAGGCTGTTAATGCAAAGACAGATCTCACTTCTTTCGCTGATGACGACTGCATTTTCAAGCGCAGCGATGCTAAAAATAAGACAGTCAGCAGAATTGTAACCAATGTAGAGGAACCTAAGGCGCCTGAGCTTGGCAGTCTCAGCGTAACTAAAAAAGTAGTAAGTTCGACTCCGCGCAGCGAATACTTCGACATTGAGATAACGCTTACTGTTCCCGAAGACATCGACAGCTTTACCGCAAATTATGAATTTATTTCAAGCGCTTCGCCGATGTTCTTCCTGCCGAGCATCACGAAGTCGATAGGCGAGTCTGCCCCTGAAAGAAAACCCAATGTCACGGGCGCAACTTCGTCAGGCACTGAAAAAGAGGGCACTATTAAATATGAATACGAATCTGAATCTGGCAGAGAAATCGTTATCAAAGTTAAACTTAAAGACGGCGAGACGTTTAAACTTACCGATCTTCCAAAGAGCATAAGATATGCCGTTAAGGAAAACACTGAAGCGCCTGCTATTCCCAAGTATTCGGTATCATACGAAAACGGAAACGGTGCGATAACCACTGGAGAAAGGGCCGCGACGGTCACCAACAGCGAAATTGGCAGCGTACAGTTTACCAAGCAAATGGCTTCGGGCGAAGATTTCCCAGCTGATGGCTTTGAATTTATAGTTGGATTTACCGATTCAAAGGGCGGCACACTGTCGGGAGAATATGATTATACTTTGGGCACCGAGAGTCTCAAGATATCAAGCTGGGAAATCCTTAAGCTTACCAAGGACAATAATGTCATTAAATTCACAAACCTTCCTGCAAGAACTAATGTGTTCTTCGGCGAAAAATGCACCGAGGGCAGCAGTTATAATATCACTGCCGACGAAGGAGAAATATGCTATGTAATGCGCGAGGGCGTTCTCTACAGAGGTGTGAAAATAGTTGCAAACTCTGAGGCAGAAGTAACGCTGACCAACTTTGAAACAAAGGAACTGCAACTCACCAAAACGACTGTCGGAAGCCTCAAAGGCCCGTTTAATGTGTCGGTTGACGTCGTCATTCCGTCCGAAATAAGCGGCGATATAATTGTCACCGCAACGGTTTATAACGCAGGCGGAGTGCAGAAAAATTCTGAAAAGTTTACTGTAAAAGGACAAAAATTCACCCATTCCGAGTCTCTTGACAGCGGCGACTATCTTGTTATATCGGGTCTGCCTGAAGACTCAAAAGTCACGTTTAGCGAAACCTCTTCGGGCAATTATGTCGGCGTTCTGGTTTCTCCTGACGGCGCCCATGAATATATCAACGGCAGCAAAGAGAAGGACTTGGGCGAGTATGAACTTGTCAATGTCCCGACAGGAGAGCTTACTCTCAGTAAAACTGCTGATGGAATTACTGCAGATGACGCAGGTGAGTTTGAGTTTGAGATCGTGTTTACCCCTGACGGCGACTATGCCGAGGCGTTCACCGCAATTGCTGAAAAAGCCAAGGTAGACCCTGTCGGTGCCAAGGTCAGCGCAGTTGGCAATACCTTGAATGTAAAAGTCAAGGCAGGCAGCAGCATGACTGTAAGTAACCTGCCTGACGGAGTTAAATACAGCGTTTCAGAAACTGCCGAAAGCCAAACGGGCTACAACGTAAGCTTTGGCGCTTCTGATACCCATGAGGGAACCATCAGCGCCGAAAGACCGAGCGAGGTCAGCGTTGTCAACACTCTCAAAAAAGACGGCGTGCTTACCGTTGAAAAGGTTGTTGACGGAGCGGGCGCAGACAATAACGATGCATTCAAATTTACTGTCACATTTACCCCGCTCGATGGAGTGACGCTTGACAGCAGCTATAATGCTGACCGTTCTTCGGTTAAGTGGTCGACCGAGGGGAAGAATCTTTGCGCAACATTCAGCCTTAAAGGCAGCGAAAGCGTCAAGTTCAGCGGTCTGCCTTACGGCACTGAATATAAAGTGGTCGAGGACGACGCAAATAAATACGGTTATGGCACTTCAATTCCTAATGCCGAAGGAACGGTCGGCAACCCTGACACGACCGTGACCGTAACCGCTACAAATACCCGTGGCGTTGGAAAGCTGAAAATAACCAAGAAGCTTGATAAAATTTACGGCGACGAGCCTGCTGACGGCTTTGAAATAAGCCTCACGCTCACAGACGCCGACGGAAACCCGCTGGTCGGTACATATGATTATACGTCAAATATTTCCGACAGAGGCGGAAAAATAACTCTCGATTCCTATGGAAAATGCAGCCTTAAGCTGCTTGCCAATAAGTCTGCTAAGGAAACAGTGACAATCGAAAACCTGCCCAATGGCGCGAAATATGAAATTGATGAGATCGGCGCGGATAATTATACCGTGTCGTATAATGACCAAAGCGGAAACATCATCGAAGGCTCCGAAGCCGAAGTGACTGTCACCAACACCCGCAAAACGCAAAATCTTGAAATTTCAAAGAGCGTTGAAGATGTCAAGTTCGCAAACCCCAAGGACGAATTTGTATTTAATGTTACGCTTACGTTGGGCGGTGTTTCGCTCACGGGGCTGAAATACAATATCAAAAACAGTTCAACGGGTGTGGCCGTCAGCAATGATGTCGCATTTGGTGGCACAGTTACACTCCATGCAGGCGAGACCGCAGTCTTTGAGGATCTCCCTGTCGGCACTGAATATACTGTTACCGAAAATTCAACTGATAACTATGTTGAGGAAAGTTCTGTCAATACAAGCGGAACTATCACCGAGGGCAGTGATTCGACAGCAAGCTTTGTTAACCGCGCTCTTGAGCACGATTATACCGTTGAAAAAGTGATTGACGGCGTCAATGAAGACGAGACTGTGAAATATGTCAACCCGGGCGACAGCGTGACATATAAGATAACCGTTACAGGCACAGGCGCAGAAGGATCTGTCAATAAAGACGTATCATTCTCGGATACTCTTCCGAATTGGCTGATTGTTGACAGTGACGACGGGATCAGAATCAACAAGAGCGACAGCAGCATCAATGTCGAACAGATTTCCGATGTGAACGCCGACGAAACGACCTATACTTGGACGATTGATCGCCTTGGGTATAAACAAACGGTGACGGTTTATATCACCGCAAAGGTTGATGAAAACATCACCGAGAGCATGGAATGGAAAAATGTTGTATCGAGCCCCAACAAACCCGATGAACCCTCCGACAAGATCGAGTCCGACCCGGGCAAGCTTAAACTGTCAAAATATGTGACCGATCTTTTAGGCAATCCGCGCAGCGATGACGATACCCTGTTTGAATTTGAGATAAAGCTGACTCTGCCCCAAAATTCAACAGAGACACTGAGTGTCAGCTATCCCTATATTTACACAGCGGGCAAAGGCGATGGCAACAGCATTAGCGGAAAGGTCGAGAATCAGTCTGACGGTTCACAGATCGGAACATATATCGTTTCGCTCAGGCATGGGCAGACTGTTGAGATTCAGAATCTTCCCGTCGGGGCGGCGTATCTCATAACCGAGAAACTTCCCACAGGCTCAAAGTATAAACAGGGAGAAATTGCCAACAGCAGCGGAAAGGTTGCGCTTAACGCAGCATCTGCAGAGTTCACCAATATCTATCTCCCGACGCCTGCCGAGTCTGAGATCGGCTTTACCAAGAATTTTAAGGGCGATCTTCCCGACGGAACCTATAAGTTCAGCTTCAAAGCCGAGCTTATCAGCATTAACGGCAAAAATGCTTCGAACATTGAAAATGTAAATGAAGCCGTCGAGCTCATAAACGACACTGCTGAATTTACTGTAGATACTCATTTGGGCGATAAAACTATCACTCGCGAAGGCAGCTTTAAAATCAAATTCAAGACTGCGGGCACATATGTGTTCAAGGTCTATGAAGATACCTCCGCAAATCTTAAAGCGGTTCATTACGGCGGTGAGGAATACGCAGTAACGTTTAATGTCACCGACGACGGCAAGGGCGGACTGAAAGTTGCAGCGCCGACAGTTGAGGGCTCAGGCAGCGAGGCAGTTTTCAACAACACCTTTGACCCGACTTTCGCAAGTTATCAGCTTTCAGCGAAAAAGACTCTCAAAGGTAATGTCAACCAAGATACTGCGTACAGCTTTACAGTCAACGTGACAAAGACTAAAGAAGCGGGCGTTCCCATAAGCAATCAGGAGACGATTGAAAAGAAGATAAATTTAAGGAACAGCGACTCGGTCGTGGTCATCGACGAAAAGTATACTAAGGCAGGGGAGTATGTCTATGAGATTGCCGAGAAACCTGAGAACGAAAAAGGCATCACCTACGATGACACGACGTATACGGTTACTGTCAATGTATTTGCTGATGACGACGGGACGCTCCACGAGACTGTGAAGATAGTAAATAACAAAACCTCAAATGAAGTCAACTCGGTTGAGTTCGTCAACAGCTATAAGCCGAATTCCGTCACTGCAGAAGTTTCGGCGGCAAAGACAATCAGCGGCAGAAGCTGGACTGACAAAGACAGCGGTGAATACACCTTTATTCTTGAACCTGCCGCGCCGAGCCTGAACGACGCGGACGGCAAGAAGGGTATTCTTCCCGACAACAAGGAAAAACTGACTGCAAATGCGGTCACGAACAGCGCCAAAGATGGCGGCATCGCGACATTTGAAGAGATAACCTTCACCGAGGTCGGAAATTACTATTACACACTTTCTGAGGGCGATGTTCCTGATGAAATTCACGGCGTTGATAAGGATCCCAAGAATGTGAGCGTGATTATCCGCGTTACCGACAACGGCGGCGATCTCAAAGCTTCGGTGAGCTATGACGGCGATGACAGCGTCGAATTTTCCAACGTATTTACATCGGGTAAAGCTTCGATAGGCGGCCTGAAGTCAATTTCGGGTCGAGCATGGACATTTGCCGACAGCGGAATTTATGAATTCACGCTGAAGCCCATAGGCAGCGCCCCGATGCCGAGCGGTTCAAAGGAAGAAAACGGCGAGGTATCATACACCGTAAAAGCGACCACCACTGCGGGCGGTAATGGCGGTAGGTTCGTATTCCCCGCAATATCATACGAGAACGAGGGAACTTATGAGTATACCATTACCGAAACGGGAGGCAGCGCCGACGGTATAAGCCGTGACGAAAATGTTGCCAAAGTCAAGGTGGTTATTGACGAAAATCTGCACCCAACCGTTACATACTCATATGCGGGCGGAGAATATTCCTACGAAAGGCCCACTTTCTCCAATATTTATACTCCCGAGGCGGTCAAGACTAACCTTAAAGCTCAAAAGGATATTGACGGCAGAGACTGGGACGACAAAATAGACGTCGACAGATATGAGTTTACTCTGACTCCTGAATCAAGTGGCAGCCCGATGCCCGAGGGCTCAGAAAACGGCGTGTATACCGCAAAAGCGGGCAAGGGCGGAAAAATCGAATTCCCCGAGATAAGCTTTGACAAGATCGGCAGCTATGTCTACATAATCGCCGAGAAAAAGTATGACGCCAACGGCGTGAAGAGCAACTCTGAGACCCATAAGGCGACTGTAAATGTTGCCGACGCCGACAACAACGGAGTTTTGGAGATAACCGTTAAGTATGACAGTGACAGCGACGATGCTCCGACGTTTGTCAACGAATACAGCCACGGTACTGCTGAAGCCGTTGTATCCGTTAAAAAGAAGCTTCTGAAAAACGGCACAGAGCAGCCTCTCAACGGCTATTCGTTCAGCTTTGCTCTCAGCGAGGGCGAAAACCCGAACAGCGGAATGGTTCTTCCCGAATCTAAGACAGCCTCTGTCTCAGACGAAACCGCAAAAGCCGAATTTGAGAAAATCACGTTCACCAAGGCGGGCAAATACAGCGTGACAGTCAAGGAAAATGACAATGGCGGGGAGGTCATTTACGACCAAAGAACGCTCACAGTTTGGTTCGATGTTGTTGAAGACCCCGAAAAGGGCGAGCTTTCAGTAACCACCGTTTATGAGTTTGATGACAAGACTGACGACCCGACATTTGAAAATGAGCTTGAGCCGTCTGCGCCGCATGTCACCATTGAGAAAACTCAGCAGGTCAATGGCGACGGCGAACCCACAAAGGAGAAGTTAGAAGTCAAGGCAAACGATGAGGTCACTTATTTCCTGACGGTCACAAGCGACGGTGAAGACGGCTCTATCGCCAAAAACGTAACCGTCACCGATAAAGTACCCGACGGTCTTACTCTTATCAGTATATCTGACGGAGGCACTGAAAGCGGCGGAGTGATCACATGGCAGCTCGGCGACATGCCCAAGGGCGATAAAAAGACGGTTAGCTTTACAGTGAAGGTGCCTGATGAGGGTAACAGTTGGCTTAATGCCGCCAAGGTTTCGTATACGACGCCTGATGAACCGAATACGCCTGAGGAGGAGCCTTCAAACGAGGTTGAAATATTCGAGAATCCTAAGCTTCCGAATATTGTGATTGAAAAAGACCAGTCGAGAAACGGTGCAGCACGCACCGAGGAAAAGCTCACGGTCGAGGCAGGAGACGAAGTCACCTACTACATCACCGTGACGAGCAACGGCGAGACAACGGCAAAAGATGTTGTTATCACCGATAAGATTCCGAACGGACTGAGCCTTGTCGACGGAACAATTTCGGACGGTGGAAGCCTCGGCGAGGACGGCGTTACAATCACTTGGAAGATCGGCGACCTCGATGTCGGAAAATCCAAGACTGTAAACTTCACCGTAACTGTTCCCGCAGTAACCGAGCATACGGAGTGGGTAAACAGCGCTTCGACGCACTATTCCAACAATCCCGACAATCCCGATAATCCCGATGAGCCTGACACTGATATCCCCTCCAACGAAGTTAAAATCGAAGAGCTTGCTCCTCATATTTCAATCGAAAAAGAGCAGAGC
>CANRLU010000048.1 GCA_947631535.1 uncultured Clostridia bacterium | reverse complement strand
GACCTGCTCGACCAGATGCGCCAGATCAAAAAAATGGGTTCTTTGCGCTCGCTTCTTGCTATGATGCCGGGCGGAAATAAGATCGACGAAGATCAGATCGACGAAAAGCAGGTCCCGAGGACGGAAGCTATAATCCTCTCGATGACCCCCGCCGAGCGCGCAAAGCCCTCGCTAATCAATCCCTCGCGAAAGCGCAGGATAGCCGCCGGAAGCGGCACCAGAGTTGAGGACGTCAACCGCCTTTTGAAGCAGTACGAGCAGATGCAGAAGCTTATGAAGCAGATGGGCATAACCGGCTCGGGCAGGAACGGCAAGGGCAAGCGCAAAAAAATGCCCGCCCTCCCGAAAGAGCTTATGCAGAACCTCTCGAACCTTAAATAAAGTCTTTTACGGCGCTTTTGCGCCATAAAACAAATACCGTTTATTCTATCTTTTATCACTATCAGGAGGTGAATATATTATGGCAGTTAAAATCAGGCTCAGAAGGATAGGCGCCAAGAAGAACCCCTTCTACCGCATAGTTGTTGCCGACTCACGCTACCCCCGCGACGGCCGCTTCATTGAGGAAATAGGCTATTATGACCCCACCACCGAGCCCGCCACTCTTAAGGCCGACGCCGAGAAGGCCAAAAAGTGGATAGAAACAGGCGCCCAGCCTACCGATACCGTAAAGGCGCTCTTTAAGAAAAACGGTATCATCTGAACAATAATCAACCGGAAAGGAACTTAAAAAATGACTGAACTTTTAAAGAACATCGCCATCGGCCTTGTCGATGACAAGACCGCCGTCGAGGTGGTTCAGGACGAACCCAACGAAGAGGGAGTTATAGTATTTCATCTTCACGTTGCGCCCGATGACATGGGAAGAGTGATAGGAAAGCAGGGAAGGATCGCAAAGGCTATCCGCACTCTGATGCGCTCTGCCGCCGCCAGAAACAATCAGGACATAATGGTGGAGATCGACTAAAGAAAACGCGGCTCATATCTGAGCCGCATTTTTCATAATGAGGTGCCATGAAAAAATATCTTGAGATCGCAAAAATAGTATCGGTCCACGGCGTCAGGGGCGAGGTCAACGCGCAGGCGTGGTGCGACTCCCCCGCCGTTGTGTGCAGGCTCAAAACGCTCTATTCTAAAGACGGCTCTTCGGCCTATCAGGTAGAACGCGCCCGCCCGAAGAACGACAGCATGATAATACTTAAGCTGAAAGGCGTAGATACGCCGGAATCGGCCCAGACTCTCCGCAATAAGGTCCTCTATGCCGACCGCGGCGACATAAAGCTCCCCAAGGGCAGCTACTTCATCGCCGACCTCGTGGGGCTCGAAGCAGTCGATGAGAACGGGAAGTCCTACGGCAGGATAACCGACATTCTCGGCACCGGCGCCAACGACGTCTACGAGCTCACTAAAGACGGGAAGAAGTTTTATATCCCCGCGATACCCTCGGTGATACTTAAAACCGACGTGGAAGCGGGCATTATGACCATCTTCCCTATGGAGGGACTTTTTGATGAGGATTGACATAGCAACTCTCTTCCCCGAGATCTGCGAGACCTACCTCGGGCAGAGCATTGTCGGCAGGGCGAGAAATAAAGGCGTCTTCGAGCTTTACTGCCACCAGATACGCGACTACGCCTTTGACAAGCACCACCGCGTTGACGACACGCCTTACTCCGAGCGGCAGGGAATGTTGCTTCTTGCCGAGCCGATATGGCAGTGCTACAAGGCGGTAGTCGGCGAGCGCAGACCGCACGTCATATATATGTCCCCCCGCGGAAAGACTCTTAATCAGCAGCGGCTGAAAGAGCTCGCCTCTGCGGGCGAAGACCTCTTTATCCTCTGCGGGCATTACGAGGGCGTAGACCAGCGCGTGCTCGACAAATTAGAGGCCGAGGAGATATCCATAGGCGACTATGTGCTCACCGGCGGAGAGCTCCCCGCTATGATACTCGCCGACGGCGTTGTGAGGCTGCTCGACGGCACCCTCTCGCAGGAGGACTGCTTTATGGACGAGAGCCATTACAGCGGACTGCTTGAATACCCCCAGTATACCAAGCCCCAGATTTGGCAGGACATGCCGGTGCCGGACATACTCGTTTCGGGGCACCATGCGAATATAATGAAGTGGCGGCGCGAAAAGTCGCTTGAAGAAACTTATCTTAAGCGCCCCGAGCTCCTCGAGACTGCCCCTCTCACCGACGCCGACAGAGCATATCTTTCCGAGCTCAGAGCGCGATATGAGGATATGCCTGACTTTTTCAACAATAAGTGAAGATTTCTTTGTTTATTGTGCTCTCATTCGCTGAAAAATCTTTAGCAATCTGCACAAAATGACGTCTTGAGATTCGGCAAGGCGTCGGCAAATGGCAGAAATTTTGGTGAAAAGTTTTGTTTCATCGGTTTTGTCCGTTGACTATCGGCGAAAAAGTCTGTATACTAACATCACGTTAATCCGACAGGTACATTTTAATATTTGAAACGGAGAGTATGTTATGTTTGTTAAAGATGTAGTTGTTAAGAATCAGATCGGTCTTCACGCCCGTCCGGCTACCTTCTTTATTCAGAAGGCCAACGAATTCAAGTCCTCGATCTGGGTCGAAAAGGAAGAAAGACGTGTAAATGGCAAGAGCCTCCTCGGCGTATTGTCACTCGGGATCATCGGCGGTACGGGTATCCGCATCATAGCCGACGGAGCCGACGAAGAAAGCGCCGTTTCGAGCCTCGTATCTTTGGTTGACAGTGAGTTTTCCGAAGAGGCCAGATCATAAGAGCCATCAGCTTAACATCAGTGATTTTTCCTGTAAGCCGGCTTCGCTTTTTTAGCGGAGCCGCCTTATTTTGTCTATTTTCACGGATATCGGCCGTGTTTTCAGAGGGAAAATTTGCGCGTTGGTGATTGTGTATAAAAAAGTTATTATTTTTTTGTGGTTATTCACACTTTATTAACACATCTTGCGAAAAATAATGCTATAATAATTCACGACTCGAAAATTCGGCCTAAAGGTCGGTTTACGGAGCCAAGCATACGAATAAGGCCGAGGGCTCTGCCCTTTGCCGCACAGAGTGTTGAAAAAAATAATTTTCGGGGAGTAACAACTATGCCTAACAGATTTTTCCAAGGTATCGTACACCAGATGAGCGAGACTATCGGCTGCGAGATCGGCGTTGTTGACGAGGGCGCCGTTGTGGTGGCCTGCAGCGACGTATCGAAGATAGGCACCGCAAACGAATATGTTTCGTTGGATCTGAACGAAACTTTCGATTACTTCGTTCGCGACGGCTACACCTACAAGCCGTTCGGCGCCAAAACCAAGAACGAATATGCAGTATTTGTTGAAGGAACGGACGAGTCTGCCTATAAGACGGCATCAATGCTCTGCGTATCTCTTTCAAATCTCCAGCAGTTCTACGACGAAAAGTATGACCGCACCAACTTCGTAAAGAACGTCGTTTTGGACAATATCCTCCCGGGAGACATTATGATAAAGGCGCGCGAGCTCCACTTCAACAACGAGGCCCACCGCGTCGTCCTGCTTATAAGGATAGTCTCTTCAAACGACGTCTCCGCGTTCGACGTCATCCAGAACCTCTTCCCCGACAAGAACAAGGACTTCGTGTTCACCACCTCCGAGGCCGATATTGTTCTTATAAAGGAAGTCCGCCCGTCGATAGAGCCGGCCGACCTTGAAAAGCTCGCCTTCTCTATTGCCGATACCCTTTCGAGCGAGTTCTACACAAGGGTAAACGTAGGCATAGGCACCGTTGTCGATACCGTCCGCGCGCTTGCGGTATCCTTTAAAGAGGCGCAGATCGCCCTCGAAGTCGGCAAGGTGTTCGACACCGATAAAACGATAGTCAGCTATGAGAACCTCGGCATCGCCAGGCTGATATATCACCTCCCCACCACCCTCTGCGAGACCTTCCTCAAGGAAGTTTTCAAGAAGGGCTCCATCGAGTCGCTCGATCAGGAGACCCTGTTTACCATACAGAAGTTCTTTGAGAACAACCTCAACGTCTCGGAGACTTCGCGCAAGCTGTTCGTCCACAGGAACACGCTCGTTTACCGCCTCGAGAAGATAAAGAAGCTCACCGGCCTCGACCTCAGGGAGTTCGACCACGCCATTATCTTCAAGATCGCGCTTATGGTAAAGAAATATCTCTCGTCAGAGCCCACCAAGTACTGATGCCGGCCCCTCGCTGCCTGAAAGGAGCAGTTATCCCCAATGGTTGAATTTCGCAACGTCTCATATACATATCCCAACGGCCAGCAGGCTTTGAGCCGCATAAACCTCAAGATAGAAGACGATGAGTTTGTATTTGTTGTCGGCGCCAACGGCGCCGGCAAATCTACTCTGATAAAGCTTCTTCTGCGGGAGCTGACCGCCACCGAGGGCGAAGTCATCGTGAACGGCTTCAACCTCTCGACTATGAAGCAGAGAAAGATCCCCAAGCTTAGGCGCACCATAGGCGTGGTCTTTCAGGACTTCCGCCTTATCCCCAATATGACGGTTTACGACAACGTGGCGTTTGCGCTGCGTGTTATCGATGCCCCCACAAAATATATAAGGGCGCGCGTGCCCTACGTTATAAGCCTCGTGGGGCTCACTCAAAAGGCAAAATCTTATCCCAACGACCTCTCGGGCGGCGAGCAGCAGCGCGTTGCCTTGGCGAGAGCGCTCGTGAACGACCCCCAGCTCATCATAGCGGACGAGCCCACCGGCAACGTTGACCCCGCAAGGAGCTTCGAGATAGTTGACCTTTTAAAAGCCATAAACGAATGTGGCACCACTGTGCTAATGGTAACGCATCAGCACGACCTCGTGCGCTATTTCGGCGGGCGCATAATCAATATCAACACCGGCGCCGTGGTCTTCGACGAAGTTATAGGGGGAGCAGATGAGGCTAAATAGTTTTAAGTATCTTGTGAAGCAGGGCTTCGCGGGGCTGTGGTTCAACCGCGTGAATTCGTTTGCTTCGCTCTGCGTTATAACGATCTCCCTGCTTATGGTGGGGATCTCGGTCCTCGTTTCGTTTAACATCACCCAGATGATAGGCGCCATAGAAAAGCGCAACGAGGTTATGGTCGTCATCTTGGACGGCACACCCGACAATAACGTTGATCTCCTCGGCGAGCAGCTCGCGCAGAACCCCAATATCTTCGAGGTCAATTTTTACTCCCGCGACGAGGCTCTTGCCGGTATGCAGGAGACCATGACCGAAGACGAAAAGGCATATTTTGCTTCATATATCCACAATAACCCCCTGCCCGACACATATAGGGTAAGAGTGACCGATATTTCAAAGCTTTCCGAGACAGTAAAGCAGATACAGCAGCTCGAATTTGTGGAATCCGTACAGGCGCCGAACGACTTTGCGAGCATCCTCACCGGAATACGCAACGTTTGCGCCATACTCTTCTCCGCAATAACCGTAGCGCTTATAATCGTCTGCTTCGTCATAATCTCCAACTCCACCCGCGCGAGCGTTTACGCCCGCAGGCGCGAAATAAGCATTATGAGATATGTGGGCGCGTCGAAGTCGTTTATAGAGATACCCTTCTTTGTGGAGGGCCTCGTTATCGGCATAGTTTCGTCGGGTATAGCCTTCGGGCTCACCTGGTTTGCCTACACCGAAATATTCAAAATGCTCTCGACCGACGCCAACGTTTTCTCGATATTCGGCCTTTCCGCGATAATCCCCTTTGAGAGCATCGCCCTTAAGACCGGCCTTGCATATCTTGCCTTCGGCATAGTTCTGAGCGCCGTCGGCACGGTCGTATCCACACGCAAGCATTTAAACGTCTGACCTTTTGCAGACCGTTGAAAGGAGCCGGAATTGAAACACCGCGATTTGTTCAGAAAAATAGTCACATCTCTCACTGCCCTTGCGGTAGCCGCGAGTATGGCGTCGTATTCCGCCTCAGAGCTCAACGTGGCGGAGGCTTCAACGCAGTCCGAGCTTGAGCAGCAGCTCAAAGACATAGAGTCTAAGCAGAAAGAGATAGACAAGAAGATAAAAGACACCAAGAACGACATAGCCAAGGAAAAGGAAAACCAGGAAGCAATCGACGAGCAGATAGAGACCACAGAGGAATATATCAGGACCCTCGTCGAGCTCATCGAGAGCTACACCTCGCAGATAGAGTCGCTCGAAGACGAGATAGCCGCGCTCGAGGGAGACATAGAAATCCAGAACCTCAAGATAGCGGCAAAAGAGCAGGAAATAGAGGAAAATACCGAGCTTTACGGCAAGCGCCTTAGAGCCATATATCTCAGCGGGAACGACTCCGTGGCCTCTATAGTTCTCGGCTCCACAGATTTCTTCGATATGCTTATGAAGATAGAGCTCGTAAAGCGCGTCTCCAAAAACGACGCACAGCTCATTCAGTCTATGCTCGACACGGCAGCCGAATATGAGGCCGACAAGCTCGAGCTCGAGAACCAGGTCGCCGCGCTTGAAGAGACCGTTGAGATAACCGAGGGCAAGAAAAAAGAGCAGGAAGACCTTCAGGCGCAGTGGAACGACAAGCTTGTTGAGCTTCAGGACCTTTTATCGCAGTCGAAAAAGGCAATAGCCGCCCTCAAGGAAAAAGAAGACGCCTATGAGGACGACAAGGAAGCGCTCGACAAGCAGGCCGACAAGCTCGAAAAGGAAATTCAGGATATAATCCGCCAGGCCTCTCGCGCGCAGTATATGGGCGACCTGCCCGAAGGGACCTTCCTCTGGCCCTGCCCCGGTCACTACACCATAACATCCAAATACGGGATGCGTTCGGGAAGGATGCACCGCGGCATAGATATCTCCGACGGCAGCATTCACGGCGCCGAGATATGCGCCGCCAACTCGGGCGAGGTAATATTCGTAAACAACTCCTGCACCCATAACTACGGAAAGAAAAAATCCTGCGGCTGCGGAAGCGGATTCGGCAACTACTGCATAATCGACCACGGCGGCGGATATACCACCGTTTACGGTCACGCCGAAAAAATCATTGTCAAGGTCGGGCAGAAGGTCTCGACCGGCGACGTTCTGGGATACGTCGGCTCGACCGGCGACTCCACCGGCTGGCACCTCCACTTTGAAACCAGAATCGACGGCGACAGGGTTGACCCGCAGGGCTCGCAAGTAAATCTCATCGTAAAGTAAGGGAAACAGTATGAACCGAAAAATACCGCTCGGACTGACTATTGCCCTTATGGCGATAGCTGCCGCGATAACCTTTATCATCTCTACGAGCTACTCGATGGGAATTTACAACAGCCTTATACCCGACGTTCAGCAGCGCGCCGAGATGTATCAGAAGTTAGAGCAGATCGATGCATACGTCCGCGCCTACTACGACGGCACCATAGACGAAGACAAGCTTATAGAAGCCCTTGCCAACGGATATATCTCTATTCTCGACAATGCCGATGCCCGCTATATGACCGCGCAGGAATACACCCTTTACCGCGAGCATTTAAGCGGCACACATCTCGGGATAGGCGTTTACACCCGTGAAGACGGCGGATACCCGACTGTCACCGAAGTTTTGGCCAACTCCCCCGCCGCCACCGCAGGTATAAACGTCGGAGACAGCATAGTTGAGATAAACGGTCAGAGCCCGCTCGACATTGGATATTACGAAGCCACCGAGCTTTTAAGGAGCGCCGCCGGAACGCAGCTCGAACTTACGCTGAGGACTGCCGGCGTAGACCGCTCGGCAGTGGTCTCCACCATTCAGATGACCGTTGCCACAGTTCAGACGGCTTCATACGGCTCGCTCGGATATATCAAAGTCACCGAATTCAACGAAAAGACCTTCCAGCAGTTCATAGCGGCCTACGCTATGCTTCGCTCGCAGGGTATAGAAGGGCTACTTATAGACCTTCGCAACAACAGCGGTCAGCTCTTCGACTCGGCGGTGAATATCCTCGGAGCTCTCCTGCCCGCAGGCACCACCGTTGCTATGAACGAGGGCCGCGACGGCACCCTGACCGTCTACGACACGGCATCGGGCTCGCGCGAAGCCGATATCCCCATATGCGTTATAGTCAATTCCCGCACCGAGGGCCCAGCAGAGCTTATGGCGGCAGTGTTGAAAGACCAGCTCGCCGCCTCGACCGTGGGCGTTACCACCGCCGGAGAGGGCAACCTCTTTGAGGCCTATCCCCTTTACGACGGCACGGCGATAATCCTGCCGATATCCACCCTCGGCTCAGTAAATATCGCAATAGAGGGCGTTGGCCTTAAGCCCGACTACGAAGCCCCCGCGGCCTTTGACGACACCGACGAAGAGCTCGCTCTTCTGGACGAGACCACCGATCCGGCACTTAAGCGCGCGATAGAGGTGCTCACGAGCCGCATACCGGTGGAATGATAAAATTACGCACAAAAAATCTCCCTCCTTATTTTAGGAGAGAGATTTTTATTTTATGCTGTTTTAATTGTCGCCGTCGAATCCGCCGTCTTCGATGCCGAGGCCTGCGAGGTATTCGTCGAGGTTCGGGATATCTTCCCATTCGCCGATGTCTTCGCTCTCGCCTTCGCCCTCAACGTAAGACTCGTCGGGCTCCTCCGCCTCCGAAGCGGTGGTTGCGGCTTCGGTCTTCTTTGCGGTAGTAGTCTCTGCGGACTTGGCAGTGGTGGTGGCCTTTGTTGTGGCGGCTTCGGTCTTCGCCGCGGTGGTCGCCGCGGTAGTTGCCTCTGCGGTGGTCTCGACAGCGGTGGCAGAAGTCTGCTCCTCGGTCGCCTCGGTCACGGGCTCGGCCGTGGTCTCAACGGTAGTTGCCGCCGGAGTTTCCTCGGCAGAGGTCTCGGGAAGGCTCACCGTTGCTGCGGTCTCAGAAATATCCGCCGTGCCCGAGGCCTCTGTCTCCCCGCCCTCGGGGCCGCAGGCGGCCAAAGCGAGCGACAGCGCCATAACGAGCGCTGCGGTCAATAATTTTTTCATATTTTTTCGTCCTTTCTCAACAGGATCAATCGCGGCGCAGAATTATTGTCGTCAGAGTCCGCGAAAAAATACCCCGTCGGGAAGATCTCCCGACGGAGCCCCTTTCAAAAATCAGCCGTTGAGCTTTTTGGCGAGCTGGGATTTTTTCCTCGCGGCGGTGTTCTTGTGAAGAATACCCTTTGCGCACGCCTGATCTACCTTCTTGATAGCCGCTCTTACCGCTGCCTCTTTGGAAGCCGCATCGGCGGTCTCCGCCTTCTTTACGGCAGTCTTCAGCGAGCTTTTTACCATTTTGTTCCTAAGGGTCTTGGTCTTTATAACTTCTACCCTTTTCTTTGCAGACTTAATGTTGGCCATTAAGACACCTCCTTCGTCTTAGCGCCCCTATCGGGGTATTAAATGCACTTATTTGGATAAGCTACTTGCATGACTGAGAGAAAATGCAAAAGGTTAATGACTCCTTACTTATTCAACAAGTATCAACATTTAATATATCATTACTCTTCAAAAAATGCAAGCCTTTTTTAAAAATTTTTCTCCCTGATAAGGAAATTTTTTGATGCGAAAGGAATCATTTTATGTCGGATACCTACAAAAGGACGGATCTTGCGCTCGAACGCGCCGAAACCATTCAAACCGAGGCTCCACTGCCCGAGGGCATAAACGTGAGCACAAAAAAGACCTCCTGCTTTGAGATAACCGAAGTCGCCGTTACCACCGACCTCGCCTCCCAAAGAATAGAGAAGCCCAAAGGGCGGTATATCACGCTCGAAACGGGCAGCCGTCTCGATATGCGCCCGCAGGACTTCGAGCAGTGCGCCTCTGACCTTTCGGAAGAGATACGCTCGCTTATAAAAAGCGAGGGCAGCGTGCTCGTGGTAGGGCTCGGCAACGAAGACATAACCCCCGACAGTCTCGGTCCGAGGGTGATTTCACACATTTTTTCGACCCGCCACATAAAGACCAACGCCCCCTCGCTCTACAGCAGCGACCTCGGCGAGGTGTGCGCCTTTGCCCCGGGAGTTATGGGACAGACCGGAATTGAAGCGAGCGAGCTTATAGGCTCGGTGTGTAAAGCAGTGAAGCCGTCGCTCGTAATAGCGGTGGACGCCCTTGCCTGCTCAGAGCTTTCTCACCTCGGAAAGACGGTCCAGCTCACCGACTCGGGCATCTCCCCGGGGAGCGGCGTTTTAAATGCGAGAAAAGAGCTCTCGCGCCAAACTCTCGGCATATCCTGCATAGCCGTCGGAGTGCCTACTATCGCCGATCTCGGCGCCGGACAGCAGGGCGACGCACTTATGGTCACTCCCCGCTCGGTAGATAAACTTATAAGCTGTTCCGCGCAGCTTATATCTTCGGCGCTCAATCTTGCCCTCCACCCCGGGCTCAGTCTTGAAGAGATAATCAGCCTCACGTCCTGAAAATTTTTAAAACACTATTGACAAATCAATTTTCTCACGCTACACTATTACTGAAGACATACGACATCGGATTGACAGGAGGTATTGAAAATGGTATTTGAAAAGGTAAAGAAGATCATCGCCGATCAGCTTGACATCGACATCGACAGCATAACCTACGAATCTTCCCTCACCGAAGATTTCGGAGCCGATTCCCTCGACATAGTCGATGTATCAATGTCGATCGAAGACGAGTTTGGTGTGGAGTTTCCGGAGGATTCTCTGACGAACATAAGCACCGTTGGCGATTTGGTAAAGTTCATCGAAGACAATCAGTAATCTTTACGCCTCCGGCCAAAACCGGAGGCGCTTTTTCTGCAAATATTGGTTTATTACAGTAACTTGCAAAAAGCGCACGACGGGCTTTTTTTGATGCTGTCAGTTATTCACCGCCGACCGAGGAACCGTCTTCCTGCGTTTTACGGCCGAAGAGGTCATATTTTTTTATATCCACGCCCCGACGCTTCAGCCTGAAAAGGCACACAAGGCGGGGTATGTCCACAAGTCCTGCCGAAAAGGCGCAGGCGGCGATAAGCGAGCAGGCAAGGATAGCCAAAGTGCCTGCGGTCTCGCTGAGCCTGCCTATAACGTTACGGGCGATAAATCTGCCCTGCTTTTTTAAGGGAGAATTCAAAAAACACCAGTGCCGAGATGACCGGCAGTATGACAAACGGAAGAATGTTGCTCCCGAGGCCGAACGCGCCGCATAAAAGAATGGCGTCGAGCGACGTGAATATGTTCAGCCAACCCAGAGTGCCGATTATCCTGCCGATGAAGTAGCGCCGAGGCGTGAGGAAAAACGCCGTGGCGATAATCAGCATCACCGCAACGGCTATAGTTGAGAAAAGCAGGTAAAATGCTATCGACTCCTGTGTTCCTCCGGCAGGAGCTCCGCGAGTGAATCAGGCGGCGGCAAGAATGAGCAGGGCCACGGCCTCAATTCTGAAAGAGATGGGTTTGGCAGAATAGTTTATGCCGCCGAAAACGAAATCGGTCATTTTCCTGTTGTCCATATTGTCCTCCTTGGTTTTTCGGAAAAATTAAAAGTTTTCGATCCAACCTTTTTCAAAAGGTTGGCGAAGGTTAAGGGGCGAGTAGCCCCTTACCGCGCCCGCAGGTGCGGAATCTTTTGCGCAGCGAAGCGCAGGACGGGGAATAAAAACTGTCCGGTGGACAGATTTTATTGGGGAGACCCTCGCCGGGGGTCTCCCCATTTGCCGAACGATGAGTGAGGCAAACGAAAAGGCTTGCCGCCTGTCGGCGGGGGAAAAATTATCGACGGGAGCCGAGGATTTTTTGCTTCCATACCCCCTGCCCCCCTCCCTCACGGAGGGCGAGGGCAAGCGACGCTCCAACTGTGTTATATAGGAAAGAATGTCAGCGTCGCTGCGTCGTTTGCTTCGCTCTCGACCGAAATTACGAACACGGTCGTTCACCATTCGGTGAACGACCGACCCCTCCCCTAAAGGGGAGGGGTATTTTGGTCTCTCAAAAGTCATTTCAAAGACGGGAAGCAGGTGCGGCTCTTTCGGACACGAAAGTACATCGCCTCGCAGTTTACTTCTTGTCCCCGCTTTCGGCTTTAGGCTCGCCGATGTGGAATATCTTCTTTACCGGATTGTTCGGAGTTCTCGCACTGGTCTTGCCCTCGGGGCTTATCTCACCCGCCGAGATGAGCGCACGCTTTGTGAGCGCGGGTCCTATGAGCTCATACACGAGCACCGAGAAGAGCACGACGTTTCTCACGGTGTGGCCGTCGGAGAGCTGCTGCGCCGTCAGAGCCATTCCGAGCGCAACTCCCGCCTGCGGAAGAAGCGTTATTCCCAGGTTGTTGCGAATGGTCTTTGAGCATTTCGTCATTGCACAGCTCGAAAACGCACCGAAGTATTTGCCCAGAGAGCGCGAAATTATGTATACGATGCCTATAAGCAGCACGAGCGGATTCGAGAGTATCTTGAGGTCGAGCTCGGCTCCCGAGAGCACGAAGAAGAGCACAAAAAGCGGAGCGGTCCAGCCGTCTATCCTGCCCATAAGCTCCTCAGAGAAGTCGCAGACGTTGCAGAATAGCGTTCCGCACATCATACACACGAGCAGCAGGCTGAACCCGAAGTGTATCCCGCCTATTTCGAATTCCGCCATAGAAATTCCTATTGTAAGGAACACAAACGCTATGGATATCGAAAGGCGCTTGCTTCGCGAATGGAAGAATTTTTCTATTCCGAAAAGGCATAGCCCCACGAGCGAACCGAGAAGAATGGACAGAACGACCTCGATTATCGGTTCGAGTATGACCGTTATGAGGCTCACCTGGCCGCTTTCGAGCACCCTGGCTATGCCGAACGATGCCGAGAAGAGCACCAGTCCCACGGCGTCGTCTATGGCAACGACGAGCAGCAAAAGCTTTGTCATCGGTCCGTCGGCCTTATACTGCCTTACTACCATAAGGGTGGCGGCAGGAGCGGTCGCAGAGGCTATCGCGCCGAGGGTTATCGCAGAGGCTATCGAGATGAGGTCGGGCTTTATAAAATGAAGAGCTATCAGCGCGACGTCTACAACCGCAGTGGTGACGACTGCCTGAAGTATTCCTATTATTATCGCCTTTGCGCCCATCTGCTTTAGCTGCTCGACTCTGAACTCGTTGCCGATCGTAAAGGCGATAAATCCGAGCGCCGCCTGACTGATGAGGTCGAGCGTTCCGACCTCTTCAAGAGTGTTGAAGCCCACTCCCGGGAGACCGAAAGCACCTATGCAGAAAGGCCCCAAAAGCAGTCCGGCCACAAGATAGGCCGTAACGGCGGGGAGGTTGAGAAGCTTCGCGATGCGCGACATCATAAGCCCGCCAATAAGACATATTGAGATCTGAATAAGTATCAGCATTTTGTCCTCGATTCCGCGCCCAAGGGCGCATTTAAGTTTTCCTATGCATTATATACCCCCTCGCTGCAAAATTCAAGAGAATCAGGCACATTTGCACAAATTTTTTCTCGAAAGATGGGCAGATTAACGGAACGCATATCGTGCGACCAGAAGATTAAAAGTTTTCGGTCGAGCCTCCCTCAAAAGTAACTTTAAGGGCCCAAAATACCCCTCCCCTCGAAGGTAGGGTCATTATCTCCCCCGCACGCTTGCCGTCGCCACCGCTCCTCTCACACAAAAAGTTAAGGTTTTCCTCAGCTTATATCATTGATATTGCAGCGGCGGTCATGTATTATATAAGTACAACAAATATTTTTGTAAATGGGGCTGATATTTATGCTATATTGTGTAAAACCGCCGAGCATAGAGATAAAAACCGCCGAGCGCCGCGATGACAGCCTCTGGCTTTTTTCCGACTTCGGCGTGCATCGCATTTCGCCGAAAAATTCGAGGAACCTGCGCGTTTCGGTGACTCGCGAAAAGGAGTTTTCCGATATGCCGCGTCCGGCGATAGTCGCTCACGGCAGCTATGCCGATTGGGACTATGAACTCACCGATTCCGAGGTCGTTCTTAAGACCTCAGAGCTCGTTTTGCGGATAGACCGCGCCGCGGCTTCGTATAAATATTACGACCGTTCGGGCAGTCTGCTCTTGAGCGATTCGGGCAAAGATCCCGTATCGCTCGAAAAATTCCCCGTTTTCAAGACCGTTGACGCCGAGACCGAAAAGGTCCAGACCGCCGACGGTGTGAAAGAGGTGGTCAGAGAGGCTCGCAGAGTGCCGGACGGGCACAGCTATCACGCGCGTTTAAACCTTAAATTCGCCGAGGGCGAAGCGCTCTACGGGCTCGGCCAGCACGAAGAGGCCGGCGGCTCGCTCCGCGGACAGACCGTCTATCTTCATCAGGCAAACCGCAAGATCGCCCTGCCCGTGCTCGTTTCGAGCCTCGGCTACGGGATACTCGCCGATACCTACAGCCCCCTTATCTTCAGCGATTCCGAGTTCGGGAGCTACATATATTCCGAAGCCGTGCCGGAGCTCGAGTATTACTTTATGTACGGCGGGGATATGCGCGGAGTAGTCGCGCAGTACCGCTTTTTGACCGGCAAGGCGGTAATGCTCCCGAAATGGGCGTTCGGCTATTTCCAGTCGCAGGAGAGATTTGAAACGCAGGAGGAGATAGAGCGCACCGTCGGCGAATACCGCAGACGCGGCATAGGGCTCGACTGCATCGTGCTCGACTGGTGCTCCTGGGAGGACGGAAAGTGGGGCGAAAAGAGCTTTGACGGTAAGCGCTTCCCCGACCCCGACGGTATGACTAAGCGGCTTCATAACGATCACACCCACTTTATGATATCGGTGTGGGCGAACCCCTCGGAGAGTACCGACAACTATAAGGAATTTAAAGATGCGGGGCTGCTGCTTCCCGGCTGCGGCATTTATAACGCCCTGAGCCCGGAGGGCCGCAGAATGTATTGGGAGCAGGCTAAGCGCGGGCTGTTCTGCCACGGCATCGACGCCTGGTGGTGCGACAACAGTGAGCCCATCGACCCGGAGTGGAACCACATTGAAAAGCCGGAGCCCGCAAGAATGTATGAGGAATATTGCCGCGACGTCGGGAACTGCCTCCCCATAGGGCAGACCAATGCCTACGGGCTTTATCACGCCCTCGGGATATACGAGGGCCAGCGCGGCGAAACGGATAAAAAGCGCGTCTGCAACCTCACCCGAAGCGCCTATATAGGTCAGCAGCGGTGCGGAGCGATACTCTGGTCGGGCGACGTCGCCGCGACCTGGGATACCCTTGCGGGACAGGTAGCCGCGGGGCTGAATTTCTGCGCGAGCGGCCTTCCCTACTGGACTACCGACATCGGCGCGTTCTTTGTGAAGCGCGGGCTCAACTGGTATTGGCGGGGCGACTTCGACGGCTGCTTCGACGACCTCGGCTACCGCGAGCTCTTCACGAGATGGTATCAGTGGAGCGCTTTCCTGCCGATATTCAGGGGCCACGGCACGGACTGCCGCCGCGAGCTCTGGAACTGCGCCAACGCCGACCTGCCGTTCTATGACATACTCCTGAATACCAACCGCCTCAGATATTCGCTTATGCCCTATATCTATTCCGCTGCGGGAAACTGCTGGCTCGGCGACGGCTCGATGATGGAAAACTTAGCATTTGACTTCGCTTCCGACCCCGAAGTCCTCGACATAAAGGACCAGTATATCTTCGGCGGCTCGATAATGGTCTGTCCGGTGACGGAGCCGATGTATTACCTGCCGAAGTCGGAAAAGACCGACTCCACAAAGACGAGGACGGTATATCTGCCTAAAGGCTGCGGGTGGTACGACTTTTACACCGAAAAGTATTACGAAGGCGGGCAGTATATAGAAGCCGACGCGCCGATTGATAAGATACCTCTCTTCGTAAAAGAGGGCTCGATAATCCCCTTCGCAGAGCCCGCGCTCTCTACCGCGGAGCAGCCCCGCGAGATAACGCTAAAGATTTATTCCGGCCGAAACGCCGCCTTTACCCTCTATGAAGACAGCGGCGACGGCTACGCCTGCGAGCGGGGAGAATATCTTCTCACAAAGCTTTGCTGGGACGATTCCGCGAAAAAACTGTCGGCGGAAAAGAGCTCCGGCTGGGATATGACTGCCGAAGAGCTCGGCAAGAGATACGTCATAAAGGAAACAAAAATAATAGAAAAAGGAGAATGAGTATGAAAAAACAGGCATTTAACCCCTATCTGCCGTCTTGGGAGTATATCCCCGACGGCGAGCCCTACGTCTTCGGAGACAGGGTTTACGTCTACGGTTCGCACGACTTCTATAACGGCTATGTGTTCTGTATGGGAGACTATGTTTGCTGGTCGGCACCGGTAGACGATCTCGGCAACTGGCGCTATGAGGGGGTCATCTACCCGAAAACCTCAGACCCGCTCAACCCCGACGGCAGAATGTGCCTCTACGCGCCCGACGTCACCGTCGGCCCCGACGGCAGATATTACCTCTATTACGTGCTCGACAAGGTGTCGGTAGTGTCGGTAGCCGTCTGCGACACCCCCGCGGGAAAGTACGAATTTTACGGCTATGTTCACTATCCCGACGGCACCCGCCTCGGCG
>CANRLU010000047.1 GCA_947631535.1 uncultured Clostridia bacterium | reverse complement strand
ATGCCGGAAGTCAGCATTGTCGCAAAACGCCTGCGGGAGCTTCGCAAGGGCGTTAAACTGTCGCAGGAGAAAATGGGAGAGGTGGTAGGCGTTAAGCAGTCGAGCCTGAACCGCTATGAGAACGGCACCGCCGAGCCGAGCATTGCTGTTTTGACCCGATATGCGGATTATTTTGACGTGTCGCTCGACTATATTTTCGGGCGCACCGACTGCCCGCAGGGGAAAGTTTATGAATGTCAGGTGCGACTGTCCGAGACTGACCCCGAGATAGAGAAATTTGTGGAAATGTGCTTTGAGCCGAAGTCGCCGATGAGCGAGAGGCTGAAGCAAACATTGATAAGATTGATAAGGGAGGCAGAAAAATGACCGCCGTGATATACGCTCGCTATTCTTCGGACAATCAGCACGAGGAAAGCATCGAGGGACAAATTCGCGAGTGTACTGCGTTTGCCGAGAAAAACGGCGTTACGGTCCTGCGGCATTATATCGACCGCGCGTTTTCTGCAAAGACCGACAATCACCCCGAGTTCCAGAATATGATCAAAGACAGCAGTAAGCATTTATTTGATATGGTCATTGTCTGGAAGCTCGACCGCTTCGCCCGAAACAGGTATGACAGCGCAAGGTATAAAGCTCTGCTTAAAAAGAACGGCGTCAAGGTCGTTTCTGCTACGGAAATTATTTCCGAGGGCGCAGAGGGAATTATCCTTGAATCCGTTCTGGAGGGTTACGCCGAATACTATTCCGCCGATTTATCCGAAAAGGTCATTCGCGGTATGACCGAAAACGCTTTGAAAGCGAAGTACAACGGCGGAACTCTGCCTATCGGTTATATGATTGACAGCGAGCGGCATTTTCAGATAGACCCGCTGACCGCTCCGTTCATCACTGAAGCGTTTCAGCAGTATGACGAGGGCGCGACTATGACTGACATTCTCGACTATCTCAACGAGAAAGGTGTGAAAAACAGCAGAGGTCTGCCGCTGAATTACAACAGTGTTCAGCACCTTTTGAAAAATCGCAGATACATCGGAGAATATACATACCGCGACATTATTATCCCCGACGGCGTACCAGCAATCGTTTCTAAAGATGTGTTCGACAGAGTGCAGGACAGGCTCGCAGAATGTAAAAAAAGCCCATGCACGACACAAGGCAGAGGACGATTATCTGATCACGACAAACTGCTCCGCCTATTGATTTATCTCACAAACATATTATAATATTTGCAGATTTTAGCCATATAAATATTTATATACATTATCGATTTTTGGAGACAAAAATGCGCCCCACTTTTTTAGAACTCAGAAAGCTCGGCCCCGACGACGGCCGCGACATTTACGAGATGCTCCGGGAGATCCCCGCGGAGGAAAGCGGCTTCGAGAGTCCCGCGAACGGCAAGAGCTTTGACGAATATAAGCTCTGGCTGCAAAAATGCGACCAAAGCTCAAAGCAGGTCGGCATAGTGAACGGTTGGAAAGTCCCGCAGACCGTTTTCTGGCTCTATGAAGACGGCAGACCGGTCGGATTCGGGAAAATCAGGCATTTTCTGACCGACGCTCTGCGCAAAGGCGGCGGGAATGTGGGATATGCCGTCCGCCCAAGCGAGAGGGGCCGCGGCCTCGGGACGAAGCTTCTGGCGCTGCTTATAGTTGAAGCCCGAAAAATCGGTGTCGAAAGCCTTCTTCTGACGGTCCGTAACGGCAATACCGCGTCGATACGCGTCGCGCTTGCAAACGGCGGGAAAATCAAAAAAGTAACGGAAGAAAGACATTATATTCGGATAGATTTGTGATCAGCTCGCGCCGGACCTTCCACCCGATTTTTATTTTCAAAGATTTTTATAAACAGGGAGGCAAAAATGGAAAAAATATCCTTTACGGAGATCAAAAAGATGCTTAGAGCGGGAGGAATAGCCCTTGCGGACGGAGATGTTGCGGAAAGCGTTTCGTATGTCGGCGTTTCGCACGCGCACGGCTGGGATCACGGCTACGAGACCTATTACGGCTATAACGGCAGCCGCCGCGAGTTTTACTCCGACCTCTTTACGGTGGAGCGCTTTTTGAACGAATACATCGGCAAATGCGGCATAAGCTCTTTTATTGTATTCCCGTTTTACCACGGTGCTCCGTTCGTCCATAATTACAGATATTGCAGGTATTACGACGATATCGTGTCCGAAATAAGGGACTTTTTGCGCGAAAACGGCCTTTCCCACGGCACAAGATCCGGCGCAAAGATTAGCTCTGGCGACGTCAAAGCGGTCTCGATGGTCCTCGAAGGAGCTTTCAGGGGAGCCTCGCAGCTGTGCCTCTTTTCATATGAGAGGAACGTCGTGATAGAGCCGGACCATCATTTTCAGGTCAGCATATGGACGACTGATCCCGAAAGGGAAAAGGAAACGCTTAAGAGCATAATTTCCGGATACCCCGAGCTCTCGCTTTATTACAAAAACGCAGGGAGATAAAGATGAAAGAAGATAAAGACAAAATCCTCGCTTTTCTGATTTGGTTCACAAAAACTGAGCTTATCGAGCATATGCAGTTTGCGCTTTTGTTTTACATAGTTTTGAGCGTGTGCACGTTCCCCGCGCCGTTTGAAACGTTCGGCCCGAAAAGTCTCGGCTTTATTGCCGTCGTCGGGACGGAGGCTTTGCTCGGTGCGGCATATATCGCGTGGTACGTGAGGCTCAAAAAAACTCTGGAACAAAGGATCTCGAACGGCTATCTCTTTGCGGGAGCGGTCTTCGGCACGACCGCTTTGGTGCTGTTCGGCTCGGCGGCGCAGGTCTTTTATGCCTCGGGGACGGAGTTCGGCAGGGTGCATATCGCCGCAAACTTGGCGGGAGCCGCGCTGAATATATTTGTGCTGATAATAAGAATAATCCAGTATAGGTCGGAACAGTATCATACGTTCGGACCGGCTTACGGCGCAGGGATAATAATGCCGCTCGTCATAGCCGGCGGGATCTTATTAAATGATGTCGAAAGGAGCGTTGGAAAAGCCTTTGTGGCGACTGCTGTTTTTACCCTGGGCGGATATCTTATGCTCTGCTTTGCGCTGATATTTTTCATCGACCTATACGTTGCAAGAAGGCATAATATGGACGAATACTATATTGCCACCAACCCGCCTAAGAACAAGAAGTAAAAACTATGCCGCCGAAAGGGGAAAGGCCCTCGGGCGGCGGAAAGGGAGGAACTATGGGGAAGATCGAGATCATTTCGGAGGCGTTCGGCTATTTAGAGGACTGCGGTTTCACGGCATCTAAGCAAAAGAGCAATTTCGGGGAGGGCGTCAGGTATACCTGCGGCAAAAACTGCATTTATGTTTCTTTTGACATCAGGGAGGACGCTGTCGGCGTTGAATTTAACCGCGACGATATGGACCCGTTTAAATGGCAGAGCTTTAAGGAGGCACCCATCGGCGGCGTAAAGAGCCGCGAGGCGGCCGCGGAAAAAGCGGCTTCGATATGCGAACTCGCAAAAAAGCAGAAAGGAGTCTATCGCGGGCTTCCCGAAGAGGACTTCGCCGCGGTCATCGGCGTTTACGCATCGTATCTTAAAGAGCATATGAACGAATTGCGGAGTTATTTTGAGGAGAGGTAGGGGAGAGACCTTTACAATCTTCGCAAAATATGTTATCATTTTCCAAAATAAAACGCAGGCATCTGCCGACGACTTGGAGGAAATATGTACAAAAACGCCGTTATATCCGAGCTGCTTTACTATATGGCGCAGAGGCTGAAAGGAGGTCTCGGCGTGGATAAAATATGGGCGAAAGGCTATATAAGCCGCCTTATGGGCGCGCTCGATTTTATGGAGCGCTCGGCTGACCTTTTGGAGGCGAGGCGGGACGTCGGCAAAGACGAGATAATGCCGCTCGTCGATTTTGTGAACGCAAATACCGATTGGCTGTTTTTGACCGGCAGGATAGATATAGCGGAATTTTGTGAATATGGGCAGGAGCTCGTTCTTACGGACAACTGTGACCGCGACGAATACGACGAAAAGATAATCGCGCGAATGAGAGAGATTATTTTTGAAGCGAAAGAATGTCTGCAAGGCAGGATAAAAGGCTATAAAGCGCGGGTGCAGGAGCTTTTTCACGACTATCACAACCTGCCGCGTGCCTATCTTTCGAGGGCATACGACCCGAATGTAAAAACAACTTTTCTCGGCAAGGATTACAGCCGCTGGGCTCTGCCGAAGCCGAAGGCGCTGGAATATTCGCAGAGCTGAAGTCTTTAAGGAAAGACGCGGAAGAACGAAAAGATTATTTGCGCGGCACTGGTGGGTTTTACGCTGATAT
The DNA here is from genome assembly GCA_947631535.1 of uncultured Clostridia bacterium. Taxonomy (GTDB): domain Bacteria; phylum Bacillota; class Clostridia; order Oscillospirales; family Ruminococcaceae; genus Faeciplasma. The sequence goes on along the minus strand of CANRLU010000047.1, from coordinate 12,260 downwards.
GCTTCGCGAGGTGCGGACTTTGGAGCTCTACGGGATATATTCCGCGATGGAGGCATACGACGAAAACGGCGATTTGAGCGAGGAATAGAGTGCGTTTTACCGCCTGCGCAGCTTTACCGTGAAGACGAGCAGGTCGGCTTCTTAAACGAGGGTGAGAAGTTAAAATTATAACAGCAGACCACCGCCGGCAGGCCCGACGGTGGTTTTTTACAGCCAAATCTTCACTTTTGCGTCCTCGGTCCTGACATCGACAAGAGGCATACCGCGCAGAGGCTTTTTCGAGCTTCTGAGCGCTTTCAGTGCGGCGTAAAGCTCAGCTTCTGTCAAGTTGAGGTCGGAATACTTGGCGATGATTCTTGCCGCGGGGCGGCTGCATATAAGCGAGGTAGGAAAGACTATCCATATCGGAAAGTGCCCTTTTGCTGCGACGGATATCTTCATATTACTTCGACCACGATGCGGCAGTCGTCCGACTCGACCTCCACCAGCCGGCCTATTGCGCCGTTCTCCACGAGCTTTACGATGGACTTAAAGTCGATGCTCGAGAGGTCAACGCCGTTGAACTCTATGCTGTTCTGTCCGCTTGAAAGTCCGAGCTCGATGAGCGTCTTTACAAGCAGCAGCGGCAAATTTACGTTGATCTTGCTTTTGTCGCTATCGTCGTTTACGGTGATTTTGAGAATTGCACTCTCAAAGTCGCGCTTTTTCTCGGGGACGTATTCGACAATCGGGGCTTTTTCGCGTCCGAAAAGGCTGTCGATGGTGGTGTCGAAGAGTTCCGCAAGCTTTGGGAGCAGCGCCACGTCGGGCATAGATTCGCCGCGCTCCCACTTCGACACCGCCTGCGCGGTCACGCCGAGCGCTTCGGCAAGGGCGTCCTGCGTGAGGCCTTTCTTTCTTCTGAATTCAAAAATCTTTTCTCCAAAGGCGTTCATAAATTTTCTCCTTTCTTATTTTGTCGATCGACAGCTATATGTTACCACGGTTTTTCGGGGCTGTGAAGCGACCGGCGGTTTAAAATCGCGTTTTTTGTGAACCGTAGGTTGAAATTTCGCTAAACCGGCGGTTTAGAGGCTGCCTGCGGCGCAAGCTTCGGTGAAAAAGAGTTCCGACTATAGGGGAGCCGCAGTTTTGCGGGCGAAGCCCGAGCCGCCGCAGGCGGCTGACGCATAGAGAGGGGGCGCCTTAGGCGCCCCCTCTCTCTATGCGCCCCGCGCACGAAGTGCGCGGCGGGCTTCGCCCTCGAAGGCGCAAAGGCGGGTATCAAAAAGCGCGCTTCCCCGCATAAAGGAAGCGCGCCCAAGCGTCGGTACGCGGACTTCTTCGGCCTCTCAGCCCTTTCTCTGCGGACTTATCCGCTTTTGCAGGGCGGCGAATATCAGGCCGTTTACCGCTCCCGCAGCCGTGCCGAAAATCAGCAGCGCAGGAAGATAAAGCATTATCGAAGGTGTACCGGTCAGCAGCGCCGCCACCGCGATCTGCCCGACGTTGTGAGCCGCTCCGCCTGCAGCGCTCACTCCTACGGGCGAAAATGCCCCGCTTTTTTTGAGGAGCAGCATAACCGCAAAGCTCACGGCGCCGCCGGCAAGACTGTATAAAAGTCCGGTAAAACTGCCGAAGAGCAGCCAGTTGAGGACAATCCTCGCAAGATTTACCGCCGCGGCCTCCCAAGGGCCGAGCAGGTAAAGCGCCGCCACCACGCAGATGTTCGCAAGCCCCGCCTTTATCCCAGGGACTCCCACGGGCAGCGCAGGCAGCATCAGCTCGATGTAGGAAAGCCCGAAGCATAGCGCCGTCAAAAGCCCCAAAAGCGCGATTCTGCGCGTTTTTTCAGACATAAAAATCGGCCCCTCCCTCTTTTTTCACCGTCACGGTAACGCCGTTCGGCAGACAGGCGACGGTCTCTCCGGCGCGGCTTATCGGGCGGTGGTTTTCGCAGAGCTTATTGCGGCAGGTCGAGCTTTTTACATAGGTCTCGCCGTCTTCGACGACTACTGTGCACAGCCCCTCGACGTCGAGTTCGGCGTTTTTGTTCAGCGGAAGAACGGCGTAAAGCTCGCCCCGAAGCCTCACTTCCACGCTCTCGCCCTCTTTTTTGAAGAGCGCAGACGCTCCCCAAAGGGCGAGCGCCGCAAGAATTATCGCGACAATGAGCGCAAGGTCGCGCTTAAAAAGCTTACTCATAGTCCGAAAAGCCCTCCGTTCTTATGACCGAGCCGTCGGGCGAGACCCATAGCGCTTCGGCGCCGAATTTCTCCGCAAGAGCCTTTCCCTCTTCGAGCGGCAGAAGAAAGAGCGATGTCGAAAGCGCGTCGGCGTCGGCGGAATTTTCGGCGATAACCGTAACCGAGCGCCAGAGCGCCGCGGGATATAGCGTATCCGGGTCGATGATGTGATGATACCTCACTCCGCCGACCTCGTAATACCGCTGATAATCCCCGCTCGTCACGACAGCCTCCCCCGCGACCTTGACCGTAGTCAGAATGCCGCCGTCGGGGTCCTGAATGCCTATTTCCCACTTTCCCGAGGGCTTTTCGCCCCGTGTGACGATGTTCCCGCCGACCGAGAGCGCAAAGCGCTTCCCTCCGAGGCTCTCGGCGAGCTCCGCGGCTTTCTGCGCGGCATAGCCTTTAGCCATCGCCCCGAGATCGAGGCTCATATTCGGGTCGCCCAAAGCGATGTTCCCGCCGTCGGCTTTGACGAGCGAGATGTCGCAATGCTCTGCAAGCTCTTTGAGCAGCACGGGGTCGGGCAGGACGCCCTCCTCGCGGCAGTGGTGCCATTCCGAAAGCACGCTCCCGAAGGCGATGTTGAGCTTCCCGCCCGAGAGCGTGTACCACTCTTTGCCGGAATTTATCAGCTCAATGAGCTCTGCGGGCGGCTCGACGGATTTTCCCGCAGCGTCGTTGAGGGCCTTGGCGTTGTCAAGACCCTCATAGCTGTTATATATGTCGAAAATTTCGTGCAGACGCTTGAGCTCGCCGTGAACGGCTTCCGAAAGGGCTTCAAACTCCTCCTCGGTGCCGCAGTAGGCCGTAAATTCGGTCACGGTGTCGAAAACGTCGGTATAGGTCGCACTAAAGCGCTTCGGATAGGCTTCGCAGCCGGTGAGAAGCAGCAAAGCAAAAGCGACGCATAGTAATTTTTTCATCAGATATTACGCATGGTAATGATTTTGCAGGGGCATTTTTCGGCGCACTTGCCGCAGCCGGTGCATTTTTTGTAGTCTATTTTGGCGAGGTTGTTTTCGACGGTTATCGCGCCGCTCTCGCAGACCCTCGCGCACATCGAGCAGCCGATGCAGCCGGTGTCGCAGGCGGCTTTGACGTCCTTGCCCTTTGAATGTGACGAGCAGGCGACGGCGTAAGGTGCGGAGTCGGGGATAATCTCAATGAGGCGGTTCGGGCAGACGGATACGCACTTTCCGCAGGCCTGGCACTTGGTGCGGTCTATCTTTGCGAGGCCGTCAACGATCCTTATGGCGTCGTAGGGGCAGACCGATGCGCAGGTGCCGAGACCGCAGCAGCCGTAGACGCATTTTTTTGCGCCGTGCCCGGGAGCGGAATAGGCTATGCGGCAGTCGCGCTCGTCGCCGTAATTGTAGTTGCAGCGGGTGTTGTGGCAGTTGCCGTTGCACTTGACAAAGGCGGTCATCTTCGGTCCTTCGATAACGCAGACGCCCATAACGTCGCCTATCTTCTTTTTGTCGGAAGAGGGGCAGAGGTTCATCGCCGCGCCCTCATAGACTATCGCGTGGGCATAGGCGTCGCAGCCGGCATAGCCGCAGCCTCCGCAGTTCGAGCCGGCGAGGCTCTCTCGTATCTGCGACTCGCGCGGATCGACTTCAACTTTGAATTTTTCGGACATAAATCCGAGGAGCAGACCTATGGCTATGCTTATCACCGCTATCACTGCGGCGGCGAGCAAAATTGCGTTCAACATATTATCCCCGCCCCCTTAAGCTATGGTGCCCTTGAAGCCGAAGAAGGCTATTGCCATAAGCCCCGCGGTCACGAGGACTATCGGCATGCCCTTGAAGCTCTCGGGAATGTCGTTGTTTTCGATTCGCTCTCTTATGCCCGACATCAAAACGATGGCGATAAGGAAGCCTACCGCCGTGCCGACGGAATATATCATCGTTTCGGCAAAGCTGTAGTTTTTCTGGGCGGAATCTATCGCCACGCCGAGGACCGCGCAGTTGGTGGTTATCAGCGGGAGGTATACGCCGAGGGCCTTATAGAGCGAGGGGATCTTTTTCTTGAGGATGATCTCTACGGTCTGGACGAGCGCCGCGATTATGAGGATAAAGATTATCGTCCTCAGATAAACGAGCCTGTCGCGGAGGATAAGGTGGTCGATAACGTAGGTTATAGCGGAGGAAAGGGTGATGACGGCGATGACCGCGGTGCCCATTCCGAGGGCGGTAGAGGTCTTTCTTGACACTCCGAGGAAGGGGCACAGCCCTAAAAATCGGCTTAAAACGACGTTATTTACCAGCGCCGCCGAGATTATTCCGATAAACAGAGTTGAAAGAAAGTTCACTTCTCATCTCTCCTTTCGGCAATGTTGCAGGTTTTGTCCATACAGCCGGCGCAGTTGCCGGAGCAGAACTTATCGCCCTTATTGGTGGCGGAGGGCGCCTTGAATTTGTTCTGCAGAGCCGTCAGCACGGCGAGCACGAAGAACGCTCCGGGAGCCATTATCATTATGGATATCGGCTCAAAGGCTTCGGGCATAACTTTGAGCCCGAAGAGCTCTCCCGCGCCGAGGAATTCGCGGACGAGGCCGATTATCGTGAGCGCGGCGGTGAAGCCGAGACCCATTCCCAAGCCGTCGAAGAAAGAGGCGAGCGGGGGATTTTTCGAGGCATAGCTTTCGGCTCGGCCCAAAATTATGCAGTTTACGACTATAAGCGGGATATAAAGCCCGAGCGCCGAATAGAGCGAGCGGAAATATGCCTGCATCAAGAGGTCAACGACGGTCACGAACGACGCCACGACTACGATATATGCCGGCATCCTCACCCTGTCGGGAATGAATTTGCGCAGCAGCGATATGATGAGGTTTGACATCATAAGCACCGCGCAGGTCGAAAGCCCCATTCCGAGGCCGTTTATCGCGCTTGTGGTAACGGCGAGGGTCGGGCACATTCCGAGCATAAGGACAAAGGTCGGGTTTTCTCTGATAACGCCGTTATATAGGCGCTCCAACGGTGAATTCTGTTTCACTGCGCATCACCTCCGTCAAAGAGTTCCGCCGCGGTGCTCAGGGCACCGTTTACGGCTTCGGTCACGGCGCGGGTTGTAAAGGTCGCGCCGGATATCATATCTATTTCGTTGGGGGCGGATCTCCCGTCCTTAACATATTCGACTTCTCCCGATATCCCTTTGAACTGCTCTTGGAAGTCTTCGTCCTGGCAGTGCGAGCCGAGCCCCGAGGTCTCGCTCATAGCGGTAACGGTCATGCCGGTTATCGAGCAGGAGGTGTCTATCCCGACGGAGAGAGTTATGTCTCCGACGTAGCCGTTGGCAGAGGTCGCCGAGATAACGCAGCCTATTCTCTCGCCCGAGGAATCCACGGCATAGAGCAGCTCGCCTATCGAGACCCCCGCGGGGAGCTCGGGCAGCGGATAGCTTTCCGCCGGCTCGAACGACGAGGCTTCGGGGAACACCTTTCGGTAAGACGCCGCGCGCTCCTCGGCCTCTGCGGTCTCGATGGTCTCGGCGGTTATCTCGTGGACAAACGAGAGGCAGACGGCCGCGCAGAGGGTTATGATAACGAGTCGCAGCGTGTCTTTGACTATCGACTTCATCATTTTTCCGCACGCTCCTTTCTGACTCCGAAGGGCCTCGGAGCAGTGAGCTTTTCGATAAACGGCGTGAGCAGGTTAGAGATGATTATTGCGTAGGAAACGCCCTCTACTCCTCCGCCGACGCAGCGGATAAGCGCCGTTATAAAGCCTACGCAGCAGCCGAAGATGACCTGCCCCCAAGGGGTAACGGGGGTGGTGGCGTAGTCCGAAGCCATAAACACGGCTCCGAGGAGCATGCCTCCGCCGAGCATCTGTACTGCGAGGTAGTTAAGGGTTACCGGTATGCCCTGGATAAGGCTGAAGAGCGTTACAAAGACGCCGGTCGAGAGAATGACCGCGAGCGGCTCGCGGGGCTTGATCACTCCGCGAACGCAGAGGTATATAAAGCCTATTATTATCGCGACGGCAGAGGTCTCGCCGATGGTTCCCGAGTGGGTGCCTATGAGGAGGTCCTTTATCGGGACGACGGTTCCCTGCTTTGCGAGGACGAGCGGGGTAGGGCTCGAAACGCCGTCTATCTGCGGGTAGTCGGTCATAATTCGAGAGAAGCTCAGAAGCAGGAAGCATCTTGCGGCGAGGGCGGGGTTCATAAAGTTCTGCCCGATGCCGCCGTAGAGCATTTTTACAACGATTATCGCGAACGCTCCGCCCAACACGGGCAGCCACCAGGGGGCGGTCGAATAGAGGTTTACCGCAAGGATAAGCCCCGTGACGACGGCGCTCAGGTCGGTTACGGTTATCGGCTTTTTAAGGAGCTTTTCATATATGTATTCCGACGCGACGCAGCTGGCCACCGAGAGAACGGTTATCGCGAAAGCTCTCGCGCCGAAAACGTATACTCCCACGGCAATGGCGGGGATCAGCGCCACTATCACGTCGGCCATAATCGAGGCGGTGGTCTCGCGGGCGCGGATATGCGGCGAAATAGAAACGTTTAAGGTCTTGCTCATTTTGCCGCTCCTTTCTTTTTCTCGGCGAGAACATAGCGCTTCGCCATTGTTATGGTCTGGGAGAGCCTCCTGCGCGCCGGACAGACGTAGGTGCAGCAGCCGCAGCCTATGCACTCGAGCCCGTGGGCGGCCTCAAAAGCGGCATAGTCGCCGGCGTCGGCGGTGTTCTTGAGCTTTATCGGCATAAGGTGCTCGGGGCAGGCGTAAAGGCACTTTCCGCACCTTATGCACTCGGTGGGCTCGAGCCCTGCGGTCTCGTCTCTCTTCAGGGCGAGTATGCAGGACGATTCCTTCGTTATAGGGAGGTCGGCGGTGTATACGGCGGCGCCCATCATCGGCCCGCCGAAGATGAGTTTTTCGGGCTCCTCGGTATATCCGCCCGCGGCTTCGATGAGCTCCGCAGCGTTTATGCCTATCGGGACGTCAAAATTCGAGGGATTTTTGATCGCGTCGCCGGTAACGGTCACGACCCTGCGCACGAGCGGGATATTTTTCGTAACGGCGTCGGCCACGGCTATAAGAGTGGAGTAGTTCACGACAACGCAGCCGGCGTCGGCAGGGAGCATCTTCGAGTTTATCTTCCGACCGGTTATCGCCTTTATTATCATTCTTTCGCCGCCCTGGGGGTATTTCTTTTTCAGCGGGACAACGCTTATCTTTTCCGACCCCGTGCAGGCTTCAGCGACGGCGGCTATTCCGGCGGGCTTGTTGTCTTCTATTCCGAACACCCCGACGGCGTTTTCAAAGAGCTTAAGGAGTATATTCATTCCCGTAACGGCGTCCTGCGGCTTTTCGAGCATCAGGCGGTAGTCGCAGGTTATGTATGGCTCGCACTCCGCGCCGTTGCAGATTATATAGTCTATCTTCGAGTCGTCCTTTACGGTCACTTTTACGGCGGTCGGGAAGCCTGCGCCGCCCATACCCGCTATGCCGGCGTCTCTTATCGCGGCGCGTATCTCTTCTTTTGACATCGCGGCGTAGTCGCGGGGCGTTCCGAAGCCCTCCACGGCTTCATATTCGCAGTCGTTCTCGACGGTTATCGCTATTGCTTCGTCGCCCGACTGTGTCATTTTAAGCACGACGGCCTTCACGACCCCCGAGACCGACGCTGCGACCGAAGCCGAAACAAAGCCTCCTGCCTCGGCAATAGTCTGCCCGAGCAGAACGCGGTCGCCCGCTTTTACGAGCGGCTTTGCCGGCGCGCCGATATGCTGGTTCATAAGATATGTAAGCTCGCCTTTTGCCTCAAGCCTTACCGTTTGGGAGTTTTCCGAGAGCTCTTTATGCCCCTTCGGGTGGACTCCTCCGTTAAAGGTTTTTGCAAACACGGTCATTACCTCCCCGTCTGATAAAAAATCAGGAAATATATAAACAGTATATCATAGAATCGCGCAATAATCAACGCAATTTTGCAAATTTGGCGAAAATATTTCTTGGCAGTTTTTGTGCAGGATTGTTTGCGCGAAAAAAGCAAAAAGCACCTTTAAAAGGTGCTTTGGCTTGCATTGAGTTATGCGACGGAGCTCGCTGCCTTATTCCGCAGAAAGGTCGGTTTCTTCGGTCTTGTAGTCGCAGCCGGCGATATACCAGCTTTTGCCGCTCTTTACGGCGTAACATTCGAGCTCGATGAGCGCCGACGACTTCGAGCCGCTGAAGAACGCCGCAACGTCGAATTCGAGCGCGCGCGATATCTTCGGCGCCTCGCCGTAGATCTCTTCATACGACTCTTTGAACATATCCACGAACTCGGCATCGACCCTTGAGCTTCCGGTTACGTCAATGTCTATGCTCAGATCGTCGCCGAACTCGCCGTAATAGTCGCTGTAGAGCTGTTCCATATATTCCGTGGGAGTAAGGCCGCGCTCGTCGCGGTCGCTGCGGTAGTCTTCGGCCATAAGCGGGAGCATCGAGGAGGTGTATGCGTCAAAATCCTTGTCGGCAATGGCCTGAAGATACTGCACGACGGGCTTTTCCCCCGAGCCTCCGCCGATGATGCCGTTGCGGTAGAATATGAACACCACTCCGGCGATAACGGCGATGAGCAGTATGAGCAGAAAGCTCTGCTGACGCTTTTTCTGTTTTTCGGTGGCTTGCGGAGCGGGACGCTTTTCTGGGAGCGCCTCTCTTGCGGCTGTGGTTTCGGTTTCTTCCATAAAAATCGCTCCTTTCGGGACAACGGGGCCTGCCTATCTGTGTGTTCCGACAAAGAAGACCGCGAGCGTGCCGGGACCTGAATGTGCCCCTATCACCGGCCCGATGTCGGTTATAAGCTCGGTTTTAACGCCGAATCTTTCTTCGAGCATATCGGCAAGAGCGGCGGCGTCGGCGGGGCAGTCTCCGTTAGAGATGAAAACGGTCCCGTCCTGCGAAGTGTCGCGAAGCTCGCCGTATTTGTCGGCAAGAGCCTTTATCGAGGCCTTTCTGCCTCTGACCTTTGCCATATTTATCAGATGCCCCTCGTCGTCAACGTGGAGTATCGGCTTTATCCCGAGGACGGCTCCGGCGAGCGCGGCCGTGGCGCTCACTCTGCCGCCTCGCTTAAGATAAACGAGGTCGTCAACGGTGAACCAGTGGCATATTTTCAGGCGGACATTCTCGCAGTATTCGGCGAGCTCGTCTATGGTCGCGCCGGCGTCTCTCTTTTTCACGGCGAGCCATAAAAGAAGCCCGTATCCGGCCGACGCCGCGAGCGAATCGACCACCGTCACCCTGCGCTCGGGATACTGCTCGGCGAGGTCTTCGGCGGCGGTGCAGGCAGAGGCGTAGGTAGAGCTCAGGCCCGAGGAAAAGGCGAGGTAAAATATGTCGTTTCCGGCCTTGAGCTCGGGCTCGAAGAAGCCCTTTGCCGTTTCGATGTTCATAGCTGCGGTCCTTGCCACGCCGCCCGCGCGCATGCGGTCGTAAAATTCCTTTATCGGCATATCCCCGCCGTTGTGCGAAGAGCCTTCTCCCTCAAATGTAAACGTGAGAGGGCAGTGCTTCACTCCCCATTCTTCGAGCCGCGAAAGCGAGATATCGGCTCCGGTGTCTGCAAAAATAACATAGCTGCTCATATTTTGACCTCCCTTGAAATTATTTCCTGAAATAATTCTACATGGCTATTATACAACCATAAGCCGCAGGTGTCAAGGCGAAAATGAGGAGGAAAAGCGACGCAAAGAGTGATATAAAGGTCGCGTTTGTTTCCGTCACTGTGCCTTGACCCGCACGGGCTGTGCGCATACGCGTCAAAAAGAACTGCACCAAATTCCGGCCCTCGAAATGACTTTCGAGGAACGGCCAAATGGCAAGGGGTATAGAAGAAAACTTCTCGCTCTTGCATTTCCGCGAAAAAGCGTATATAATAGTCGCAAAGGAGGCGGTGAGGTGCAAAAACTGATGTCGTTTATTAAAAAGCTGCTTTCGGCGCAGTCGGTGAGATATTTTATCTCCTCATGCGCGGCGTTTGCGGTGAATTACTGCGTGGCTCTGGCGCTCGACGCCGTCCTCGGGAAAATGACTGTTTTTTCGGTGGAGGCTGCCACGGCGGTGTCGTTTATAATAAGCTCGCAGGTGAATTTCTGGGTGAACCGTGCGTGGGTGTTCAGGTCAAAGAAGCCGCCGCTGCCTGAGCTCGGAGGGTATTATTCCCTCGCCCTTGTGAGCTTTGCCGTGAAGACCTACGTTTTCATAGAAATTATGGTGAGGCTGCTCGGTCTGCCGCTCGCGATCGCTATGCCAATAGCCGAGGCGGTTATGTTCGTCGTCAACTATCTTGTACAAAAAAAGCTGATCTTCAGAAAAAAAGACCGCTAAGTTTCAAAAACCGCGTCGGGGGTTTGCCCCTCTTCCCCAAGAAAACAAACCCGCAGAATTTAACGCAAGAGCCGTCATCTTCATCGTTGGCGGCTCTTGCATTACACAAAGTAGTGCGTGCGAGCCGCCGCCTTGAATCTGACGGCTTTGCGCAATTCTGCGGCGCTTCGCGGTGCCCGCTGGGTACTTTTGTTTTCTTGACTCAGAGGGGCTTCCGGCGCGGTATTTTTATTCTGCAAGATATTCGATAAGCGCAGTCACGTTCTCGGCGTCGTGCTCTATCTCCCGCGAGATGAGTTTTACCGCCTCGGTGTAATTTTCGCAGAGCGTTTCCGCAAGAAGATACATCAGCGCGATAAACCGGCACTCGGTGAGAATATCCTCGGTGTTGACCGCCTTGAGAAAATACCTGTATACGAGGTAGGCGAGGTAATTTCGCCGCTCGTTTCGGCCGGCCGAGGCCTTTGCGCCGCCGCTTTTGAGCAGTTCGCGCCACTTTTTCGAGAGTATCTCGGTGTTTTCGAGGATAAATTTCTTTGCGCCGTCAAGGTCGATGTCCGGCTCCGAGTAGGAGCAAAACCGCGCCTCGCCGAGGAGTTCGAGCTCGCCGAAGTCGATGAGCTCCTGAAGCTCGACGCCGTAATATAGGAGCTTTCGCAGAGCCTCCTCGGGCTCCGGCTCGGAAAAGAGCATTGTCATAACGCGCTCGCGTGCGCGGCATAAAAAGTCGAGGAGCTCGTCGGGGGTGCTGCGCCGGAGGTCGGTGTAGGGGTTTTCGGTCTGCGACAGAATTAGCGCCGCGGCGGTGGGGCAGGAGACCGACAGTCCCGTTTCGGTGAAGCCGTCGTATTCCTCGAAAAAGCGGGGATATTTTGAGCATATCTCACAAAGGCGGCCGCCGGTTTTTATGTAAAGCGTGCAAAGGCCGTCGTCGTTGAGATAGGGGCAGGAGGAGTCGGCGCGGAGCTTAAAAACGCGGTCGCCGTCGGGGTCGGTAAAGGTGTTTTCCGAGATGCCGGAGTCCAAGGTGCGGTAAAAATCGAAAGTCTCGGGGTCGAGCGGAATGAGCCAACCGGCGCGGCAGCAGCTGTCGGCGCAGCTGCCCGCCGAGCAGGAAAACGCGGAGTAATATTCGGGCTTGTACATATTTATCCCTCCGCGGAAATTATAGCGCGAAGCGGGGAAAAATGCAATAGGTGTGAAGACTTAAAAGTTTCCGGTCCACCCTTTTTCAAAAAGATAGGCGTTATTTCTATCCGCTCGCACTTCGCGGGCATATATGGCCCCGCCCGCTCGTGCTTGTGGAGAAATAATCGCATATCTCGGCTCGCGAGAGTCGAGGCGCAAGGCATTTGGGTCGAGAGTGAAGCGAACGACAGATGCGGCGTGACTGTGTTACCTTTATATCACTCTTCGACGCCGCATTGCAGAGCGCGAAATCCCCAAATCAAAAGAAAATCAGGAAGGGAAGCAAAAACAGTCCAGTGGACTGTTTTTGTGTGGGGAACCCTATTAAGGGGTTCCCCATTTGCCGAGCGATGAGCGAGGCAAAGAAAGCTTTGCCGCCTGACGGCGGGGGGAAATCGGCGGGCATCGAAACTTTTTGCTTCCATACCCCCTGCCCCCTCTCCCTCAAAGAGGGCGAGGGGGTTCCACCCTGTCACCCTGGTCGTTCACCGTTCGGTGAACGACCGACCCCTCCC
>CANRLU010000046.1 GCA_947631535.1 uncultured Clostridia bacterium | reverse complement strand
TATCAGTACACAGCGATTGATGAATACACAAGACTTAGATATTTAGGCGCTTATGCGGAACAGAGTACATATTCATCGGCGGATTTCTTAGAAAAAGTCTACAAGTGGTTCAAGAGAAAGAGAGTGACAATAGAATGCGTTCAGACCGACAACGGATTTGAGTTTACGAACAAATTTTCAAACAGCAAACGAGATTTACCGACAAGATTTGAGCTTACCGCTCAAAAGCTCGGGATACGGCATAAGCTTATTCGTCCTTACACTCCGCGGCACAACGGCAAGGTTGAGAGAAGCCACAGAGAGGATCAAAAGCGTTTTTATGATTCACACCGTTTTTATTCTCTCGCCGATTTTGGTGCGCAGCTCGCTGCGCACCAAACAAGATCCAATAATCGTCCTATGCGTCCTTTGCACTTCCTCTCTCCTTCTGAAATCTTTTCTTTCACTGTACAAGATCATTGACAAACTTACACCACAATCCTCCTCAAATTTATCGAAAAATCTTGCAATAATGCGGAAAGTGTAGTATACTGATAATATATATACACAGAAAGGGACGGTAAAATGGAAAACAAGGTGAAAGTGAGAATAATCGGCAGGGAATATACCCTTGGGACCGACAACACCCCCGAATATACTCAGGCTCTTGCGGCCGAGCTCGACGAAAAAATGAACGCCATGCTTTCCGAGAGCAGGACTCTTAGCGGCATAGACGTTGCCATTCTCTGCGCGCTCGACGCTATGGACGAGGCCCGCAGGGCAGGCGCCAACGCCGACAATATAAGGCTCCAGCTCGGAGAATACCTCTCTTCGGCCGAAAGGGCGCAGGCGAGCGTCGAGACCTATAAGCGCGAGATATCTTCGCTTAAGCGCCGCATAGAAGAACTTGAAGACAGAATAGAGCAAAAAAGCGTTTTCTGATATGAAAAGCATCGAGATACTATCGCCGTGCGGCGGGCCGGAGTCGGTAGATGCCGCACTGCGCACCGGCGCGGATGCCGTGTATCTGGGAGCGCAGAGATTCTCCGCAAGACATAACGCCGTCAATTTTTCGGACGAAGAGCTTAAAGCCGCCGTTCGGGAATGTCACCGACACGGCGTTTTGGTTTATCTGGCGTTCAACACTCTCCTGCGCGACTCCGAGCTTGAAGATGCTGCCGGTCTTTTAAAGCTCGCCTGCGAGGCGGGCGTTGACGGGCTGATAATCCAGGATATGGCCGTTTACGAGATGGCACGGACCGCCTGCCCAGATATGCCGCTTCACGCCTCTACCCAGATGACCGTTCACACTCCCTGCGGGGTGGATTCCGCCGTAAAGCTCGGATTTAAAAGGGTCGTCGTTGCGCGGGAGCTCAGCCTTGAGAGTATAAAAGAGCTCTGCGGCAGGGACGCCGAGATAGAGGTGTTTGCCCACGGCGCGCTGTGCATGTGCGTGTCGGGGCAGTGCTATCTCAGCGCGATGATAGGCTCAAGGAGCGCCAACCGCGGCCTCTGCGCGGGGGCCTGCCGCCTGCCTTTTTCGGCGGAGGGAAAGCCCGGGGAGAGCGAGCACGCGCTGTCGCTGAAGGATATGTCATACTGCCGGCACATAAAAGAGCTCGAAGACGCGGGCGTGGCGTCGCTGAAGATAGAGGGCAGAATGAAGCGCCCCGAATACGTTGCCGCCGCTACCGACGCGCTTTTTTCGGCACGTGCAGGAGGCGAACCGGACTACGGTTCCCTGCGGGCGGTGTTTTCGCGGAGCGGCTTTACCGACGGATATCTCACCGCAAAGATCGGCTCCGAGATGTTCGGCGCGAGGGAAAAAGAAGACGTTTGGGCCGCGGCCGCAGCGCTTCCAAAGCTGCAAAAGCTCTACGAAAAGCCGGAAAAGCGCTTCGGGCTTAAGCTGACCTTTACCGCCGAGAGGGGAGAGCCTATGCGGCTTAAGGCCTTTGATGGCGAGCTGTGCGCCGAAGTTATTGGAGACGTCCCCGAAGAGGCGAAGACGAGGGAAACGTCGGCTCACGAGATAGAAGCTCAGCTTGTAAAGCTCGGAGGGACGGTATATTTCAGCGAGGGTGCCGAAGTGAACGTGAGCGGCGGGCTCGCGATACCGCTCTCAAAGATAAACGCCCTGCGCCGCGAGGCGGTGAGCCGTCTTGACGAAATGCGTATAGAAAAGCTCTCGCGGCCTAAAAGCTTTGAAGTCGGTGAACTGAGTTTTGCGTTCCCGCTGCCGCTGATAAGAAAGCGCCCCGAACTGCGCGTGCGGGTCGAGCGGATAGAGCAGCTCTCAAGGCTCGGGCTTTTAGATGAGAAGATAATAATTCCCCTCGGGAAAGAAGAGGAATATCTCGCGGCGGGGTACGCCCCCGAGCGCGCGGTGATCGCTCTGCCGAGGTTCGACTCCGACGAAAAAAATACCGCCGAGCACCTCGGATTCGTCAAAAGTCTCGGCTTTTCGGCGGTAGAATGTGGTAACATAGGTCATATAGAGCTCGCCTCAAAGCTCGGATTTGAGCTTCAGGGCGGCTTCGGACTGAATATAACCAACTCCCTCGCGGCGCGGCACTACTTTGCCGCCGGCCTCGAAACGCTCACTCTCTCGCCCGAGCTGAAAGCGGGGCAGTGTTCAAAAATCGCGTGTCCCGGGCGGCTCGGAGCCGTCGTTTACGGAAGACTGCCGCTTATGCTCATGCGCGCCTGCCCGATAGCCGCGCAGGTGGGCTGCAAGCGCTGCACCCGCCGTCTTACCGACCGCACCGGCGCGGAGTTCCCGATGCTCTGCCGCCGTGAGCGCGGATATTTCGAGCTTCTGAATTCACGGCCGATATGGCTCGCAGACAGGCTCGACGACTTTAACCTCGACTTCGGCGACCTCATTTTTACCGACGAGTCCCCCGAACGCGCGGCGCAGGTGCTCAAAGCCTACCGCTCCGGCGCGGAACCGCAGGGGGAGTTTACAAGAGGACTTTATTACCGAGGCGTGGATTAGCTCCGCCGACATTTAAATAAGAGAGGGAAAATTATGAAACTGACTTTTAAAAAGCTCCGCGAGGGCGCCGTGATACCCGCCCCCGCGACAAAGCAGAGTGCCGGCCTCGACCTCAGGGCCTGCATTTCGGAGCCCACGGAAATTGCTCCCGGCGAAACAGTGAGCTTTCCCACCGGACTTGCCGTATGCCCCGAGCGCGAGGACGTAGTCATGCTGATATTTATGCGTTCGGGCCTCGGCTCGAAGTTCGGGCTCACGCTTCCCAACGCCGTCGGCGTGGTGGATTCCGACTACCGCGGCGAAATAACCGTCCCGATAATAAATCTCGGCAAAAAGCCCTACGTTATGATGCCGGGCGAGCGAATGGCCCAGCTCGTAACAATGCCCGTCATCTTCCCCGAGGTCTGCGAGGCCGAGGAGCTCCCCGAGTCGGAGCGCGGAGAGCGCGGCTTCGGTTCGAGCGGCAGGATGTAAGCTTTATCTCGCGGTTCAGAAGGATCAGCGCCGTCAGGCAGGGGATCGCCATAAGTCCGTTGAAGATGTCGCTTATAAGCCAGACCGTCTCCATTCCCATCACGGTCCCCAAAAAGGCCGAGATGGTGAGCGCGGCCTTGTAGGCGTTTCGTCCCTTGGGGATAAGAAAATCGGCGGCGGCAAGACCTATCTGCGACCACCCAACTGCCGTCGCGGCGGCAAAACCGGCGGTTGCAAGCGCCACAAGCTTTCCCGAAAGCCCTCCGAAGACCGCTTTTGCGCTTTCGGCGACGAGTTCTGCACCGTCGGCGCCGCTCGGATATGCTCCCGAGCAGAGTATCGCGAGCGCCGTGAGGGTGCATATCACAAAAGTATCAACGATAACTTCGAGCATATTCATCATTCCCTGGCGTTCGGGGTCCGTGACCGACGATGCCGCGTGGACCGGCGCCGTTGTCCCGAGTCCGGCCTCGTTTGAAAAGACTCCCCGCCTGAACCCCACGCTCAAAGCTGCGGCAAAGCCTGCGGCTCCCCCTGCGGCCTGCCTCAGCCCAAAGGCTCCGCGAAAAATTTCCGCGAACACCTGCGGCAGGGCGGAGCGGTTTACGGCTATCACGGCCGCTGCCCCCGCGACGTAAAGCCCTGCGAGCAGCGGGACGGCGCGTTCGCAAAGCTTCGGGGCAAAGGTGTTTGAGCCGAAGAGGCAGCAGGCGATGAGCAAAGCCGCGGCGAGGCCGCATATCGGCCGAGGGAGCGAAAACTCCCCGAAGAGCGCTTCGGCGGCGGAGTTTGTCTGCACCGTTGAGCCCATTCCGAACGATGCGAGCAGGCAGAAAAAGGCATATACCGCGGCGGTGCGCTTTGCGCCGAGGCCGTCCTTGAGGGCATACCAAAGCCCGCCTATGCGGCTGCCGTCGGGCAGGGTGCGCCGGTATTTTACCGAGAGATACCCCTCGGCATACGATACCGCCATTCCGAAGAACGCCGATATCCACAGCCAGAATATCGCCCCCGGGCCGCCGAGGGTGAGCGCCGTCGCCACTCCGGCCACCGAGCCCGTTCCTACTGTGGCGGCAAGAGCCGTCGAGAGCGCCTGAAACGGCGACGATGTGTTCTTTTCGCCGTCATCTGTCTGCCGCCAGCTTGAGAATATCCTTTTAAGCCTTAGCTGCGGCGCACCGAGCTTTACTGTGTAGAACCCGCCCGCCGCCACTATCAGCGCCACCGTGGGCAGGCCCCACACCGCTTCGCTTACGCATTTTAAAAATTCCCTGAACATAAAAATCACCAGCCGAAAGGAGACCGCTTATGCGAAAATACACCCTTAAGCCCGCTGCGCTGTATTCTTTGGGGGGAGCGATGTTTTTGCTCTCCGCCGCGGCGACGGTAATACTGCGGGTATATCTTGTCTCTTTTGAAATTCTTATGTATTCGCTCATCGGATTATTCTGGGGGCTTTCGGTATTGTTCGGGCTTATTCTTCTTCCTATGTATTTTCGCCGCACCGTGATATATATTTCCCCGAGCGAGATAACCGTTCACACGGGGCTTATCCTGTTAAGAAGGATACACATGAAGATGTCGGCGGTGCAGTATGTGACCCGCATATCCGCACCGATACTCACGCTATTGGGCTTCAATTTCATTATAATAAGGGCGCTCGGCGGAAACATTATACTTCCGTTTTTGAGCGCGGCCGACAGCGACAGCATTGCCGATATTATTGACATAGAGATAAACGAGCATCGCGGGCAGTAAAGGAGGATTTTTGATGGAGCGCGTTGGCAGGCAGCACCCCGTAAGGCTGTTATCCTACACGACGAGATATTTCTGGCTTCTGATAATCCCCCTTATAAGAAGCCTCTATTCGCTCACCCTCGAGATCGACGCTTTCCGCGCCTGGATAAAGGGCGCCTGGCTCGACCTTCTGGTCCTTGCGGCGATAATCTGCTTCGCCTGGATACGCTGGCTGAGCGTGTGGTTTTCCTTCGACAGCGAAAAGATAGTCCTGCGCAGGGGAGTGTATTTAAACGTAGAGGACACCGTTTATTACTCACAAATAACTACTCTGAGTATAAAGCAGAGCTTAATATACAGACTGTTGGGTGCAAGCAAGGTGTATATAGCCACGAATGCCGGAAATTTCAACTCGGCCGACGTTACCGTGACGATGACCCGAGCCGACGCCGACCGCTTTTACGAGGCGGTAAAGGGTTCGCGCCGCAAGAGCCTTAATTACTCCGTTTCGCCGAATAAGCTTAGGCTGCTGCTGTTTTCGCTGCTTTTCAGCTCCACTCTTTCCGGCGTGCTTATAATAATCGCCCTGCTTTTAGAGACGGGCGAGGTGTTCGACCGCGAAATAGAGGCGCGGATCTTTCTTGACACCCTCACCGAGGCGGTGAACAGAGTAGCGCAGTATCTCCCGCCGATAATCTCGCTGATAACCATAGTTTTGGCGGGGGGCTGGGCGCTGTCGTTCATAACCAACCTCACCGGCTTCTGGGGGTTTATCCTCACAAAGTGCTCCGACTGCCTTTATGTAAAAAGCGGGATATTAACGAAGAGCCGCCACGTTATCCTGCGCTCGAAGATAAACTATTTCGACCTCAAGCAGAGCTTTGCGAGCAAGGTGTTCAATCTGAGCTCGCTTCACGTCAACTGCTCGGGCTACGGCTCGACCGGCCGAGACGAAATGACGGTGATCCTCCCCATAACCACCCGCAAGGAGATAAACGGCACCCTTAAAGAGGTGTTTCCGGAATATCCGCGCCCGAAAGTCGAGCTAAAGTCGGACCCGCGCAGCTACGGCGGATTTTATTTCTGGCCGATCGTTTTTGCGATACTTCCCGCGGCGGGGTTCATAGCGATATATTATCTGCTTCCGAGCTGGTATGTAGTTGCATATCCTGCCGTCGCAATAACCGTTATTCCGGCGATATGGCTCGCTATGTGCAAAACGCTCTCGATGTTTATAACCGGCCTCGGCTTTAAGGACGGATATCTCACGATGAGATATTCGCGGCTGTTTACGTTCCACACCGTTGTCGCCCCGAAAGACCGCATAACCAAGATCGTGATAAGGCAGTCGCCTTTTCAGAGAATGGGCGGGTCCTGCTCGGCCGCGGTATACACGAGCTCCGACGTGAAAACAAAGCACTATATTTACGGCCTGCGGCTCGACAAAGCCCTTGCGTTTTTCGAGAAAAACGGCTTCGACCTGTATTATTCGGAAAAACCGCGATAAAAAAATAAAAAAGGGCTTGACAAACAAAAATAAATCGGGTATAATTATCAAGCTGTCAATATGGCTGTATAGCTCAGTTGGCTAGAGCATCCGGTTCATACCCGGAATGTCACCGGTTCAAATCCAGTTACAGCCACCAACGGCCCGTTGGTCAAGCGGCTAAGACACCGCCCTTTCACGGCGGAGACATGAGTTCGATTCTCGTACGGGTCACCAGAAAAAAGCATCGACGGAGTCGGTGCTTTTTTATCTATCTGCGGGAGGCGACGGAATGAATTACATAGGTTCGAAACATTCGCTGCTCGGGTTTCTGACCGAGACGATGACCGCCGTTGCCGGAGACCCCTCGGGCTGCGATTTTGCCGACCTCTTTGCCGGCACCGGCGCCGTGGGGAGCGCTTTCCGCGCAAAGGGCTGCCGCGTTGTTTCAAATGACATTCAGTATTACAGCTATGTGCTCAACCGTCACCTCATAGAAAACCCCGAGGGCCTCGAAGCGGATATCTTTGAACGGCTGAACGCGCTTGAAGGCGTTGACGGCTTTATTTACGAAAACTACTGCCGAGGTTCGGGGAGCGGCAGGAACTATTTTTCCGACGAAAACGGCCGCCTCTGCGACGCCGTGAGGCAGGAGGCCGAAAGGCTCCGCCCGCAGCTCGGCGAAGACGTTTACTTCTGGGTGCTCGCTAGCATAGTAAGCTCGATAGACAAATACGCCAACACCGCATCGGTCTACGGCGCTTTTCTCAAGACGATAAAAAAGTCCGCCGCAAAAAGGTTCGTTCTCGAGCCTCTGCCGACGGTTTCGGGGGAGCGGGGAAAAGCTTATAACGAGGACATTCTCGGGCTCATCGAGCGCGTGAAAGGGGATATCCTCTACCTCGACCCGCCGTATAACTCCCGCCAATACTGCACGAATTATCACGTGCTTGAGACGGTCGCGAGGTATGACAGCCCGACCCTCAGGGGCCTGACCGGCCTGCGCGACTATTCCGCCCAGAAGAGCGAGTTTTGCTCGCCCCGAACGGCCGCCTCGGCGCTCGACAGGCTTCTTTCCCGCGCAGACTACAAATACGTATTTTTGAGCTACAACAACGAGGGTCTGCTGCCGCTCGGCGTTATTGAGGAGATAATGAAGAGGTATGGCAGATACGAGGTCTTCACGACGGAATACCGCCGCTTCAAGGCCGACACCGACGAAAACCGCACCCACAAGGCCGCAAAGACCGTGGAGTATCTGCACTGTATGGTGAAGTAGAGAAAGCCGGCGCGAGGGCGGATTGCTAATATGACAGGTAATATGATAGATCAGTATTTATTGAGCAGAACGCCGTTAATCACTTGTTAAAACTCCTGTTCTATGCACTAAACCATGACTAAACTAACAATCGGGCAATCTAAACTGTCGGTCGGTTGAGTATTAAGCGGAGGAAATGTTATAATGCAGTCATCAAATGAAAGGAGCAACACCACAATGAAAAAACAATCTTTTGGAGCTATGATTGCAGCTATGCGTAAAGAACAGGGAATGACACAGCTTGAACTTGCAGAAAAAATGGGCGTTACAGATAAAGCGGTATCAAAATGGGAACGAGATTTATCCTTTCCTGATGTAAATTCGATTCCAAGGTTGGCGGAAATTTTTGATGTAACTGTTGATGAGCTTATGCAGGTAAAATCAGATAGTAAGGAAAATGGGAAAGTAAACAGAATTTCTGAAGTTGTCTTGAAAGTTATAGCTTTGGCAATGGGAATTGATGTCGTAGTTCTATCGCTTATAGATGTGATTGAAGCAAAGGATGCGATCATTATGTTGGGAATTGGATTGGCTTGTATGGCGACTTGTATGGCGATTACACAGTTTTCAAAAAAGGACTAAATTCCCGTTTGCCGGCGGGATAAATGCGAAAAGCAGACTGATTTTCGTCTGCTTTTGCTGTTTATGCGGGACTGCCTAAGGCGGATTTGTCGGTATGCCTTTATGAATCGGTCCTAAGATAATCTTTTTGGGCATTGCTCGCCGCAGGAATCGAACCTCAGCATAAGCGTTATTTCTTGCCGCTCGCACTTCGCGGGCATATACGCCTCGCCGCTCGTGCTTGCGGAGAAATAAACGCTTCCATATGCCAAAGCGCTTATACTTCCGGCGCTTTTACAACTTTGCAAGAGTCAAAATCTCTGCGGTCTTGCGCCTTTTCAGGCGCTTTGGCGGATGATTCTGCGCCCAAACCCCGTCTGACCACTAAAAAGCACCCATGTGGGTGCTAAAGAAGGGGCCCCCGAAAATGCGTGCATTTTTGGGGAAGAGGCGGAGCAGCGGAGTGAGTGCAGCGGCGATTTCAAATCAGGTTATAAAGAAAGCGCCGCAAGCGATACGTAGCTTGCGACGCCGTGGTGGGAGAGGATGGATTTGAACCATCGAAGCGTTGCGCAACAGATTTACAGTCTGCCCCCTTTGGCCACTCGGGAACTCTCCCATATTCAATTATATTGGTGGAGCCGGTGGACGGACTCGAACCCCCGACCTGCTGATTACAAATCAGCTGCTCTACCAACTGAGCTACACCGGCATTGGGTGCATTCGCAACGTTGCTATATTACCACAACGCCGCGAAAATGTCAAGCGCTTTTTTAAAATTTCCTCAAAAAATTTCCCGAATATCAAAAAATCAAAAGCGCCGATGCGAAAATTCTTCGCACCGACGCCGATTTTCGCCATAAAATATCAGTGATGACCGCTGTAGGCGCTTTCCACTATCTCCGCAGAATCTACGAGCACGAGCGAATCCCCGACGACCGCGGCGCTTATCCTGCCCTCGGAGAAGATATAGAGGACGCCGCCGTTTAATATCGCGCGCTCATATTCGTAGGCGCTGTCGGTCTCGTGGAACTCGATTTCGCCCATCGGACTGAAGCTGCCGTTCGCGGCGCGGTAGAGGGCATATCTGTAGCAGTAGTCATAGCCGTCGTAGTAGCCGTAGGGCAGACCCACGACGTTTCCGCTTATAAACAGCAGACCGTTGTTTTCAAGAGCCTTTGAATCGCAGGAGGGCTCGCTGCATATCGCCGTCTTATATTCGAGTCTCAGCTCTCCAGCGGCGTTTTTAACTATCTTTGCAAGCTGCAGGCTGCCGTCGGGAGCCTTTGTGAGGGTGACGTATCCGCCGTCGAACTCTACAAGACCCTTTGCCGGATCGGGCTTCGGCTCTTCCTTTATCTCAAACGGAGCTGCCGGATCGCTCAGATCTATTCCGTATCTGCGCTGCGCACCGCTCAGATAAAGGCTCGTGTCTATCCTTTCGGCGGTGGTGAGAGCTTCGTTTATCACCGCGCGGGAAACGACGTTCATAGTGCCGTCGAAGACGGTTATGTCGGTCTCATACGAGTTGTTCACCTTGCGCACGGCAGTGACCGCGATGTTGCTGCCGAAGCAGGAGATGCCGTCGCCGCCGAGAGCCACGCCGTCGATATAAACGCAGCCGGCATAGTCAACGTTTCCGCCCGAGAGGCTGAACACTCTTGCCGACGTGCGGTCGCCCGAGGCGGAGCTGTCGTATCCGAAGAGGTAGACGGCGCCGCTGCGCAGCACCACTCTGCCCTCGTAGCCCAGAACGGCCTTCATAGACACGCCGCCGGTGAGGCTTATCCCCGAGATGACGGTGTAATCGGTGGTGGAGATGTAGTCGGGGATCATAATGTCGGAAGCTTCGATGTAATATTTCACTCCGTTCACGGTATAGCTCGGAACGTAGCTTTCAAGGTCGTCAACGCCGATTATCGGCGCCACGCGGTAATCGTTATAAGCCGTGACGAGATAGAGCGAGCCGTTCACGTAGTTCATATCCACGAGGCTGCCGCTCTGAACGGTAACGGAATCGAGGAAAGCTGCGCCGTCGCGGATGGTGTAAATGCACACCTCGACCGAGCTGCGCGGCTCGGTGTTCTGCCCGTAAAGCCCGTCGATAAGGCCGTTCACTGGGTCGTTGGCATAGGGAGCTCCGCCCCTTACCTCCGAATATACCGCTATGGCTCTCATACCGTCGGCATAGAAGCCCGCGAGGGTCTTCGAGGTCATCTCTTCATAGGAGGGGAAGATGTTGCCGGTGTAATCCAGCTCTCCCGCCGAAGCCTTGATTATTCTGATGGTGTTGCCGTCCCTGCGGAGCATAAAGCCGTCGCCGAAAACTATTCCGGAGTCGTCTTTGAAAGCCTCGGAAGAGGGGAGCGGAACGGTATCATCGACCGTTTCGTTCGGGGCCGGAGCCTGGGGCTGCGGCTCGGCGGGCTCGGTAACGGGCGCCTCGGGCTCGTCGGGAACTGCCGGAGCCGAAACGTCGGCCGAAGAGGTGGTCTCGGCGGGCTCCGGACTTTCCGTCACCGACGGATCGGCCGGCTGGCTCGTCTGGGTATCGTTCTCGTTTTCGTTATAGGAATGTTCGATGTCTTTTATTGCGGAATCGAGGGTCTTTTTGCCGGCGGTATCTACATAATATTGCTCAAAGGTCTTGTGAACGTCGTTGTAATCCGAGGCATATGCGCCGCCGACGTCGCCGTCTTCGGTGGGAAGCTCCGTCTCGCCCGCGCCCATATAGCCAATAACGCCGAGGGCGAGAGCCGCACAGGCAGCCATAGCCGCAGCGGTGCGGAAGAACGGCGAAGCGCTGCGCTTTTTGCCCGGAGTCATCTCTATCCTGCGGGGCTGAGAAGCGGGCTCTTCGGCCTTTATATGCTTTTCGGGGACCTTTTCCGCGCTGAGGCTCTTTGCGCCTGCGCGCTCGTTGAGCATCGCGGCGATATTTTCCGGCTCGAGCCGCGAAGGAATGGGTATGGATTCAAACAGCTCGGTATAAATGTTGTTTGCCTTGTTCGCCACGCTGAGTCCCCCTTTCTGTTAAGTATCTTCAAGAAGCTTTCTGAGTTTTGACTTTCCGCGCGCCAGATGAGTTCTCACGGTGGCGGAATTGATGCCGGTTATTTTGCTTATCTCGTCGCTCGTATAGCCGTAGATGGCGTTGAGCGAGAAGCACAGCTTTTCGGCCTTGCTGAGGCTTTCTATATGGTCCAAAAGCTCTATTCCCTCATATTTAGATTCCTTATAGGGGATATCGAGCTCTTTATCGTCGTCTTCGCTGCAGCCCGAGCCTCCGTAACCGTCGGAGATATAGGCGAGGTTTTCGCGCTCGGCGACATATTCCGCCTGCTTTCGCTTTATCTTGGCGGTGAGGATCCTTATCATCCAGCCCTTGAAGGCCTCTTCGCTGCGAAGGTTCTTTATTCCCACGAACGCGTCGAGCACGGCGTCCTGAACTGCATCGGCGGCGTCGTCCTGATTGTTGAGGTTACAGAGAGCGTAATAATAAAGCTCTTTGTAAACGGCGGAATACAGCTCGGCAAAAGCCGCACTGTCGCCCTTCTGGGCCTTTTTTACAAGCCCCGAAAAGCCGGAATTCAATTCCTCTCACCTCGCTTTGCGTTCCATACAGAGCCGCATTGCGGGGCTTCTGTATAGTAAGTGTCAAAATCCTGCGTTTTTGTTGCACCCGCGAAAAATTATTTTTTGTAAAACCGCGGTAATTATTACCCTCGGGAATATTTTCCCGCCGACGATGCATACGCATTTATTATACACTCTTTTTCTTCGGATTACAAGACTTTGCGCCAAAAATTCACAAAATCATTTATGAATTTTTTAAACGCAAAGGGAGAGCCCGAAAGCTCTCCCAAGCGTCTAAAGGTATATAAAACAGTGTGATAAAATCATTGTTTGGCCTTGCGGCACTGCCCGTGGAGGGCGCAGTTTTCGCAGCCGCAGCCGCAGGAGCCCTTGCCGGACTTCTTATCTTTTATCATCGAGAAGAACACCGCCGCGACTGCCGCCGCAACTATCAGCACGACGATTATAGTGCCGAGGTTTGAAACGAGCCAAGTCATAGTTCTGCCTCCTTTATTTTGCGGTCACTCTCACCTTTTTGTCGGCGGTGAGAGAGGAAGCCTCTTTATAAGGCCTGAAGAGCATGTAAATGATGAACGCGGCGATTAGCACCGAGAATATGAGTCCCACGATGTTGGGCGTTCCGGCAAAGAGGAGTCCGAACTGGTTCACCATAAGCGCGACCGCATAGGCGAACACCGTCTGATATCCTATTGCGAACCAGGTCCACTTTGCACTGTTCATCTCTCTGCGAATGGCTCCTATAGCGGCGAAGCAGGGCGCGCAGAGCAGGTTGAACGCCAAAAACGCGTATCCCGACACCGCGGTAAAAGCGGTCCCCATAGCGGCATAGACCGAGGAATCCCCGCCGCCGTAGAGTATTCCGAGCGTGCCGACGATGTTTTCCTTTGCGACAAGGCCGGTTATCGAGGCCACGGCAGCCTGCCAGTTGCCCCAGCCGAGAGGCGCGAATATCCAGGCGATGGCTCCGCCCAGAGTTGCGAGGAGGGAATGGCTTATCTCTTCGTCGGAAAGCATCCTGAAGCCGCCGTCAACGAATCCGAAGTAGGTGGTAAACCACACGACTATCGTCGAGAGCAGGATTATCGTTCCCGCCTTTTTGATGAAGCTCCAGCCGCGCTCCCACATCGAGCGCAGAACGTTCGAAACTGTAGGCCAGTGGTAAGCGGGAAGCTCCATAACGAAGGGAGCGGGGTCGCCGGAGAACATCTTTGTCTTTTTAAGCATAATGCCGGATACGATTATCGCCGCAACGCCGAGGAAATATGCAGACGGCGCGACCCACCACGCGCCTCCGAAGATGGCGCCTGCTATCATAGCTATAAAGGGCAGCTTTGCTCCGCAGGGGATAAAAGTCGTGGTCATAATGGTCATTCTGCGGTCGCGTTCGTTTTCGATGGTGCGCGAGGCCATAATTCCCGGGACGCCGCAGCCAGAGCCGATGAGCATAGGTATGAACGACTTGCCCGAGAGTCCGAATTTGCGGAAGATCCTGTCCATAACAAAGGCAATTCTTGCCATATATCCGCAGCTTTCGAGGAACGCGAGGAATATAAACAGTATCAGCATCTGCGGGACGAATCCGAGCACTGCTCCCACGCCCGCGACTATTCCGTCGAGAATGAGGCCTTTAAGCCAGTCGGCACAGTTTATTGCGTCGAGGGCAGACTCTATGAACACCGGTATGCCGGGGATCCACACGCCGTATTCGGCGGGGTCGGGCTCGGAAAATGCGTATTTTTCGAGGACTGCGCCTGCAAGCGCGAGGTCTTCGCCGGTGTAAACGGCTTCGTCTTCGGCAAGGGTCTCTTCGTCAACAACGGTGAGGACCGCCGTGTCTCCCGCCGAGAACTGCGCGGCAAAACCGTCTATCGCGGCCCTGTCGGCCGTTTCGAGGTCGGGGGCCTCAACTCCGTACTGCCCCGCAAAAGCGTCGATGGCGTTCACCGTCTCGCCGTATTCCTCGGAGGCTTCTTCGTATGCGCCGGTGCCTATCCCGAATAGGTGCCAGCCGTCGCCGAACACGCCGTCGTTGGCCCAGTCGGTCAGGACGCTTCCGAGGGTCGTGACCGATACCGCATATACTATTATCATTACCACCGCAAATATGGGAAGCGCAAGCCAGCGGTTGGTAACTACCTTGTCTATCTTATCCGAGACGGTCAGGCGGCCGGCTCCGGCCTTTTTCGAGCAGCCCTTTATTACCTCGGCGATGTAAACGTATCTTTCGTTGGTGATTATCGACTCTGCGTCGTCGTCGAGCTCTTCCTCCGCCGATTTTATGTCTTCCTCGATGTGTGCAAGCACGTTTTCGGGGATATTCAGCTTTTCGAGCACCTTTTGGTCGCGCTCGAATATCTTTATCGCATACCAGCGCTGCTGCTCGGCGGGGAGCCCGTGAATGGCGGCCTCCTCGATGTGCGCGAGGGCGTGCTCAACTACCCCGGAAAACGTATGCATCGGGACGGTCTTGCCGCCGTTTGCGGCTTCTATCGCAGCTTCGGCCGCCTCCATAACGCCGTCGCCTTTAAGAGCGGAGATCTCGACTATTCTGCACCCGAGGCGCTTTGAAAGCTCTTTGGTGTTTATCTTGTCGCCGTTCTTTTCCACGACGTCCATCATATTGACGGCCGCCACCACAGGAATACCAAGCTCTGTAAGCTGCGTTGTAAGGTAGAGATTTCTTTCAAGGTTTGTTCCGTCGATTATATTGAGGATTGCGTCGGGGCGCTCCTCTATAAGGTAGTTTCTCGCAACAACCTCCTCAAGGGTGTAGGGCGAAAGCGAGTAGATGCCGGGAAGGTCGGTGACGGTAACGCCGTCGTGTTTGCGGAGCTTGCCCTCCTTCTTCTCGACGGTGACGCCGGGCCAGTTTCCCACGAACTGGTTAGAGCCCGTGAGCGCGTTGAAGAGCGTTGTTTTGCCGCTGTTAGGGTTGCCCGCAAGGGCTATTCTTATGCTCATTGTCTTGTCCTCTTTTCTTTTTTAATAGATATGCCGCAAGGGCGCCGCTTACTACTCGACTTCTATCATTTCGGCGTCGGCCTTTCGCAGGCTCAGCTCGTAGCCGCGCACGTTGACCTCGAACGGGTCTCCGAGGGGCGCCACCTTTCGGACGTATACCTCTACGCCCTTTGTGATGCCCATATCCATTATGCGGCGCTTGACTGCGCCCTCGCCGTGAAGCCTGACTACCTTAACGGTGTCGCCTATCTTCACCTGATCAAGTGTTTTCATATCCGTTCCTCCTTCAGTGAATGTCGCAGGCAGTTAGCCAAGGCTAACGCGTGGGGTGAATTTGAGGGGGAATGTTCCCCCGAAAAATTTGAGAGCCGAGCCGTCAGACCATTATTTTTGAAGCCATTTCGCGGCTGACCGCAACTCTCGATTCCTTTACCTTTACGATGAGGTTTCCGCCGAGCTCGGAGATGGGCGTGACCGTTCCGCCGACCACAAAGCCGAGATCGGCGAGGTGCTGCTTCACTTCCGGACTGCCGCCGACCTTTTTGATTATAACGTCTGTGCCGACATCGGCAAATGTCAGAGGTATCATAGGCCGTTCCTTTCCCGCCGTAAGGCGCATGTGCTTGGTTAGCGCTTGCTAACTATCTATATTTTATTCGGATTTTCGGTTTTGTCAACCGGTTTTTGCCGCGTTTTTGCAATTTCGGCGTCTTCAACAAAATTAGTTAGCGGCTGCTAACTTGTCTTTGTGCAGAATTAAAGTGCAAAGGGAGGGGGGAGTGCGGGTTCCCTGCGCTTCGGTGAAAAATTGCGGGGCGCCGCAGGTCCGCGCCTTGCGGGCGAAGCCCCCGCGCACGCAGTGCGCGGCACGCGCGGCAAAGCCGCGCGTGTAGGCCGCCGGAACGGCGGCCAAGGGCTTCGCCTTCAGGGAGCAAAAGTCGGAGCGGCTCCCTGTCCCCGCCATCTCATTCCTCCCCACAGGAGAGGGCGGGGAAGCCCATATTGACAATATCCCCCAAATAATGTATACTGATTTATGCAAATATTTTTTGCGCATGCAATATTTTGCACCTTTAAAACGTATTATAAGTGCATACGCAAAAAAGCATATAAAAGGAGAAACAAAATGAAAAAATTATTCGCAATTATTCTCGCACTCTCTATGGTCCTTTCCCTCGCCGCCTGCAGTGAAACCGCCCCTACTCCCGGGCCCGATTCGTCCGAAACGACCGCCGCTCCCGACAATGCCGGAGACGCCACCCCAGAGGAGGAAGAAGCTGATCAGGAAAACGCTCTCGAAACTCTCACCCGAATCTGGGACGCCTACCCCGCCGACGAAGAGGGCAACAAGTTCATGTCCTTCGGCGGCGACTACCACGAGGAAAACCAAGTCGAAAACGCCCCCGGGTGGCACAGCATCGACACCGACGAGGACGCGGAATCTCTGGATACAAACTTCGGTCTTCCCGCCTCTATGGTTTCGTCGGTCTCAAGAGTAGCCTGC
>CANRLU010000045.1 GCA_947631535.1 uncultured Clostridia bacterium | reverse complement strand
TTCCCTGGGTTTTGTATTCTATCTGCATTTTACATCTTCCTTTCGGATATATTCTGTATTCAGTATATAACTTTATTCTCCGGCCGTCAATAGTCTTTGCCGAAAAATTCCGACACAAAAGCCGGACGCTTTACCTCAAAAGTTTTGCCCTCGAGATATTTCAGCGCGTCGCCGAGCCCGCCCTTCAGAAACTCAAGCTTATAGGCACAGAGCGCCTGCGATTTTATGTGATAGCGGCGATTCACCTCGTTGCGGCCGTATTTGCCGTCGCCGAGGAGCGGGCAGCCGATGTATGCCATATGCACCCTTATCTGATGAGTCCTGCCGGTGACGAGCTCTACTTCGCAGAGCGAGAGCTCGCCGACCGTTTTGAGCACGCGGTAATTTGTTATCGCGGTCTTGGAGTTGGGGGTCTTTTCTCTGCGGACGTAAACGGTGTTTTCGCTCTCCACTTTTTCGAGGTAGGTTTTTATGCAGCCCTCGCTCTCGCGCGGGCGCCCGATGACGGCGCAAAGGTATTTCTTTTTTATCCCCCTGTTTCTTACTGCCTCGTTGATGAGCCGCAGACTTTCGGCGTTTTTCGCGCAGATGACTATTCCCTCGGTGTTGCGGTCGAGACGATTGCAAAGCGCCGGCGCAAAGCTCTGCTCCAATGAAGGGTCGTACTCTCCCTTTTCGATGAGATACCGAGTTATGCGGTTGATGAGAGTGTCGCGGGTATTGAGGTCGTCCTCGTGAACGACGAGCCCCTGCGGCTTATAGACAAGAAGCAGATTAGAGTCTTCATATACGGCCTCGATTTCGGCGGGGATATCGGAAAAGTCCGGCTTCGGAGCGCTCTCAAAAAACTCGTCGGAGATATACATTTGCAGCACATCGCCCTCTTGAAGACGGGTGGATATCTCGCAGCGCTTTCCGTTGAGCTTTATCTTTTTTTCGCGCAGGAATTTATACATTCTGCCGTTCGGCAGCTTTGGTACGGCTTTGGAAATAAACCTGTCAGCCCGCTGGCCGGCGTCGTTTTTGCCGACGGTAAACTCTTTCATACCGCGCCCCTCTTATATAAAGAACCTTTTATCGAGCGAGCTCCTCAGCGGCTTGCAGACCGCTATCGCTATGAGCAGCAGGCCGACAAGCACGAACGCCGCAAGCGGGTATACCGACCAGAATATGAACCGCAGCTTAAATGTGATGCATATAAACATCTCGATGAGCATGCTGTATCCGCCGAGGGCTATAAACGCTCCGCCGAAAATATATAGCCTTCCGCGGCGAAGATACCTTAAAAGCGCGGTCACGGCCGTGATTATCAGCGAGCCGATGCCGGCTATCGGGAAAGCGAGCGGCAAAAACCAGTGCCCGCCCACGGCGAGGTCGATGTATAAAAGATAGACTATCGCGGCGGCGCAGGCGCAGGGGACAAAGATAACCGGGTTGGGGTGCCTGAACCAGAACGGCAGCACAAACGCCGTATATGCAACAGCAAGTCCGCCGATAACATAGCCCGACCACACTACCCTGCCGTTGAGCTTAAGGTCGATGAGCAGCGTGATGATAACGGGAATGAGAAAGACGACGGTAAGAACAAACATCGCGCCCAGGCGGTTGAACCTCTTCACGGGCGCCACATATTCCGGATAAGGCCGCTCGCCCTCTGGACGCGGGATATCGGGGTGAAAAACTATCGTTTTGCAGAGCGGACAGACCTTTTCGCTGTCTTTGAGCTCTACGCCGCAGTTTACGCAATACATAATGTCACAGCCTTTCCTGATTGCTTTTCGAGTTGCTCTCGATGACCACATGGTGCCCGAGCCTTACAAGATTGCGGAAAAATTCGCGCTCGAGTTCGGGCTCCTCCGAACGGCGGATAAAATTGATTCTGAGGTCGCTGCCGTAGGTGCATACGGCACAGTTGTGCGGCGCTCTCGCCTGAGGTCCGATTATAAAGTCAAAGCCCTTTACATATTCGCGCATCTCGTCGGGGACATCGACTTTGCCGAGATTTGAAAGGGTTATGCACGCCTGTGCCTCGCCTACGGAATCGAACACCGCCTTCATAACGATATTCTTTATAAACAGCGGCACGAGCTTTACCGCAAGTATCTTTTCGGACCTTACGTTGGTCGTGAAAACCGCCTGCATATTTTTTGGAGTTACGTCAAGAGCAAGCTGCCTGCTCACAATGCCGAGTATCTCCTCAAAGGTGAAGTCCCCCATTCTCGGGTCTACGCCTACATTCACCACCATAACGAAGTTGCGCATAGTTGTGCTCGGGAAGAGCCGCCTGAGATTCACCGGTATCTGCACCTTTATCGGCAGACGCCTGTCAAGCCGAAATACTTTACGCTTCTGCACTGTTATCAGCGACATTATCATCACTGCGGAAAGGTAAGCAGTAAGCGTTACGCCGAGCTCGCGGCAGCGCATTAACAGGTCGTCTGCGTTGAGAGTGCCGCAGGTGAGATTCAGAAATCCGTTGGGCTCTTTCGTGCCTGTCAAGTGATATGCCTTGCCCTCGCTGCGCTTAAGGCCTACGGCTCCGGCGTTCTCGGCAAAGCTGTCTTCAAGCTCGTCGTCGGTGGGACTTGAGAGCCTATCGACGACTCCGCAGGTGTTGGGGACGCTGACGCCGTATTTTTGCGAAATATATTCGGCAAGGAGGGACTTAAGGAAGATGAGCCCGCCGGTGCCGTCGGTAACGGCGTGGAAAAACTCCACGGCGATGCGGTTTTTATAGTAGAGCACCCTTATGGCGCACTGCCTTACCGCTCCGAAGCCGCGCTTCATTATCGGCTGGGGGCCGTCGGGTATGATATCCGGCGCATCGGTCTGTTCGAGATAATACCAGAACACCCCTGCGCGAAGGCGGGAGGATATCAGCGGGAAGCGCTTTACGGTGACCTCGAGTGCCGACTGCATAACGTCGCGGTCAACGGGGTCGCGGAGCTCGGCGGAAAGTCGGAAAACGTTGTGCCACCCGCGCCGCTTAGACGCAGGAAAGATCAGCGCGGCATTGTCGAGCCGGCGCCAGAAGCGGTTTTCCGAGCCGAGGCGCCTGTCTAAGAATCTGCCCATTTTTTCGTAGTCGTTGCGGTACTCCTTCAGGTTGTAAAGCACATAAGCATGCCAGAGATTCGGCCTGACTATGAGCTGCGACTTGAAGCCGGCTTCGGTAAGCCTTTTGTGCATCGTCACGGAGTCGTCAAGAAGCACCTCGTCGCCGCCGGCAAATATAAGCGACGGCGGAAAATCAGCCTCCTCGGGCTTGAAAAATATCGGCGAGACAAGAGGGTCTTCGCGGTCGCTGCTGTAGCACTCGGCAAAAAACCTGACCCTTTCGGTGGTCATAGAAGGGTCGATCTCGTTGTTGGCTTTATGGGAATTTCCGGAAAGCGTGAGGTCGGTCCAGGGGGAAATGGCTATTATGCCTGCGGGCTGAGCCGTCCAGAGCTCGTTGAGCTTAAGGCTCAGGGCATAACAAAGCCCTCCGCCGGCGCTCTCGCCGCAGAGGATAATTCTGTCGTGGGAAAATCCGCTTTTAAGAAGATATTCGTAGGCCTCAACAGCGTCTTCAACGGCAGCGGGAAAGGGGTTTTCAGGGGCAAGGCGGTAGGCGCAGCAGAATACTCTTATGCCGAACTCGTTGGCCAGGACAGAGCCGAAGCCTTTGGCATAGTCGATATTTCCGCAGGTATAGCCTCCGCCGTGGAGGTATAAAATAACGCCCTGACGGGTCTCTTCGGAAGGGATTATCCATTCGCCGGAGAAGTTGGGGAAGTCGCGGCGCTCGCGACGGACACCGTAGTTATGCGAGACCGCCATAACGTCGCCGACAAGGACGTGGGTCTTTCGGGCAGCGGAAAGAGAGCTTTCGGTTATGAAGCTCTTAAGGTATTTTAAATTTGCACGGACGAATTTTTCGGTCATTTTCGGGTTCCTCTTTCGCGTCTGTATGATGTCATACATAGACGTTTTTAGTATAGCATAAGACGGCAGAAAATGCAAGAGCGGAGAGGCGAAGCTTTGAAGAGCAAAACTTAAAAGTTTTAGGTCAAGCCCATATTTCTGCGATTTGTGTGCCGGAGTGCATGGCATTTTGATCGAGAGCGAAGCGAACGACAGATGCAGCGTGCAGGCAGCACGGTTTGCGCAAGCTTTTGACGCCGCATTGGTCCCCCTGTTTACCGAGCAGTGCGAGGCAGCGAAAAGACTGCCGCCTGCTGTCTGCGGCGGGTAAAACACATCACAAATCAAACAAAAATGTTTTCACCTTGCCCTCGTCTTTATCTTTATAAAAACCTCTTGCCTTTTGCGCTTATTTGTGGTAAAATAAAACTGCATCATACCGATGTAATTTACCGAAACATTATGAAAAGAGGAAAGCTTATGAGAAAACTTTTGAAGGTGCTGGTGCTGTCGGCCCTTATGGGCGCGGCTCTGTGCAACATTAGCGGCTGTGCGAAAAAGATAACCGTCTTCGACGAGATACCGGCGGAATACCGCAAGGCGCGCGAAGACGGCGGAACCGTCACAAGATTCACCTACATGACCAAAGACTATTACGGCGGAATGTCGGACATCGAGAAAGAGGCCTATATCTATCTTCCCCCGAATTACGACGAGTCGAAGCAGTATAACGTTATGTTCCTGCTCCACGGCATCGGCGGCGACGTCTGGGAGTGGGGTATGACCAACGACAACTCCGACGTTAAAAAGATGATGGACAACCTCATTCTCAACGGCGACATCGACCCGTTTATCGTCGTCACACCTAATGGCCGCTCCGCCAAGGACCACTCCTCGACCTCCGATTCCGGCTCGTTCTACGTATTCGGCAAGGAGCTCAGAAACGACCTTGTTCCCTATATCGACGAGCACTACGCCACCTATGCCGATTACTCCGAGGGGTACGACATCTCGGCCGCCCGCGACCACAGGGCCTGTGCAGGTCTTTCTATGGGCGGTATGCAGACCACGAACATCGGCCTTTGCGAGTGTCTCGATATGTTCAGCTATTTCGGAGGCTTCTCCTCCTGCCCGACTACATACAGCTCTGATGAAATAGCCAAGCGCCTCGAAAACTTCCCGGATTACGATATTAAGTACTTCTACAACATCTGCGGGACCGACGACGGCATAGCGCTCTGGAGCCATTCCGCGGCTATGGACGGCCTCTGCGATAAGACCGACAAGCTCAAGGACGGCAAAAACTACACCTGGCAGACCCGTCCCGGCGGGCACGACTTCGGCATCTGGCACCTCGGATTCTTCAACTTCGCGCAGATAGCCTTTACACAGGGATAATTGATAAGACACAAGTTCAAAAGCCGCGGGAAACCGCGGCTTTTTTGCGGTATAGACTCTGTAGTGTTCGATACGGGTGTCAAAACTTAAAAGTTTTTTCCGACTAAAACTTTCTGCTCTGCTCGGCCGAAAACTTTTAAGCCTTGCGCTGCCCACTCCTTTTCGCATTATCACATCTTAGTCCCGTATTTCTCAAATATCGCCGTTTTAAGAACGGTCTCGCACAGGTCGGGATTATTTGGCAGCACGGGGCCGTGGCTGTACGTCCCGAAGGCGTTGAGAAACCGAACCCCCTCATAACCGCCGCAGTTGTTGCCCACGCCCTCCTCCACCCTGCCGAGCGGGGAGACGCCATCTGCAAGATATGTCAGTCCGGAGTGATTTTCAAATCCCCTGACCGCCGAGCCGCCGCTCTCGGGAAAGCAGCTAAACCTTAGCGTGCCGACCGCTCTTTTCGGCGAGGCCTTTGTGTAAAGATCGACGGCGCCGGAAAATCCGAGCTTTTCGCCGCTCAACGTTTCATAGTAGTGCCCGAGAAGCTGATATCCCCCGCAGATGCCTAAAAAAGTCGTCCCGCCTCTGACTGCCGCCCTAATTTCAGCACCGCGAAACGCCTTTATCTCCGGCACGGCGAGCCGCTGCTCCCTGTCCTGACCGCCGCCTATAAAAACGATGTCAAACCCCGCAAGACTTCGCCTGTCGCCGAGCATTACCCGCTCGGCGCTCACGCTTATGCCGAGCTTTCGTCCGATATAACAAAGCGCGGCGACGTTTCCCGAATCGCCGTAAAGGTTGAGCAGCTCGGGATAAAGATGGCATACCCGCAGTTCCATATCAGCCCTCCCAGAAGCCGCGGCGGCGGGTCTTTTTGGCGAGCCTGCGGCGCATATCCATCATCGCGGTGTAGGTCGGCAGGATATATACCGGAACTTCTGCGGCTTCCGCCTCGGCGATAAGCCTGTGAGCGCTTTTTTCCTTCTTGAGCCTGCTTTCGGGGATGCCTGCGTATTCGAGGCGGGTGGCGAGCTCGTCGGCGCGCCTGCCCGAAGCGATAACCCATTTTAAGCGCTCCCCCGCTTCTCGAAGCCGCTCAAATCCCGCATCCCATATCCAGGAGACGTCGCAGCCGTCGGCGTCGAGGTCGTTGAGGCAGACGATCAGTCCGAAATCCCCGCGCGAGCCGAGTATGTAGTCGAGCGCCCTGTCGCAGCCTGCGGGATTTTTTATGAGTATCATAAGCGCGCCCGCGCCGACGTCGAACCGCTCCATTCGGCCGAACCCGCGCTCAAAACTGCCGAGCGAGCGAAGCACCGCTTTTGCGTCACAGCCGGCGGCCGCCGCGCCCGATACCGCTGCGGCGGCATTATATACGTTGTAGTCGGCGGGAGCGCAGACGTGTGCAGAATAATGCTCCCCGAAAACGCTCACTTCGGCGTCGCTGCCGCTTTCGCCGCAGGATATGCTCTCAACACAGATGTCTGCGCACGGACGGGAAAGCCCGCAACTTGGACAGCTCCAGTGGCCGAGATGGCCGTATGACGAGCAGGCAAATAAGAGCGCCTCGCCGCACCTCGGACAGCGGGTCCCCTCTTCGCCCGGGTCGGGGCGGACGTTATGCGAGGCCTTTTCGGAAAACCCGTAGAAGATCTTTTTGTTCGGGAGCCCGTCGGCGAGGCCGGCGATGAGGCTGTCGTCGGCGTTCAGACATAAAACCGCCCCGGGAACGGCCTCTATCCCCTCGCGAAGATACGACGCGGCGGATTCCACCTCGGCGTAGCGGTCGAGCTGGTCGCGAAAGAGATTTGTGAGGACGATAACGCGGGGCCTGAGCATAGGAAATACCTTTCTGGCGGCGAGTTCGTCAACCTCGATGACTGCGCGCTTCCTGCCGCCCTTTAAAAGCGGCACGCTGCAGCAAAGCTCGGCGGCGATACCGGTTATAAGGTTCGCGCCGGAGCGATTGCATACAATTTTACCCCCCCCCGCAGGATTTCAGGGCGTTTTCGAGCATATGCACGGCGGTGGTCTTGCCGTTGGTGCCGCTGACGGCGATCACATCGAGTTTTGAAGAGAGCAGGGAAACGGCGTCGGGACAAATTCTGAGCGCCAGAGCGCCCGGGAGGGTCGTTCCGCCGCGGCGAAATATCCTTAAAACACACCTCGTGAGGCGGCAGACCGCGACGGCAAAAAAGAGTCTTAAATTCAAAATAAACGCACTCCTTACAAAGTTTTCCTTTATGATATCACCCGATTTATTAAGAGGTAAGGCATATTTTATTAAGTATTTATTAAGATTGGAGTGCAAAAAACCTCCGGGCGGGCGCCCGAAGGTCTTTTATCAGTCTTCAACAATGGTCGTGCCGTCGGGGATATCGGGGATTATCAGCGCGGCGATGATATAGGCGAGTATCCCCGTGCCGAAGCAGAGTATCAGCACTGCCCATATCAGCCTCACCACCGTAGGGTCGATGCCGAAATATTCCCCTATTCCGCCGCACACTCCGCATATCACCTTGTTGCGGCGCGATTTGTAAAGCTTCTTTGTTGCCATAATATCTCCTCCTTCGGAAAGACATAAGATGTTTTCAGGGGACCCCCGGCGAGGGTCCCCTACGTCAAAACAGTCCACCGGACTGTTTTGACTACCCTCCTGCGCTTCGCTGCGCAAAGAATTCCGCGCCTGCAATGCGGCGCCAAAGTGTGATATAAAGATAACATAGTCACGCCGCATCTGTCGTTCGCTTCGCTCTCGACCCAAATACCCTGCGCCTTGTCTCCGCAAGCCGAGATACGCGATTAATTCTCCGCAAGCTCCCCGAGCCAATTTGTGACGGCGAGGGAGAGCGAGCGGCAAGAAATAACGCTTATCTTTTTGAAAAAGGCTTGAGCGAAAACTTTTATGCTTGCTTCTCGATAACAATGCGTTTACGACATATGGCTTCAGATTCACCCACGCTCCTTGCTTGCGTTCTTCAGCCTGAACAGCGCCGCGATGATAAGCGCTCCCACGGAGTTGCCGAGAATAACGGCTATGATAAAGCCTATGTACTGAATGTTTATCATTCCCGCGAGCGCGAAATAGAACATATCCGCTATGGAGTGTTCAAAGCCCGCGAGTATGAAAACGGGTATGCAGAAGATAACTCCGAGCACCGTTTTGTTCTGCCTGAACGTCTTTACTGCGACATACATGAGCACGCCGCAGAGGCAGCCGAGCACGAACGCCCGCAGCACGCCGTTCTGAAGCTTTGATTCACAGCTTGCGGCGGCTTTTTCTATTATCGCGGGACGGGCAAAACGTATCACGAGGCCGGTGAGCGTCGCACCGACAAAGTTTGAAAGGAGCCCGACTCCGAGCTGCGCCGCAGTTTTGCCGTCGAAGCTCTCGGCCGCAAAGCCTATCTTTCCGGTGTAGAGATAAAAGTCCATAAAGCAGATGGTGAGGAGTGCGATGGTGAAAAGAACAGCGCCGATATAGCGGTCTTCACAGCTCAAAAGCACAGTGCCGCCGATGCCTATCATAAGCCCCGAGGCGATGCCTCCGAATATCTGCGGAAAAAAGCTCTTAAGTTTCTTCATAATTTACCCTCTTAACATTTTATATATTCTTTCCGAAGCCTCCGCCGTTTTTTCGTGAGTCGAGAAGGAGGTGAGCCTGAAATATCCTCGGCCGTTTTTGCCGAAGCCCTCGCCCGGCGTGCCGACTACGTTTGCCTCCGAAAGGAGCCTGTCGAAGAACTCCCACGAGCCAAGTCCGTCGGGGCACTTGAGCCAGATATAGGGCGAGTTTTTGCCGCCGAAGTATTTTATCCCGCACCTGTCGAGCCCCGACATAAGGAGCTTTGCGTTCTCCTGATAATAAGCGATGTTCTCTTTTATCTGGCGCTGACCCTCGGGAGTAAATACCGCCTCTGCCGCGCGCTGGATAACGTAGGCGACGCCGTTGAACTTGGTGGTCTGCCGCCTGAGCCACATGCCGTTTAGGTCGCCCTCGGCCTTAAGGGTCTTCGGGACTACCGTGTAGCCGCACCTCGTGCCGGTGAAGCCTGCGGTCTTTGAGAGCGAGCAGAACTCGATAACGCAGTCGCACGCGCCCTCGACCTCGTAGGCCGAATGGGGAACGTCGGGGTCGGTGATGAAGGCTTCGTATGCCGAGTCGAAGAGAATAACGGCGTTCTGCGCTTTGGCGTAGTCTACCCACTGCTTGAGCTGCGCCCTCGTATAGGCGGCGCCTGTGGGGTTGTTCGGCGAGCAGAGATAGATTATATCCGCCTTTACCGACGGGTCGGGCAGCGGCAGGAAGTTGTTTTCTTCGGTCGCGTCGGCAAATATCACCCTGCGGCCCGCCATAACGTTGGTATCGACGTAAACGGGGTATACCGGATCGGTCACAAGGACGGTATTGTCGGCGTCGAAGAGGTCTAAAATGTTGCCGAGGTCGCTCTTTGCGCCGTCTGAAATAAAGATCTCCCAGTAGTCGAGGTCAACGCCGAAGCCCGCGTAATAGTTCTTTATCGCGTTGATGAGAAAATCGTAGCCGTTGTCGTCAACATAGCCGCGAAAAGTCTCTATCCTGCCCATTTCGTCGGCGGCCCTGTGCATAGCCTCAACGACTGCCGGCGCGAGCGGCAGCGTAACGTCGCCGATGCCCATTTTGATGATGTCGGCCTCGGGGTGGGCGGCGACATATTCGCGCAGGCGGTGGGCTATCTCTATAAAGAGATAGCTCTTCTTTACGTTGGCGTAGTTTTGATTTATTTTCATACCGATTTCCTTTCTATATGTTTACTTCGCCCTCAAAGGCGGTCTCGGCGGGGCCGGTCATCTCTATCGAAAAACCGTCGGAGCAGACTATCTCAAGGTCTCCGCCCAGAAGCTTTACCGTTATCTTTTCGCCCGACGGCGAAATTCCCGTTTTTACCGCTGCGGCAGCCACTGCGCAGGCTCCGGTGCCGCAGGCCATAGTTTCGCCGCTGCCCCGCTCCCAGACGCGCATATTAAGCGTATGAGGGTCGATAACGTTCACAAATTCGGTATTCACCCTGTCGGGGAAGAGCTTATTATGCTCAAACTGCGGACCTATGACTTCAAGGTCTAACTTTGATATATCCTCATCTGTAAAAATGACGCAGTGAGGGTTGCCCATAGATACCGCGGTGGCGTTCCAAGCCTTTCCGCCGACCTCTAAGGGAGCGTTCACCATCTCGGCGCCGTCATAAACGACGGGAACGAGCTTCGGCTCGAAAACGGCTTTTCCCATATCGACGGTCACGCTTTCAACGAGGCCGCCATTCACGTGCAGCCGCAGAGTTTTTATCCCCGCGAGAGTCTCAAGGGTAACGGTCTCCTTTTTGGTGAGGCCCTTGTCGTATACGAACTTCCCGACGCACCTTGCGCCGTTGCCGCACATCTTTCCCTCACTGCCGTCGGCGTTGAACATTCTCATTTTAAAGTCGGCCTTATCCGACGGGCATATAAGAATTATCCCGTCGCCGCCTATCGAGCGCCTGCGGTCGGAGAGCCTTACGGCGAGCTCCTCGGGGCGGTCTACCCGCTCGGAAAAGCAGTTGATATAGATATAGTCGTTCGCAATGCCGTGCATCTTTGTGAATCTCATAGCGTTATCCCTTTCAGAGAATGTCGTTTTTAATTAGGTCTTCGAGGCTTTCCCGCCTTACCGCAACGCGGCTCTCGCCGTCTTTTACCATAACTATCGGCGGGCGGGGTATACGGTTGTAATTCGAAGCCATAGAGTAGTTATATGCGCCGGTCGTGAGGACAGCGACGATGTCTCCCCTGCCGATGTCCGCGGGGAATCCGACTGCGGGCTGTATAATGTCGCCCGACTCGCAGCACCTTCCGACGAGGTCGGCGGTCAGATCAATCTCAGCGTCGGCCTTATTCGCCGTGACGACGGTGTAGCGCGACTCATAGAGCGCATAGCGCGGGTTGTCGGTCATTCCGCCGTCTATGGAGACGTAATTCTTGTAACCGGTTATCTTCTTGACGGAGCCGACGGTGTAAAGCGTGATGCCGGCGTCGGCAACGATGCTCCTGCCGGGTTCTAACCTGAGCGACGGCGTTTTTATGCCGAGCTCATTCGATTTTCCGGCGACGTATTCCGCGACCTGCTTTATGTTGGCGGGGATATCTATTTCGCCCTGCCCCTCATAATATTTTACTCCGTAACCTCCCCCGAGGTCAAGGATTTTTATATCAAATCCGAAAACTTTTTTTATTTCGGCGGCAAATCCGAGCATCACCGCAGCCGCGCGGATAAAAACGTCGGAGTCGAAGACCATAGAGCCCACGTGGCAGTGTATCCCCTCGAGCGAAAGATTCTTTTTCGAGAGCGCCGATTTCACGGCTTCGAGCGCCTGGCCTGTCTCGACGGCTATGCCGAACTTTGAATCCACCTTTCCCGTGGCGACTTCGTCGTAGGTGTGAGGGTCTATCCCGGGGGTGACTCTGAGAAGGATTTTCTGAACGACTCCCCTCTCGCCGGCTATCCTGTCGAGCGCGTCGAGCTCCTCAAAGTTGTCGCAGACGAAATACCCCACCCCGCAGCCGAGCGCGAAGCGGATATCTTCGTCGGTCTTGTTGTTGCCCTGAAAATACCCCCTTTCCATAGGGAATCCCGCCGACTTTGCGGTGAATATCTCCCCCGCCGAAACAACGTCGGCACCGAGGCCCTCCTCTGCGACTATTTTATATATTCCGCCGAAGCAGCAGGCCTTTGAGGCGTATATCGCGCAGGAGCCCTCGGGCGCGAAGGCGTCGAGTGCGGACTTATATTCGCGGCAGCGCTCGCGTATCTTGTTTTCGTCCATAAGATAGAGCGGCGTGCCGTATTTTTCGGCAAGCTCAACGGTGTCCGCTCCCGCGAAATAAAGTCTGCCGTTTTTGATCTCAATGTTGTCGTAAAGCATTTTTGTCTCCGTTATCAGTTGAATTTGATGCCCTGCTCTTTCATAAGCGCAAAGAGCTTTTCGCCGTGCTCCTGCTCGATGGGCGTGAGAGGCAGCCTGAGCTCGTTTTTGCCGTATCCCATAGAGGCCATAGCGGCCTTTACGGGTATCGGGTTGACCTCGGAGAAGAGCGCGTTTATAAGCGGCAGGAGCCCGAGCTGCTCCTTAAGCGCCTCGGCGGTATTTCCGGCGAAATAATTCTTGCAGATCATATCCGTGCGCTTCGGCAGAAGATTGGAGAGCACCGATATAACGCCCTTTCCGCCGAGCGAGAGCACGGGCAGGATCTGGTCGTCGTTGCCGCTGTAGATATCGAGGTCGTCTCCGCAGAGCTGGGCTATTTCGGCGACCTGCGAGATATTTCCGCTCGCCTCTTTTATACCCGCGATGTTGGGGTGCTTTGAAAGCTCCTTTGCGGTCGCCGGCGCTATGTTGCAGCCGGTCCTTGAGGGCACATTATAAAGTATGACGGGCTTTCGGCTTACGTCCGCAACGGCGGTAAAGCTCTCGATAAGCCCCTTCTGAGTCGCCTTATTGTAATAGGGAGTGACCAAAAGCATAGCGTCGGCCCCGACGTCGCAGGCAAATTTGGTCAGATCTATGGCGTAGGCGGTGTCGTTCGAGCCGGTCCCCGCGATAACGGGCACCCTGCCGGCGGTGCGCTCGACGCAGAATCGAATAACCTCGCGGTGCTCGGCGTCGGTGAGGGTCGAGCCCTCGCCGGTCGTACCTGCGGCGACTATCGCGCTTATGCCCTCCGATATCTGCCAGTCTATGAGTCTGCCGAAAGCCTCGTAATCCACCCTGCCGTTATTGAACGGGGTGATTATTGCAGTAGCGGCACCTGTGAAAACGGTTTTTTTCATAATAACTCTCCTTGCATCGGCGTTTTAAAAAAGCGGCGGTTCCTAAATAAGAGCCGCCGCAAAAATCACATAAAGCAATAATTATGCGATAGCCCTCCGCACCTTCGTGCGACAGCGCAACGGCTCTTAATCCGTTACGCCGAATCATTCCTTTGCCGCTGGGAATGTTCTCGGCGGCGGCCCCTTTCGGCGGAACCCGTATCGGCATACCCTTAGCTCCGCTTACTGATGACGCACCGCGCCTCTATCTGCATTATATATAGCACAGCTCGGGGGAAATGTCAAGGGGTTTGCATAGGAAGTTTTCAAACATAAACATTATTTTGGTTTGCCTTGCCCCATCATAGGTAAAAATAAAGCTTGACCGAAAACTCTTAAGTTTTGTGCTCTTTGGCCACCGCTCCCCTCACTTGACATCTTTGCCGGTGTGGTGTAAAATCAAAAAGGGGTGGTGGATATGCCGAGATTCTTTTCAGCGGAGCCGCCGGAAAACGGCGCGTTCACGATCACCGGCGACGATGCGCGCCACATCGGCAGAAGCCTGAGAATGGCCGTCGGCGACGGGATAACCGTCTGCTTCGGGCGGCGCGACTTTCTTTGCCGGCTCGAAAAAATCAGTGACGGGGCGGTTATCGCGAAGATTATTTCCGAGGAAAACTCAAAAGAGCCCTCGGTGTCGCTCACGCTATATCAGGCGCTTCCGAAGGCGGATAAGTTAGAGCTCATAATACAGAAAGCGGTGGAGCTCGGAGCTTTAAGGATAGTTCCGGTGATGACCCGCCGATGCGTGGCAAGGCCGGAAAAGGCACAGTTTGAAAAAAAGCTCACAAGGCTGAATAAGATCTCCGCAGAGGCGGCAAAGCAGTCCGGCAGAGGTATTATACCCGAGGTCTCGGGAATAATATCGTTTGAAGAATGTCTGCGCGAGGCGGGCGGGCTCGACCTAAGCCTCATATGCTACGAAAAGGGCGGAAAGCGGCTCAACGAGATAAGTCTTCCCGAAAACGGCAGCATAGGCGTTATCGTCGGTTCGGAGGGAGGATTTGAGGCGGAGGAGGCCGAAATGGCCCTTGAAAGCGGTGCTGTCCCCGTCTGGCTCGGCGACAGGATATTGCGCTGCGAAACGGCTCCCCTCGCCGCGATATCGATAATTATGAATCTTACGGGAAATATGTAAATAAATACTTGCATTATTTCGGATAACGTGGTATAATACTATAAAATATTGCGAAAGGATCTGACATTATGGGAAATTTTCTTAAAGTAGTTTTGGGTCTCGGCGCCGCTGCAGCCGCCGCTGCTCTCGCGATCTCGCTCGCCAGGAAAAACAGCGAGGAAGACGAATGTACCTGCGATGAGTGCTGCGACGATGAGGAGACTTTGGATTCTTTGGAGGACACCTCTGAGAGCGAAGAAGAGTCCGAGGAAGAGGATTTGACCGAGGAAGATGAGGACGAAGACGGCGAAGACGACACGGGCGTTGAGATAAACGTCAACGATACTCTTAAGGAGTCGGTAAACAATATCATCAACGGCGTAATGGGCGGAGTTGTTGTCGCTTCAGACAAGGTCTCGGAACTCGCGGGAAGATTTGCCGATTTTATGGCGGATAAGCTCGCCGAGAGGAATTCCGGCGCTTTTGACGAAGACCTCGATCTCGGCACCGAGTTTGAAGACTTTGTTGACGACGCTGCCGACGCTGTCGAAGATGTGGCGGAAGACGTTGCAGACGCCGTCGAAGAAGCGGCCGAGGATATAAAGGAAGACCTTGGCGGCGAGGAATGATCCTTAGCTCCAAAAGCCCCCGCTCAAATATCTGCGGGGGCTGTTTCATTATATTTATTAAAGGAGTGAGTATATGGTTTTCGGAGCCGTTCTCGAAAAAGGCGAAAGTTTTTATACCGATATGGACCGAATCTTTTCCGCATTTGAAGACCTGCTTTTGCGGCACAACTGGCTCATCACCGATTGTGAAACGAATATTTGCATAAAAGAATTTGACGAAGCACAAGCCGGCGGGGAATACCTATGGTTAAGCGGCGG
Organism: uncultured Clostridia bacterium; assembly: GCA_947631535.1. Classification (GTDB taxonomy): domain Bacteria; phylum Bacillota; class Clostridia; order Oscillospirales; family Ruminococcaceae; genus Faeciplasma. Next base: position 1,645 of record CANRLU010000045.1, on the reverse strand, counting down.
CGAGCTTGCGGATATCCTCAGAAAACACGGCGGCTGCCAGTGGATATGGGGCGTACTGTCGGCTTTTGAGCCCGACACCACGCTTGAGGATGTACTTAAGTATCCGCTGCCCTATGCCGACGGCAACGGCAGGCTGTGGGAAAACCCGCCCTTGCTTCAGCACCCGCTCGCGCTCACCGAGATAGTTCCCTTCGATTCAGAGCTTGTGATAGTGCTTTCAAAGGACGGCGAAGTAATACGGCAGTTCCGCGAGCGCTTCCCGCTGAGTGAGGACCTTAAGGAATACAATAAAAGATAGTATAAGAAAAGCCACCAGAATATGGTGGCTTTTTTCATCATTCAGTGCCGCTCGTCCCAGTCCTCATAGCGCTCACAGAAGCGCGCCGAAAACGCCGGCTCCTCGCCCGCGGCGTAGAGATGCGATATATCGCCGAAACTCTGGCAGCGGAACACCGCTATCCCCTGCTCGCGCTCCTCGGTTATGAGGGTCGTCACCGAAGTCGGCGCGGCGCAGAAATTCTGCGCTAAAATGACCGGTGAAAGCCCCAAAATATGCCCAAGTATCTGACACTCTATCCCGAAGTGGCAGAAGAGCACCACGGTGTCGCGATTGGGGTTCACGGCGTCGTAATACCTGCCGTTGCGGCGGTAACCGTGCTTTTCGAGCAGCTCGTCTACCCCGTCGGCAATGACCTTAAACAGCTCGGGATAGTTCCCCTCGCGCATAAAGTCGAGCTCCTTGAATTTTTCAGCGTCATAAAGCCCGTCCACCTTAGTGTAGAACGACGGCATAAAGTCCCAGCATATCTGGGTCTCCTGCGCACCCGGGACTTTTACCTGACAGTAGTAAAATTCCCGAAGCCAATCGAGGATCTCCGCCTCGCGGCCCATCTTTTCAAGCGTGGCCTTGGCGGTGTCCTTTGCGCGCCCGAGCGGCGAGCAGTAAAACGCCTTTACGTCGAGCTTCGATATCCTCTCGCTCAAAAGCTCGGCCTCGCGCCAGCCCTTTTCGGTCAGGGAATCTATTGAATAATCAGGGTCGCCGTGGCGTATGATAAGCAGTCGCATAATTTTGTCCTCCGAAACCGTTTTCGGATATTGTAGCACAAAGCGCGGCAAATTTCAATACGCAAGCGGCAATTAAAGTTACAAAAGATTTACAGTTAGTTACAATACATTTACAGTTTTCCAAAAACTATTGACAACCCATTCTCCGCAAAATATTATACTTAATGTACGAACGGAAGCGTTCGGAAAGGAGTGTTGACATATATGAAAAAAATCTTGGCAGTTATTCTGGCGGGGCTTATTTTGATGAGCCTCTGCGCCTGTGCCGGAGAGCCTTTGGAGGACGGCGGGAAAAATCCTCCCGAAACCGAGGGCGTGACCGCGGGCGAAACCGAGGGCGTCACGGAAGCCGAAAAGACGTCATACAGCTTTGAATTTAAGTCGGAGGACAGGGAATACAAGCTTTCCGACACATTATCGGCAACTGTAAAGCTTGAATACGACCTTTACGGAAACGCAGCCTCAGCCGAGACCGTCAGCGGCGGCGCTTCGCTTATAGGCGTTCTGAACGACGGGTATCTCGTTCTGTATACGCGGTCGGTAAGCGCGGAAGTGCCCCCTCAGGTGTGGCTTGTAA
>CANRLU010000044.1 GCA_947631535.1 uncultured Clostridia bacterium | reverse complement strand
GCATAAGTCACTGCTGTCGCAATAATATTTATAAAAAGCAGTTCCTGACCGAATTTTGAAAACTTTTCCCTGTCGTCGCGAACCTTTGCGCCCTCGCGGACACCGTAGGTATAAAAGCCAAGCGATGCAAAAAGCGTGAAAATCTGTATTACCGAGCCCACAAAGTTAATTTTTCCGCTGCCTTCTGTAAGGAAGATTCGTGAAGTATAGGGAAAGGTTATAAGCGGCACAAGGACTGTCAGGGTCATTCTGAAGGTATTCAGAATAGTATTGAATTTAAGGGATTTCAGATATTTGCACCTCCATTACTTCCGCGCAGTTTTGATTATATCCTCAATAATCTGCCCCGCTGTCAATCTGTTTCTGTTAAGTATCTGTGCAGGGTCATATCTATCCAGGAATTCTTTCTTCAAACCATAATTCAGAACCTTCATATCCGAGTTTCCGTAATAGCTCGCTATCTTTTCGCCGAAACCGCCGCTAAGTATGCCGTCTTCGAGAGTGATGACAAGCTTATGGTCCGCTTTCAGTTCATCAAGAAGCTTCTCATCAACACCCGTAATATAACGCGGATTTATAAGTGTAGGTTCGATGCCGTCTTTTGCGAGCGTATCGGCAACCTCTTCTCCAAGCTGGAAGAAATCACCAAGTGCAACTATCGCAACTTGTTTGCCTTTTCTGCAAACCTGATACTTATTAAGCTCGTCATAATTATCGTCTACAGAATAATTTGCGTTGTGGACGCCGTTTCTCGGTATTCTGATTGCAACAGGGTGATTTCGCTGCTCTATGCTCCATTCAAGCATTGCAAGGTATTCCTGCTTATTGGTCGGAGCGAGATAAACCATATTCGGAATATTTGAGATAAGCGGAATATCGAATATCCCGAGATGTGTTATATCGTTCATACCCCAAATCGAAGCATTTCTGACAAGCAGAGTTGCGGGAAGATTGTTAATGCAAAGTTCCTGAGAAATTTGGTCATATGCGCGCTGATAGAAGCTGCAGTCTGTGCAGAATATAGGCTTTCCACCATTTTTTGATATTCCGGCAGTCATGGTTATAGCATGCTGCTCTGCGATACCTACATCAACAAACTGCGAACCGGCGGCTATTCGTTTTGATTCAATAAACCCAAGACTTCTCGGTACACCGGCAGCTACTATAACAATGGCAGGATTGCTTTTCATTTTCTCCAGCAGCATTTCTCTCGCCAAATTATCGTAGTTTTCGCCCGCATATGAAAAGCCGACAAATTCACCGGTCTTAACATCAAAGGATCTTCTCCAGTGCCAGTCTTCTTTGGATTCTTCGGCAAATTTATAGCCACAGCCTTTTTTCGTGCATATATGCACGACTGTAGGTCTGCTGCAATCTTTTACATTCTTAAATGCCTCAATCAAATCTTCGATGCTGTTTCCGTTTTTGACAAAATAATAATCAAATCCAAGTGCCTTGAATATATTGTTCTCCGCTTTTCCGTCGGAATTTCTGAGACTTTCAAGATGCTTATAGAGTCCTCCGTGATTCTCCGCTATAGACATCTGATTGTCATTTACGACAACTATCAGATTGCTGTTAAGCTCGCGAGCATAATCAAGACCCTCGTATGCCTCGCCGCCGCTCAATGCGCCGTCGCCTATAACCGCAATTATATTTTCCTTACTTCCAAGTAAATCCCTTGCCTTTGCCAAACCGCACGCAAGGCTTACGGAAGTCGATGTATGCCCTACATTAAAGAAATCATGCTCGCTCTCATTCGGATTTGTGTAACCCGATACATCGGCATACTTATCGGGATTTATAAACGCTTCCTTACGTCCGGTCAATATTTTATGAGTATAGCACTGATGGGAAACATCGAATACGATTTTATCTTTGGGTGAATCAAAAACATAATGAAGCGCTATTGTGGCTTCGACCATTCCGAAGTTTGAGCCGAAATGCCCTCCGTGAATACTCATTTTCTGCAAAAGTATCTTCCGTATTTCTGCGGCGAGGTCGTTCAGTTGAACAATGTCAAATCCTTTTATATCCTTTGGACTGTTTACCGAATCCAATATCATACCTAATTCTCCTTTATATATTTTTCTATCGTATTTCTTATACCGTCATATAAGCTGTACGTTGGAGCCCACCCGAGGCTTTTCAGCTTATCGTTACTTAGAATTATTCCGGACTGCCGTGAATCAGCGTCGGACAAATATTTCACACTGACAGTCTTTCCGGCAAGTTTTTCTTTATTAACAATATCCGCAATAACGCCAGCCATTTCATCCGCGGCGGCAAAATTATCTTTTTCTCCCGCCGATGAAATATTATATGCCTCGCCGCTGATTCCTTGCTCATATACAGTAAATAAGCCGGATATCACATCATCAATATAAATGTTGTCACGCCTTGCCATTGAGGGATTGTTTATCGTTATATCCTGTCCGGCAAGCGCAGTTTTCATAAAGCTGTAAAATGCGGTGTTCGGAAGCTCTTTACAAAATCCGTAAACATAACCTATTCTCGCTATAACTGCATCTACGCCGTACTGCTTGCAATAAGCGTTCGCTATGACTTCGCTCATTCGCTTTGATTCGGCATAAGGCGCGTTCGGAGCATTTATTTTTGTCTGGCACTCGGTGTCATCTTCATTAACGGTTCTGTCCAAAAGAGTATTATTTGAATAAACCGTCGCAGAGGAAAAGACTGTAATTCTGCCCTTTATCCCGCTTTTCTGCTCTTGATTTTTTATAAATTCAAGGCAGTTTTTTATTCCCTCGATGTTGGGCAAAATCACATTAACAGGTTGGTTGGATATAACCGCTCCGCTTATCGGGCTTGCGGCATGAAAAATGCAATCTATTTTTTCAGATATTTCAAGAGGTTCACAAATATCTTTTGCTATGTATGAAAAATTCGGATCGGCAAGATATTCGCCGAATACCCTTTCGAGCTTATCCTTGCTCCTGCTCAAAGCGATGACTTTTGCGGTGGACTTATTAAGAAGCTCGTAACATAGATTACTTCCTATAAGCCCTGTCGCTCCGGTGACAAGTACCGTTTTGCCGTCCAGTATGTGCATAACTCCTCCATACAGACGGCAAACCTACCGCCTGTTCTAAAGGGATTGCCCTCCGTCAATCGTCAATACACAACCATTAACAAACGACGCGTCGTCAGAAGCCAAAAAGCTGACAACAGCCGCAACATCTTCGGGCTTCCCCACCCGCTTCATCGGGATTTTTTCTTTGAATTTTTCTTCGTTAAAGGTTTTGAATATTGGCGTTTCAATGATTCCCGGGCAAATGCAATTCGTTCTGAATTCTGCGCCGTACTGCTTTGCAAGCATCTTTGTAAACTTAATCACAGAAGCTTTTGACGCGGCATAAGCATAGCTCTGCCCGCTTGTGAAAGCTTCAAGCCCCGCAACCGAGGCGTTGTTTATTATCGCGCCATGACTCTTTTTTATCATCGGTAGTACAGCCTGAGTAAGCATAATCATGCCCACAATGTTGACATCAAATATTTCCGTTAGCGAAGAATCGGTAAGCGTTTCAAGCGGGTCGGATACAGGGTAAATTCCTGCATTGTTTACAAGAATATCTAATACGCCATATTCATTTTCAACAGCTTTCGCAGCCTCGAAAATAGAACTGCGGTCGGCCATATCTAAATAGACATAGCTATACCCCCCCCCCGCACGAATTTTGCGAAAGGTTAATTTTTTCAACAATAGCCTGACCCTTTTCCTTGCTTCTTCCAGCTATTATTACGTTTGCGCCCTCTTTTGCAAATCTTAAAGCGCAAGCTCTGCCTATTCCTGATGTTCCGCCGGTCACCAGCACCGTTTTCCCGCCAAAGTCGTTCATAGCTTTTCTCCTTTACAGTTTATCTAATTCATCAAATAGTTTCTTATCCAATTCGGGAGCGAGGTTCTGACACTTGTTCCCTTTCGGAATATTCGGCGCAAGAGCTATATCTTCATCGATCATCGCTTCAACCAAAATCGGGCTGTCAATCTTTGTGAAAACTCCCGCTGTGTACTCCGTATATTCAATGCCGTATGCTTCCGCAAGCTTTTCGAAATCGGGAGTACCGTAGCCGCTGCCCTGTGTGGTATGAACAACTCTGCCATAGCGATTCCTTTCTCTATCTCTTATCATTCCGGAGGAGCTGTTGTTGAGAAGAAGTATCGCTATCGGGAGCCTGTGCATTCCTATGAATTGCAGCTCCTGGCTGTTCAGTTGAAGCCCTTGGTCTCCGGTGACGCAAAGCACCGGCGCTTTGCTCGCGTAATATGCCCCTATGCTTTTGCCAAGTGAGCAGCCGAGCGCGCCGAAGCATTTTGAATAGAGCGCTCTGTTTGAAATTCCCGCGTGTATATATGCCCTCGACGACCAGAATTCGTTGTTGCCCACGTCGTTTACTATCGTCACATTATCTTTAATTGACTTAAATGCCTCGGATAAAATATGCGTCGGAATGTTTATATCAGACTCAAACAGCTCATTTTTCAGCCTTTTGCAGATACTTATCCACATGTCCGACTCTGTATAACAAATATCGCGTCTTAAAAGCTCATTAATCGTATCTGCAACGTTTTCAATGAAACATCTGCTGTTCGGGATATGCCTTTTTGCTTCGCTTTCGTCGTACTCTATCCGTATAATCTCGGCGTTTTCATATATAGGCTTGAAGCTTGCCGAATTGATTGGGAACGCAAGCCTGTTGCCGAGAGCTATGATCAAATCCGCCTTTGACAGGATAAAATTAGCGCACCTTATCCCGTGGCTGCCGATATATCCGAAATACATATCCGATGTCGGCATAACGTCTTCGGAGCAGCGGCTTGAAAGTACGGGGATATTTGACTTATCTGCGAGCTCACGTATTTTGTTCTCCGCTGCCGACTGATGTATTCCGTCGCCGATGAGAAATATCGGTCTGCGAGATGTTTTCAGTCTTTCAATGATGTAGTCCGTAGAAGATACCGGTTCATACGACATAACACTCTCATGCGACTTTATATCGGGAATATTCTCCGAGAAAACGCTTGAAAGAACGTCTATGAGAACGGGTCCTTTTCTGCCTTCTATAGCTATACTGCAAGCCTTTTTTATTTCAAAAGGAAACGCCGCGGCTGAATCTATCCTGACGGCATATTTTGTTACCGACTTGAATATATCAACGGTGTCGAGCTCCTGCTCGCCGGTAAATCTGACGGTTTTGTCAATACTCTTCTCGGAATGAGCGGTAACGATCAAAACAGGGCTGCCGTCGCTGTAGGCGTCGGCAACAGGCGTGAGGAGATTGGTTATACCGGGACCTTTTGTGGCATAAGCGACGCAGAGTTTTCCCGAAAGCTGAGCATATCCGGATGCGGCAAAGCCCGCGCATTGCTCGTGAAAGCTCAGGTGCGCGGATATATCTTCACGCCTGTCAAGCTCATATAGGAAGTCGAGCACGACTCCCCCGGGAATTCCAAATACATCGGTATCCCCGAGCTTTACAAGATGATCAACCAAAAACTCCGCTCCGGTCATTCTGTCTCCTCATTAACTGCTCTGCATCATATCCGCAAAACTTCAAAATCTTCCTTGTGTTTTCGGGAGTGTACCTATGCACCAAATCGGCGGGTATCTTTCCTAAAATATCATCAATTTCTCTGTATGTAAGCCCATAATGCTTTCTTAGCGATATTGCATATTTATATGCAGCTTTATGTATCGCAGGCAAAAGCCTTGTCACCGAATATCCCCATAGCATTTCTCCGCAATATTTTTGTATAATCTCGCAAACGTCGAGAACTGCTCCGTAATCGTATGACTTGCCGCAATTCTTGTTGAGATAATCGGCAATGATTTCGGTTTGCAGGTTTCCCGCCCCTTGCCCCATTCCGAGAGCGCAGGAATCAACGATCAGCCGTCTGTCGGTATCGCGGTTAATGAACGAAAGCGCATTTGAAAAAGCAAGGTTCATATTGTTGTGAGCGTGAAATCCTATCGCGATGTCTTTGTCAAGACCATTGTCATATTTTAAAAACAATCTCTCTATGTCAGCAGGCACCATATATCCGTAGCTGTCGACTATATACAGAGCATAGGCTCCCATATCGTTTGCCGCATCAATCAACTGCTTAATTTCGTCGTCAGTATAGCGCATCGTCAGCATCGGCTGTACGAAGACCCTATACCCTTTTTCGGACAAACCTGCGCAAAAATCCAGAGACTTCTGCAGCTCGGAATAACGGATTATTACGCGAACGGCTTCGCACAGATTCGGATTCCAGTCGGGGATATCCTCGAACGGAGTATCCGGACCGCGATATAAGGCTGCATATAGCTGACCCGTCTTGTTTTTTGGCATTGTTTTGGATATTTCTTCGATGTTTTGGTAGATGGCAAAGCCGGTTCGCGGGGTATCCGTTATTTCTACCGAACCGAGTTCAACTATATCTATTTTTGATTTTCCAAGATTTACGGCAGCGTCCAAAATATCTACCTGTGAAAACTCCGAATCGGATATTCTGTTTTTATTAGCATCTTCAAGACCCAATCCCCCGTCACGGAGGGTGCAGTCGAGAAGTAATATTTCTTTTATATCAGACATCTCCTTTGACGGACTGAATCCTGAAACAACTTTCTAATCCGCCGCTTATTTTTAAATATAATTTTGTCTTTGTAATCGGTTTTTCAAACAAATATTCGCGAACGGTATCTACAATGATTCCGACTGCAAATATAGCTATAACCACAGCCGCAGTGTAGGCTATAAGAATCGGTAGATCAGCATCATAAAAGTTTTCAACAAAGAAAACCCGTTTCCAGATTACATACCTGAAATAATTATGATCATGTAAAAGCAGTACTCCAAATGTGTGACTAGCGATAAAGTTTATAATGCTGTTATGCTTAATGCTGAGCCCTTTGAAAATAAAGAACAGGCAGAACCCAGCAATCATATTCAGCGGAGATATATCATCATTTAATATTGCGGTTGCCAACGAAAACAGTTTAAAGCCAGAATATTTAACAGATAAGATATTAGCTACTGCATTTATAATCCAGATAAAAACAAGCACGAGCATTAAAAAATTTTTATTGTCGCATATTTTAAACGGGTACTTTTTTATGTAAACAATCGCGAAATACAAAATGATGAACGTGAATAAGCCGTTGCTTAAATCTACAAACGGCGAAAAGTCTATTACAAAGCTGAATATTTTCGACCATATTTGCATCAGAAAAGAGAGCACAATAATTGCCTGAATATTTCGTTGGCTCATTCTTTCCGATACTGTATTGAGCAGCGGAAGTATCATAAGAAAAATCATGTAATATACAGCGAAGCCGTGGGATATTCCAAATACGGGGAAAAAGCAGCCAAGCCAATTTCGTATAGTAATCGGTTCAATTTGCCCATTATTTAAAATCGCTGCTAATATCATTCCAACCAAATTATAGAAGACTACTTCCAAAGCTACTTTTATCAGCCTGCTGCCCTTGAATTCTTTTCCGGTGCAGAACCAAGCCGTTATGATAATAAAGCAGTCATATCCGATTTTACCGCCGGGCAGCAATACTCCCCCCATAGCAAATTTGTCATATTGCTGCCTGACTGCTCAAATATGCCGCCATGCAAAAACAAATGGTGGGCAACAATCATAGCCATACAAATAATTCTCAGAAGCTCTATGTTGGAATCCCGTGAAGCGATGCGCCCGTCCTTATTAACTGATGAGCTTTTTGTCATGCGCTTATCCCTCCAAAAATTCCTTTATCTCTCTATCCATCTCCGCGGGTATATCCTCGCCTGCGAGCCAAGCTTTATAGAACCGCGTGGTGTATTTCATGCACTCGTCAATATTCCAACGGGGCTTCCAGCCGAAAACGCTCTTTATTTTCGAGCAGTCTAACTTCAGGAAATTCGCCTCGTGTGGGGCATTAGCTTCCGCTTGATTGATCCATTCGGCGCCGTCGCCCCAATGCTTGCAGAAGAGATCGACCAAATTTCCGGTCGTCACGCAGTCGCAGTCGTCGGGACCCACGTTGTAGAATCCTGCATACTGCTTGTCCTCATACTGTTTCGCCGCAATCGTTAGATACACCGCCAGCGGTTCCAAGACATGCTGATAAGGTCGGGTCGAATAGGGATTTCGCACACCTATCTTTTCCCCCGCTTTCATCGCGCGAACGCAGTCGGGGATGATTCTGTCGCTTGCAAAATCCCCTCCGCCGATGACGTTTCCGGCGCGGGCGGTAGATACCGCGATGTCCCTGTCCGCGAAAAAGCTGTTGATGTAGCTGTGCGTTACGAGTTCGGAGCAGCTCTTGCTATTTGAGTACGGATCGAAGCCGTCGAGGGGCTCATCCTCACGATAGCCCCAACACCACTCGTTGTTTTTGTAGACCTTGTCGGTCGTGACGTTGAGAACGCTTTTAACGCAAGGGTTCAGCCGGACGCACTCCATCAGGTTGACGGTTCCCATAACGTTGGTTTCATATGTATAGCGCGGGTCTTTGTAGCTCTCGCGGACGATAGGCTGTGCGGCGAGGTGCAGGACAATCTCCGGCTGAGCCTCCGCAAAAACGGCTTTGAGCCTGTCAAAATCGCGAATATCCGCGATAATACTTTTCATCTGTAAATCAAGACCGGAAATGCTGAACAAATTCGGCTCGGTAGGCGGGTCAAGGCTGTAGCCCGTCACAATTGCCCCGGCATTCACAAGCATTTTGCAGAGCCAAGTGCCTTTAAATCCGGTGTGACCGGTCACAAGGACACGCTTACCGCGATAAAGTGATAAATCCATTTAATCCTCCCAAATCTTCCACGGAGCGTGACCGGAAGCCCAGAGTTCTTCGAGCTTGTCCTTTTCGCGCTTGGTGTCCATGCACTGCCAGAAGCCGTCGTGGTAGTAGCTTTTTAGTTGCCCCTCGGCGGCGAGCCGCTTCATCGGGGTCTGCTCAAAGATAGTGCTTTCACCGTCGATATAATCAAAAATTTCGGGGTTGCAGACCATGAATCCGCCGTTAATGAGCGAGCCGTCCTCGTCGTCTTTCTCGCGAAATGCAGTAATCGTGCCACTTTCATCGACGTCCAAAACGCCCTTTTGCTGGGCAAGGCTAACCGAAGTAAGCGTTGCGATCTTGCCGTGACTTTTGTGAAATTCAATAAGCTTTGTGATATCCACATCGGACACTGCATCGCCGTATGTAAGGCAGAATGGCTCGTTTCCGACATACTTCTGAACTCGCTTTATCCGCCCGCCTGTCATTGTGTTCAAGCCGGTGTCGACGACGGTGACTTTCCACTTCTCAGCGTGCTTGTCGTGAACGATAATCTCGTTGCCGCGCGTGAAGTCAAAGGTGATGTCCGAGGTGTGAAGGAAGTAGTCCGCAAACCACTCCTTGATGACATGCTGCTTGTAGCCCGCGCAGATGATGAACTCGTTGATCCCGTGCGCGGAATAGCCTTTCATTATGTGCCAAAGGATCGGCATTTCGCCGATCTCGATCATTGGCTTCGGTTTAAAGGCAGATTCTTCGGAGATGCGAGTGCCGAAACCGCCTGAAAGTATAACCGTCTTCATTGTTATTTTTCCCCTTTATAATTTAATGATTTTTGCACTATTTTTTTCGCTTTTAATGCCTCTTCTCCCAAATAATCTCTTGTTATTATCAAGATGGCAAAATATATAGCAACACTGCCAAATATGGCAAATAATATCTCAATATATATGTTGCTTATTTTATATCCGCAAAACAAACACCATATTATAATCGGAACAATTCCGATAATATACCTGACAATATTAGGCATAATTTTCAAAATATTTTTATCATCTTTTACATATATTGTAACTACGACAATAAACATAACTATTTCCGAAACAAGACTTCCTATTGCCGTACCATTCTCCCGGAATCTCGGGATAAGCACTAAACTTATAGCAATATTTATTATTGCGCCATCTGCTATACACCAAAAGACGCTGTTCTCTTTTTTATTTACTATCAGTACTTCATAATTAAAAACACCGATGCAGGCATTCACAAGCACAATAGGGGCAAGAATTCGCATAGTTAAAGCAGCCTCTGAAAATACATTGCCGGCAATTAACGAAATAGCTTCTTGGCATAAAAGTTCCATGCCAACAACCGCAGGAATTCCCAATCCTATAATCAAGGATAATATTTTTTTAGCAATTCATAATACTTACCATATTCTGAAGCATCAATATAGCTAACAATTCGCGGCAAAAACAAGTTGTACATAGCGCCAAAACAAGCAAGAACCATAGAACTTGTTTTTACAGCGGCGTTATATATTCCCACATTATGATCTGATGTCATAAATCCAAGCAGTATATTATCTATACTTGTATAAACCTTCGATGTAATGATTGTCGAAAAGAATATGACCACCGGTTTAATATGTTTCTTTAAAAGTGAAAATGATTTGAACCTCGGTCGCAAGGAAAGATATCTTGACGCATAACAAATGCTGACAGAATTAGAAATAGTGCATATTGCGACGGTAATTACTGCACATGTATACAAATCTTCCCTGTCATGTATAAAGACAAATACCGCTATGACTTTTATTATCTGCAAAAAATTTGTCGTTTAGTTATATATTCATAATCTTCAAATACCCCGAAAACCCAATCAAGACCAAGCGCATCAAAAGCTATCTGAATACCGTAAATCAGCAAGAGATTTCTGTGGCTTATGAAAGCAGGAATCGTGAAAACAGACAATAAAAACACAGCATAAGTTAGTGCAGTAGAAATTATATTTATACTGATAAGCTCCCAAGCAAATTCTGTAAAATCCTCAAAGTTGTCTCTACGTTTAGTTCCTTCTCGCACGCCATATGTATATATACCGAGTGAAGCAAAGAGCGAAAGAATCTCAACTGTAGATGCTGCAAAACCTAATTGACCGTTCCCCTCTGTTAGAAAGATTCGCGCTGTATATGAAAATGTTATTATTGGCACCAAGAGATTCATCATCATGCGAAAAGCATTAAAAAATCATTTTTCTTCAAGGATTTCATAATAGCCTCACAAAATACAGCAATCTCGACAAATAACATATATGCTATAGTTTTAACTAAAGCAGACCTATAATCTGCTTATTAGCGGTCATATAATCATCAAGATGATCGACTCAAAATATGCAAAAATTACTCATAAATATCTATTTTCGAAATTGAATCTGTTCTATGTATATTACTTACTAATTTAAGATTAATTTAAATGACAAATAATCTTCACATGTGTTTTTGATCACAATTTTCTTTCATCTTAATATAAAACGGTCTGATATATTTACGAATGAATCTTGCAACGAAACCCGGTACCAAATAGAACGGTATAGTGTAAAAATACAATATAGGATATTTTTTTAGTATCGGCTGTACAAACTCTTTATATTCCGAATACCAGTCGTATGTTTTTCTTGCTTTAGTCTTGATAATCATTCTCGGATAATTGTGTTTTGCATAGTCTAAATAAATCTTTTTCATAATCACCGAGTCAAATCCACACTCAACAGCGTGCGTGCAGATCGAATATTCAAGCCCTTTTCCAAATATTTCAAACAGCTTCATATTGTTATTTTCAACAGTGGATTCGCCACCAGTTATGTTATCTGCAATACATATATTCCCAACAATTCCGAAAACAGATTTATCTTCTTTCGCAGCTTCAAACACAATATTCGTATGAAGGAAATATGTCCAAATATATTGTTCAGGGTGCAAGACCGTTTTATAAGCTTTTTTGGAAAAAATCAGGCAACTCAAAAAAGAGAGTTGACATTTAGCATACTTGATAAAATCTGTTTTGCTTACAGTTTTTATGCTTTCAAACTCTTCTAACCATTTTTTACAATGATACATATCTTTGTACTCTCCAGAAAAGAAAGCATGGTTCATAAAAGCGATTGCGCAATTATTATTTTCCAAAAAAAGTAATATTTTACTTAATGCTCCCTCAACCAATACATCATCGCTGCCGAAAAGAATAAAAAACTTACCCCTTGCGAGCTCGCAACATTTCAAGAAATTTGCTTCTCCGCCTATATTTTGTTCATTTCGTGAATACCTTATATCCGGATATTCATCCTTTATCATTTCCTGTGTTCCGTCATCAGATGCGTTGTCAGATATTAAAATCTCTACCCTATCATCCGATTGTGATAAAATAGAATCGATCGCCCTTTTTAACAACGCTTTTCGGTTATATGTAGGTATGCATATACTGAGCAAGTATTCTTTCATGTTTTATCTTTCCTTATAAATCAATATTCAACATATATATACAGAGATTTCAACACATTTCTGATAATTCTCAAGCAGAAACATCGTCAAATGTTTTTATCCTATTGAGCTCTGCGGCATCTTGTAAATAGCAATAATTTAAAAATAATGCTGTCGAAAAGTATAAGGTAAAAATCGTAAACAAATCTAATGTATACATATGCAGCATGAAAACAATAGTTATGCAAAGAAGGAAAAGACTGTTTTTAGTATTTGCACTTTTTTTGAAAAGCAAAGTTGAACCGCTTTTAACAATAAATTGACCGAAAAACATTATAATTGATGTCAGCCCTAATATTCCATACTCCAAAGTGTATCGCAAGTAGCTGTTTTCAATAGCATTGCCAATCTTAGAAGTAAAACCGAATATTCCCATGCCGGTTATAAACTGATACCAACTAAATACTTTTAGAGCATCATTTTTTCTGTCATTTCTTATACCCATTCCAATATCACTGCCTGTAAAAAAGGCGTTGAATCGTTCAAAGTATAGATTCAAAGTCGGCATAATAACGTCAGAAAACGCATTTATAATAGTAAAAATTACCAATGCCAATAATATGCACGCCGCAATAGCGTACACCAATTTTTTAAAACTAAAAGTCTTTCCGCTTTTCAAAAACAGTTCATAAACAATAATAATCACAAAGCAGCATGCCAAAGACGCGATCCCGGTATTACTGTTTGCCAAAATAATACATAATAAGTATATGACTGCATACATTTTATCTCTTGCTCTTTTCCCGCATATCAATAGCCAGAGTGAGGATATAATAAGCGGAATAACAGCTACAGTCGGCTGCCCGACAGAAATTCTTCCTTGCCATTGATAGACTCCGATATTTTCATTCGGTCTCTTTGCAGATACGATTGGATTGTCTACAAAATAGCCAAAAACATTGACAAAGCAAAGAAGCAATCCTCCTTTTATGTACGCCTGAACATAGTGATCTATATCGCTGCAAAATATATCTCTGAAATTATAAAATATTAACATGAGCAGAAAAAATTCTAAATACTTAAACCATGAGATAACTATTTCGCTTAGTCCAACCTTAGCATAAATAAATCCTACCGGAGAAAAGAACAACACTAAAATCATCCACAGTATACCGCCATATCCTAATACCGGGGATAATTTTATCTTCTTTATGTTGATAATAAAAATTGCATATATACATATATCCTTAAGATAGCCAAATGCTATAGGTAATGGTGTGTAGTTTCTTGCGCAATCAAACAAAGCAAAAAATAGCAGAATGTAAGAAAGCCCTTTGTTTATAGTGCTCAATTTCATTTTAAATATCACTCCATAGTGCAAAATGAATTAATTCTTTTTGCAGAATCATCCCAAGAATACTTAAGTAATATTGTCTCCGGATCATTTATTTTTTGAATCAGCAATGAATTTAAATTTACAGTATAATGCAGCGGCTCAATATAATGCACGCTATCTTCCAGTACCTCCGGCAGAGAAGTAACATTAGAAGCAATAACCTCAGCTCCCAGTGCCAACGCTTCAAGAGGCGGCAATCCAAAGCCCTCGTAAAGAGAAGGATGTATAAACGCCCTACAATTCTTAATCAGCGCACAAGCATCCTCATCAGAAATGAACCCGAGCATGTGCACGTTTTTCGGTATCTCAAACTTTTCAGTCTCATAATATTTTCCTGCTATTGCGTAAACGCAGTCGGGATTGCATTTTGCATTCTCGATGATCCACCTGCCATTCTTGTTGCGTGAAAGCGTTGAGAGCGAAAAGAAATACTCATTGGGTTTTAAAAACGGATATCTTTCCTGCCAGTCCTTACTGTCTTTATATTCCAAAACATGCTGCCAAGCACTTGGAATTACATATACTTTTTCCTTTGTTTTGGGATAATATTTCTCGATTTCGCCCTTGCTAAAATAGCTGACGGTCACTACAGCCTTTTCATGCCGTGCAACATACCAATACTGAAACATATGCCAGTAACGCGAAAGCTTGTTCCTAAAAGTCTTGTAATCCTGCGGATTTACTTTATACATAATATCGTGGATAGTCGTAATCCCCGGCTGAACAAACAGCGGACAGATATTACAGAAATTTATGCAAGTGACGTCTTTGTGCTTTTTGAGATATTTTCTCAGGTCGGTTTGCTCCCAAACCATGCCGATATGCTTGCCGATAGTTTCGACCTTGATATTTTTCAAATCCGGTATATCATTTGCATTTACCGGCGCGAGCAACGTGACTTCAATATCGGCGTCAAGGCATTTGTCAAGCGACTTTGTTATTTCCCGCGCATACCTGACTATGCCCTGCATTCTATCGGCAAGAAATTTGCCGTTGATAACGAATTTTTTACCCATCAAGTTCACCTATCAGCTTCATCAAATTCTTCTCAAAAATTTCTTCCGTAAAATTTTCAAGCACCCTTTGCCTTGCCGCCTGCCCGTACTTCTCTCTCAATTCCGGGTCGTTTGCAAGCTTTTTAAGTGCTTCCGCATACGCCTTGCTGTCGCCGTTGGGGCATTCAATTCCGGTCACGCCGTCTAAGTTGACATAATTGACTCCGCTGCCGGGAATTGTGAAAGTAACGGCAGGTTTTCCAAAATACATTCCCTCGGCAAGTGCAAGTCCGAACGCTTCGTTTTTAGTAATCGACGGGAAGCAGAAAATATCGCAAGCCGCAAGATAAGCCGTAAGCTCACTGTCGCTAATCTTTCCCAAAAAACCAACGTTTGTAAGCCATTTTGCCTGATCCTTAAGTTCGTCCGTCAAAGGTCCGCTGCCACCTATGTAGATTCTGAAAGTATCATCGAGGTATTTAGCAGCTTCAATCAGATATTTATAACCCTTATACGGAACGTGGCGTCCGATTCCGAAGCAAACCGTTTTGCCAATGTTCTCTTGCCGAATGAGTTCAGCCTTTTCAATATCTGCAGAAGAGAATCTCTTTGTATTAATACCACTCGGGATAATCCTGCACTTATCCCTGAATTTATTAAGATATGGGCTGCCGTCTACATAATTAGGCGAAGTTGCCGCAATAACATTTGCGCGTTCAAGCAGACGGATATTTTGGCGGTGAAACAGTTTCCCGAGTATTTCTTGCCGTGTAATGTCCAGATGCCACCATAATATAAGCTTAAAGTTTCTTTTTCTGTATTTGAGGAGATAATGTGCGGCAAACGGATTCGGATAATTAAAAATAACTATATCGGGTTCAAATTCCTGTATTACCCGTCTCAGTTCCCGTGAAAAAGTCAGGGAAATTGCCTGCGACGCAACTTTTGCTATACAACCGCATCTAATGATTTCTTTTCCGTCAACGATATCTTGAACGGTTTCGCGCCGTCTGCACGAAAGTCCGTCTCTTTCAGCCGTTTCATTGAAACATATAGTTTTTATTTCAAAGTCTCCGCGAGATAACGCATTTACAATATCCCTTGAAGTTTGCTCTATCCCACCAATGTTGGGAAAAAAGTGATTTGTTATTTGCAGAACCTTTGTCACTCAAAACAACTCTCCTCAATCATTAAGCACAGCGCGTGATACACCGGCAGATGCAGTTCCTGAACCATATAGGTTTCGGTCTCGGGTACTCTTATGCACACGTCCGCCATCTCGCTCAATTTGCTCTCTTTTTGCCCCGTAAGTCCTATGACCTTCATTCCCTTAGCCTTTGCCGTGACAGCTGCGTAGAGCACGTTTTTGCTGTTGCCGCTGGTCGAGATTCCGAGAAGCACGTCGCCCGTGTTCCCGTATCCGTTGACCTGTTGCGCAAAGCAAAGAAGCGGCTCGCAGTCATTCTGGTAAGCAGTCGAAAGCGCAGGGTGACCGTCGAGGGCTATTGCAGGAAGCGCTCCCTGCAAGTTCTCGGCGAGGGTTTTCCCGAGTTCGGGGTTTACGCCTATAAGCCTGTCTGCATACTCTTTCGTAAGCTTTCTCGGGTTTTTGAAGCCCTTCATCAGCTCGCCTACTATATGCTCTGCGTCGGCAGCACTTCCGCCGTTACCTGCAATCAGGAGCTTTCCGCCGTTCGCGTAGCAAGTTTCAATAAGTTCGTAAGCCTTTGCTATGTCGTCCTTACAAACCATAAGCTGCGAATATCTCTCAATCAAAAGATCGAGCTGCGCCCTAACTTTCTCGGTCATATGTATCCTCCAAAATCTCCTCAACCGCTTTCAGCAGATCTCCGTCGGTCGGGATATTTTTTGTTTTGCAACCTGCCGCTTCTCCTGCGCCTCTGTCGTGCTCACCGTCGCCGATCATATACGACTGTGTGAGGTTGATGTTGAAATCCTTTGCAGCCTGAATCAGCATTCCCGGCTTCGGCTTGCGGCAGTTGCAATCGAATTTAAGTTCTTTGACTTCTCCCTCAAACCCGCTGTCGGGGTGGTGCGGGCAGAAGTAGATGCCGTCGAGGTATGCGCCGTCCTTACCGAGCAGAGTCTCCATTTTGTTATGTATCTCGTCAAGCTCGGCAAAAGTTACCTCGCCGCGCGCGATTACGGGCTGATTCGTCACAACTATTGCAAGATAGCCCGAGCGGTTGATTAGCTTTATTGCCTCTGCCACGGTTGGGAGAAGCTCGAAATC
>CANRLU010000043.1 GCA_947631535.1 uncultured Clostridia bacterium | reverse complement strand
ACGCCTATCATCTTCATAAAGAGGCGCTTTGCCTCGTAAATGCCGTCTAAAACGCCGTAGTTGCGGCAGTCTATGCCGCTTTCCGAGATGTGGTCGCCGTCGAGGCAGTGGGTGAGCATTTCGTTCGAGAGGTCGAGCTGCTCGGGCGAGGGCTTCCCGCGCGACATATCAAGCTTCATTCCGCGGCTCTTGTATTCGCCGAGAAGTTTGCGCTGCTCGTCAAGAAAGGCGGAGAGCTCCTCCCTGGAATATTCGGAAAGGGTCATTTTCATTACTCCTTATAAAAGTATTCAGTCTTGTACTATATTATATTATACCCGAGCGGAAATTGCAAGTGCAAATTGCGTATCCTGCAAAAATCCCGCCTTTTGCACTACGCGGCGGTGATTTTAGCGCAAAAAACAACCAAGTTGCACTATGAAAATGCAACAAGGCGGGCTTCGCCCGCAGTCACCGCAGGCAGTTACAGATATTTATCCCTGAGCTCTCTTACCTTTGCTACGCTGCGGTTAAGAGCTGCAAGGTCGGGCACGCCTTCGGGGGTGAACGAATTTGCCTCCACGGTGAAGTCGCCGCGGTAGCCGACTTTTTTCAGCCCCGAGAAGATGAGCCTGAAGTTCACGTCTCCGCAGCCGATGTTTAACGTGCGTATGCTCGACCAGTCGCGGTAGCCGCCGGAGCGGTCGTTTATGTGCATATGCTTTATGCTGCTCCAAAGCCCGAGATTTTCTTTGGAAAAAGCCTTTTCGTTCTCGAGGTCAAACTGCGCCATCTTGGTGTCGTAGGTAAACGATGCGTCAGGCGAGGTCTTGAGCAGGCGCTTCCAGAGCAGAATGGGGCTCGATGAGTGCGCGATGACGTTTTCCGCCGTAAGAGTAAGGCCGCAGCGCTTTGCGATGCCTGAAAGCTTCGGATACGCCGAAAAATTGGCCTCTATGTTAGAATCCGAGATGATTCCGTTCCAGAGGTGAAGGACCATAAGCTTTGAGCCGAGCTCCTTCGCGACGAGGCAGTTTGACTCAAACTTTTCGAACGCCTCGTCAAAGCGCTCCTGTGCGAGCAGCTCGCCGATCTTCTTCTCGCAGTGAAATGTCGGAAAATCCAATCCCAGCGAGCCCAGAAAGCGGCAGATCTCGCCCTCGCGGCCATACCAGTCTTCGTAAAACATCAGTTCAAAGCCGTCGCAGCAGATTTTCGGCGCGAGCTCCGCTATACGATGGAAGTCCCTGCCGTTTGGCCGTCCTATAAACGCCCCCGTAGACGCGAAAACTCTGTGCATAAGGCTCACCCTTTTCTCAAAGTGACCGCAACGACCTCGGGGCGGTTGTTTATCCTTATCGGAATAAGGCTGTTCCCGAGCCCCCGGCTGATAACGGTGGCGCCGTTTGCGAAGCGGTGAAGCCCCTCATAGTATTTCGGAAACAGGAACTGATCCGGCGCGATCACTCCGCCGATGAAGGGCAGACGCGCCTGACCGCCGTGCGCGTGTCCCGAAAAGGCGAGGTCAAATCCCGCCTCGGCATAGCCGGCGGCAAATTGCGGACGGTGGTTTATGAGTATGTTGAACGCGCCGTCTGCGACGAACTCTTTTGCCTCCGAAACGGTGAAGTACCGGCTGTCTTTAAATCCGGCAATATTCACTTCGGCGCCGTTGTAGTAAAACTTTTCGGAGTCGCCGTCTAAAATGTGAGCTCCGAGCGCCGAGATGTTCTCCATAGCCGATATGTATACTTCCCGCGGGAGGCTTTCCTCGTGGTTGCCGGTGACGTAATACACCGGCGCTATGGCCGCGAGCCCGCCGACGAGCTCATAAGCCGCTTCGGGGTCGGGGTGACGGGAGTCGATGAGGTCGCCCGAGATGACGATGATATCGGGCGACTGCTCGGATATAAGTTTTATGAGCCGCGAGTTTTTCTTTCCGAAGCGCTTCCCGTGGACGTCGGAGAGGTGGACTGCCCTGAAGCCGTCGAGCGCCTCCGAAACTCCTTCGGAGCGATATTCGTATTGGGTGAGCATAAGGGCGTTGTTTTCGTAGGTGACGTATGCCGCCGCGGAGAGCACCGCAGCCGCGGCACATAAGCAGAATGTGGTTTTGCGATTCATTTCGCCGCTCCTTTCGGAATTGTCTTTCAGGACGATTTTATCATAAAAATCGGCAGTAGTCAAGGAAGAGGGGAGAGATAATGCGGAAGCGTCAAGAGCGGTGCATATTTCCGGTTGCTTAACTTATTTTCAATGAACTCAATACCCTTCACTTCAAGGGGGGTATGGAAGCAAAAAGTTTGACCAAAACCCTTTAAAATTTTCACCCAAAGTGCCGCACCAGCCTTTCCCTCTTCTTGATATTTTCCCTCCCACGTGATACAATAATAAAAAACCGAGGAGGAAGACAATATGAAGATCGCATTTTTTGACGCCAAGCCCTACGACCTGCCCGCCTTTGAAAAATACGGCGCCGAGCAGGGAATGGAGTTTGCCTTTTACGATACCAAGCTCAACATCAATACGGTCGCGCTCGCAGCGGGGTGCGACGCCGTCTGCGTTTTCGTGAATGACGTTCTCGACGCTCCGGTGATAGACCGCCTTTATGAGCAGGGTGTCAAGCTCATAGCTCTCAGATGCGCGGGCTATAACAACGTTGACCTCGGGCACGCGTTCGGCAGGCTCCACGTCGTCCACGTTCCCGCGTATTCGCCCTACGCCGTCGCCGAGCACGCAATGGCCCTGCTTCTGACCTCTATACGCCGTATCCACAAGGCCTATAACCGCACCAAGGACTTCAACTTTTCGCTCTCGGGCCTCACGGGTTTCGACCTCCACGGCAAAACCGTCGGCGTAGTCGGCACCGGCAGGATAGGCAGGGTGTTTATCGACATCTGTCGGGGCTTCGGTATGAACGTCATCGCCTATGACAAGTTCCCCGCCGAAAATTCCGGCATAGAATATGTGAGCCTCGGGGAGCTCTTTGAGCGCAGCGACATAATCTCGCTCCACTGTCCGCTCACCGAGGAGACCCACCACCTGATCGACCAAGAGGCGATAGAGCGACTCAAAAAGGGCGTTGTGATAATCAACACTTCCCGAGGCGCGCTGATAGACGCCGAGGCGCTTCTCGAGGGGATAAAGTCGAGGAAAGTGGGAGCCGCCTGCCTCGACGTTTACGAGGAGGAGTCGGACGTGTTCTTCCGCGACTTCTCGGGGCATATTATGAGCGACGACGTCCTTGCGCGGCTCATCTCGATGCCGAACGTCATAGTCACCTCGCATCAGGCGTTTCTGACGGAGGAGGCGCTCGACAACATCGCCGAGACCACGGTGAAAAATATCGCTTCGTATTTTAACGACGGCGTGTGCGATAATGAGCTATGCTATCGCTGCGGCAGGATAGAGACCTGCAAAAAAGAGCGCCGCGAAAGGTGCTTCTGAAAAAAGACCCCGTGCTTCAAAACACGGGGTCGGGTTTATATTCAGTCTATCTCCGTCCTGTCCTTCGCCCTGAGGCGCTGGGCGGCGCGGGCCATTTTAGCCTTGGCGCGCTTTATGTCCGAAATGTTCTTGCGGTTGCGCAGGGCCTCCTCGGCGTCGGCGGCGTCCTGCTCGGCGTGGTGGCGGTCGATCTCTTCGGGACGCTCGGCGGTCTCGACCAACACCGTAACGCGGTTGTTCTCGACTATGCATATCCCCGAGCTGAACACCGCTTCAAAGTGCTCGCCGTTTTCCGTGGTATACGAGGCTATGCCTATCGCGACGGCGATCATCGCGTTTTCGTGGTTGGCAAGTATTCCGTAAGAGCCGTCGGTGCTCGGGACCGTCAGCGAGCGGCACTTCCCCTGATAGAATATCCTGTCAGCCGCAAGGATCTCAAGGTCAAAGAGCCCGTTCATCGCAGGCTCTCCGCTTTTTTATAGACGTCGTCGAGCGTGCCCACGTTGTAAAACGCGGCTTCAGGAAGGTCGTCCACCTCGCCCGAAACTATCGCTTTGAAGCCCCTGAGCGTCTCGGAGAGAGGCACATATCTGCCCTCTACGCCGGTGAATTTTTCGGCTACGAACATCGGCTGCGACAAAAAGCGCTGTATCTTCCTTGCGCGCATGACCGCCTCGCGGTTTTCGTCCGAGAGCTCCTCGACGCCCAAAATCGCGATTATATCCTGGAGCTCGCGGTATTTCTGCAAGGTCTCCTGGACCTGCCGTGCGATCTTATAGTGCTCTTTTCCTACGATTTTTGCCTCGAGTATCCTCGAAGAGCTTTCGAGCGGATCGACCGCAGGGTAAATTCCCTGCTCGGCTATCTTCCTCGACAGGACAGTGGTCGCGTCGAGGTGGGTGAATGTAGTCGCGGGAGCGGGGTCGGTGAGGTCGTCGGCGGGAACGTAGTCCGCCTGGACCGAGGTTATCGAGCCGTTCACAGTCGAGGCTATGCGCTCCTGAAGCGAACCCATCTCCTCGGCGAGCATAGGCTGATATCCAACCGCCGAGGGCATCCTTCCCAAAAGCGCCGATACTTCAGAGCCCGCCTGCACGAATCTGTAGATGTTGTCTATAAAGAACAGAACGTCCCTATGCTCTTCGTCGCGGAAGTGCTCGGCCATCGTAAGGCCCGAGAGCGCCACTCTCATTCTGACTCCCGGCGGCTCGTTCATCTGCCCGTAAACGAGCGCAGTGCGGTCGATAACGCCGCTCTGCTTCATCTCGTTCCATAGGTCGCTGCCCTCGCGCGAGCGCTCGCCCACTCCGGCAAACACCGAGTAGCCGCGCCGCTCCATAGCGATATTGTGTATCATTTCCTGAATGAGGACGGTCTTACCCACGCCCGCGCCTCCGAAAAGGCCTATCTTTCCGCCCTTGGGGTAGGGCTCCAAGAGGTCGATGACCTTTATTCCGGTCTCAAGGAGTTCAACGCTCGTGCCGAGCTCCGAAAATGCCGGAGGCTTGCGGTATATGGGGCTGCGCTGAACGTCTTTCGGGAGCGGTTCGCCGCCGTCGATGGTCTCGCCGAGGACGTTGAACACCCTGCCGAGTACCTCCCGCCCCACGGGAACGCTGATCTCGCTGCCGCTTGCGGTAACTTCGGCGTTAAGGCCGAGCCCCTCGCTCGCAGCGAGCATTATGCACCTCACCGTTTTGGGACCGGTGTGCTGGGCGACCTCCATGACCGCTTTTCTGCCGTTTAATTCCACGGTGAGAGCTTCGCGGAGCCTCGGCAGTCCGCCGTCAAACTCCACGTCCACCACCGAGCCCGAAACGGCGGTTATTTTTCCGGTCAGCATAAGGGTCATTCCTCCTTTTGCGTTTTCTGCTCGCGCTGGAATCTTGCCGCGGCCGATATCTCGGTTATCTCGCGGGTTATTTCGCTCTGGCGGAGCCTGTTGTATTCAAAATCGAGCTCTTCGAGCATATCTCTTGCGCTCTTGTCGGCCGATTCCATAGCCGCCATCCGCGAGCGCTGCTCGCTTAAATAGCTGTCGCTTAAGGCACTGTAAATGTATCCGCACACATAGCTCGGCACGGTAGCCTCAAGAGCGGTCTTCGGCGACGGGTAAAACGAGAATTTTTCCGCCGCGCCGCCCGGGCCGTCGTCAAGTTCGCCACGGTGGAAGGGTAGTATTCTCTCCGAGCGGACGTCCATCACGGCGTCGTTGTGAAAGTGAGTGTAGATGACAAAAAGCTTGTCGAAGTCTCCGACCTCAAATCTTTCGAGCAGGAAATAGGCCATTTTGCGGGCGCGGTGAAGAGTCGGGTTCTGGGCGGAATACTCAAAGCCGTCCTCGACTTTTATCTTTTTGGCCGCAAAATATTTTTTGCCGAAGCTCCCCACGGCGTAGATTTTCGAGTTGGGGTGCTCTTTCAGGGCGCGCTCCGCCTCTCTTATCACGTTCATATTGTATGACCCCGCGAGCCCCTTGTCTGAGGTTATCACGAGTATGCCGTGGGTGCCGTCGGGGATATGGCTGCCGTCGGCGGGATAGAGATATCGGCTCTCGATGCTGCCCACGCAGCGGAATATCCTTTTTATCTGTGCGCGCAGCAGCTCGAAATAGGGCCGTGTTTCGTTAAAAGAGTCCTTGGCACGCCTGAGCTCGTTTGAAGCTATCAAATACATGGCGCCGGTTATCTTCTGCGTTTCGCCTATAGAGGCTATGCGGCTGCGAAGTTCAAATTCACTTAACATTCTGCGCCGCCTTTGCAAACTCCGTGATGGTGGCGCGGTCTTCTTCCGAGAGCTTTGCGCCGCCGTTTATCCTCTCGATGACGTCGGGGTGCTCGTCGGCAAAGCTTCGGCATATGCCGCGCAGGATATCTTCAAAATCTTCGTCGGGGAGCCAGTCGAGCCCGCGCGACGATGCCGCCGCGATTATAAACGCCTGCTCCCACTCTTTATAGGGGCGGTACTGCTCCTGCTTCAGAATGTTCATAAGTATCTCGCCGAAGCGCAGACTTTTTTGCATCTCGTCGTCGAGATAGTTGGCAAACTGCGTGAACACCTTCATTTCGCGGTACTGCGCGAGCTCTAACCTGAGCGTTCCCGATACGGATTTCAGGCAGGGAGTCATAGCGTCGCCGCCCACGCGAGAGACCGAAAGCCCGACGTTTACCGCCGGACGCTGGCCCGCTCTGAAGAGCGAGGTATCGAGGAAGATCTGCCCGTCGGTTATCGAGATGATGTTTGTGGGTATATACGACGATACGTTGCCCGCAAGGGTCTCGACTATCGGCAGCGCAGTAATGCTTCCTCCGCCGTAAGCCGCGCTGAGCCTTGCGGAGCGCTCCAAGAGCCTTGAATGAAGATAAAATACGTCGCCGGGGTAGGCCTCGCGCCCCGGGCTTCTGCCGAGGACAAGGCTCAAAGAGCGGTAGGCCACGGCGTGCTTCGAAAGGTCGTCGTAAACTATCAGAACGTCCTGACCTTTGCGCATAAAGTATTCCGCCATAGCGCAGCCCGCATACGGCGCGATGTATTGCAGCGGCGCGGGGTCGCTCGCGGGGGCCGAGACCACCGTGGTATATTCCATAGCGCCGTTTTCTTCGAGAGTCTTTACTATCTGCCTGACGGAGCTCGCCTTTTGCCCTATTGCAACGTAAATGCAGATGACTCCGGTGTTTTTCTGATTGAGGATAGCGTCTATCGCGATAGCGGTCTTGCCGGTCTGGCGGTCGCCGATGATAAGCTCGCGCTGACCTCTGCCTATCGGGAACATAGCGTCTATTGCGAGAATACCCGTTTTAAGCGGACGGTTGACGGGCTGACGCGCAGCTATTCCGGGCGCGGGGCTCTCAACGGGGCGGTAGCCCGAAGCGGTTATCTCGCCCTTGCCGTCTATAGGTACGCCGAGTGCGTCGGTCACTCTGCCGATAAATCCCTCGCCGACGGGCACACCCGCTGAGCTTCCGGTGCGCTTTACCTTGCCGCCGGCCTTTACGGAGTCGCCGTCGTCAAAGAGCATGCAGCCGAGGCTTTTTTGGGTGATATTCTGTACCATTCCCCTCACGCCGCCGTCAAACAGGAGTATCTCGCCGTATTCCGCGCCGGAAAGCCCCTTTACGGTGGCCACGCCGTCGCCAACGGTCACAACGGTGCCCGTCTGCTCCGATACTGCGCGCGGAGTCCAGCTGCCAACGGTGCTTTTGAGCAGCGGGATAACGTCCCCGCCCGCCGCAGCTGCCGAGGTTATAGCCTCCTGAAGCTGAGAGAGCCTGCCCTCAACGCTCCAGTCGTAAACGTCGGTGCCGACTTCGAGTTTAAACCCCTCGCCTATATCTTCGTCGCGAACCCATTCAAGGGAGCAGTCGCGCTTATAGTGCTGCTTTATAAAGCGCTCGAAGCGCTCAAGCTGATCGGCGCTCGGCCTTTCGGGGGAATATATCCTTGCGGAAATCTTTCTGTCACTCATCTTCTCCGCCCTTTTCGACCGACGAAAGGAAGGCTTCAAAAGCCTCGTCGGTGCTGCCCATAACGGCTTTTCCTACCGATTCCTTAACGAGCTCGGCGATGTCCTTTCCGCTGTCTCTTAGGGCCTTGCGCTTAATGGCGGTGGCCTGCTCTTCGGCGTCGGAAATTATCTTTTCGGCCTGCTCTTCGGCTTCGGATATCCTCTTCTGATACTGCTTCTGGGCGTTCCCGGTCATTTCGGAACATTCGAGCCTTGCGTCTTCTCTCATCTTAGAAAGCTCATCGCCGAGCTTAGCCTTGGCTTCGTCGGCTTCTTTGAGCTTCTGCTTTGCCTCGTCGGAGGCTTTTTTATATTCATCTTCGCGGGCGTCGATATACTTTTTCACCGGCTTGTAGAGCAAAAAGTAGAGCACCGCAAAAAGTATCGCGAAGTTGAACATATGCAGCAGGATCTGCTGTAAATCAATATTCAGTGGAAGATTCATTCGGCACTCCTTTTTCGGTTACAGCACGAACACCACAAGTATGGCGACGATAAGCGCATAGATTATGGCCGTTTCGATGAACACGAGGCCGAGCATCATAGCGCCGCGGATGTTTCCGGCGGCCTCGGGCTGGCGCGAAATGCCCTCTATGGTCTTCATAATGGTGAGCGCCATTGCCAAGGCTCCCGATGCGGCGACTATGCCTATGATTATCGCGGCGGATATCGCCTTGTAATCGCGGACGGTATTCTCGCCGTCGGCGGCGACGGTGTCGGCTGCCGGAGCCTCTGTTTCTGCAAATACGTTAGCGGTCATAAGCACGGTCATAAGGAGTACCGTCGCTATCACTAAAACAGTCTTGAATATTTTCACGGTTGATCATTTCCTTTCAGGTCGATGGTTTTATCATTAAGCCGAAGCTTTTTTTCTTTTCTTTTTTCTTTCGTGGGGCTCGGTGCTCTCACCGTAGAACACGCTCACAAGCATCGTTAAAACGTAGGTCTGTATTATCGCGTGGAGCAGCGTGAACATAACTCCCACGAACACCGGCAGAACGAAGCTGAGCGCGAAGTAGTGGTAAACGAGGTCGGTGACGAGTGCGCCGCTGAGAAGAGCTCCGAAGAGACGGAAGCTCATAGATATCGGCAGCGAGAAGTCTTTGAGGGCGTTTATCGCGCCGTGAGCCTTGCCGCAGACTATCCCGCTGATGAGAATGAACATATAGGACATAAATCCCATAGCTATGGCGCCGTTGATATCGGCAAGCGGGGCGGCGAGCGTTACCGAGGCGCCTTCCGTCGAGACCGCCTGGAAGCCCAAAAGTTCCCACAGGGTGCTGATAAAGACGTATACGCCCGCCACGAAGACATACGCTCCGAGGAGGTTATTGCGGTGGGGACTGTTGGTTTTCGCAAGGTTCGAGAAATACTTTACCGCCTGCTCCAAAAGGAGCTGGAACTTCCCGGGGATCTCGGTAAACTTCGGGATAACGAATATCCTCACGACTATGCAGAACAGGGTTATCACCGCGGTGACCGCAAAGGCGGATATAAGCGCCGGATTTACGTCGATAAGCCCGAAAAGGCCCACCTTTGTGTGCTCGTGAAGCACCGCCTCGCGCATAGCTTCTTTTATCGGCTCCTTTTCCTGCGAGGGCGCAAGCAGCGCTCCTATGAGCAGCAAAAGAATTATGACCGCAAAGATAACGGCGCTCACTGTTTTTTGCTTTTTACTCAAAATATCACCGCCCGTCATACAAAAAACGGCTCTTAACATCGGCGCGATACGTCGTTGCATCGCGGCACGCCGTGCCAAAGCTCGCTTTCTATCCTTTAGATTCATCTATTATATCACGCGCTCGGGAATTGTCAACACTTGTTTAGCGGGGTTGACCGCTTAGCTGCTTAATCGGGAAGACCCGCACTCGGAGTCTTCCCGATTTGAGATCATATCATTCAAACGCCATGGTTATATTTAGCGAAAGCTTCGGGAGCGGCAGGCGGTATTTATCCAAAAGCGCAGGGCCGCAGGAATTCGAGCCCACGCCCGCCATAGCGGAATCGACGCAGATAACGTTGGATTCGCACTTTTCAAGCTCAAAGCTGTGCCGCTTCGAGGAGAGCTCCTCCTCGGTGTATTCCATCGCGCTGAAGCTCAGGTCGCGGTCGGCTTCAAACCTCACCGAAGCCTTATCGCCGATGAGCCTCAAATATTTGCAGCCGCAGTGAGAGGAATTTTCCTGCGGGCGGATATAGTCCTCAAACATATCCTCAATTTTTGCGCGGAACCTGCCGATGTAGGAGGCGCGGTGCTTGTCGGCATAGCTCTCGTATGGTCCGTAGCCGTAATATTCGACCTCGCCGAAGCTTTTCGGAACGAACAGCCTTATTCCGAAGCGGGGCAGCATCGTGACCTTTTCGCCGGTCTCGAGGTCGGCGCTTATGTTGAGGCTGCCGTCGGGGGAAACGGTGAAGCGGGCGGTCATCTCGCCGAACGGCTGCAAAATGTTCCAGCCGAACGAAAGCTTCGCGCTTATGACCGCGCAGCCGTTTTCTGCGGATACCGAGGTCTCTCTGACCTTTACGTCGTAGTCGCAGAGGTGGAGGCGGTGCCAGTCGCCGCGCTGGGAGTCGTTGTCGGTCGGCGCGCGGAAGAAGTTAAAGCGAATAGGTCTGTCGATAAGCTCGACGCCGTTCTTGCAGACGCTCTTTATCTCGCCGTGCCTGCGGTCAAAGACGTAATTTACGCCGTTAGCGCTTATTCTGTATTCAAGCGGAGCCTCCGAAATTTTCACCTCTCCCGACACGGGAACGGGCAGGCTCTTCGGGTTCTTTTCGGCTATTTCGAGCTGGTCAAAGCAGACTTCAAAGCCCTTTTCAGCCCAGGGCATATCCTTTTTCAGCGTGAAGACAAAGCGGATATAGCGGCTCTGAATGTCGGTGATAATCCAGCCTTTCTCCTCGGCCTTTGCCTCGGGGATAACGGCAGTCATTTCGCCGCCTGCGGGCACAGACAGCTCTACGCTTCCCTCGGCGATAACGTCGCCGCGCTCGGTTATCTCGTAGCGGCAGTTCAAGAGCTCGCCGCAGTCGATAAAGCCGAGCATATTTTTAAAGGTAAATTCGCCGTCACCGGTCTTTGAAACCCTCACGGGGCGGTAGACCTGCTTTAATTCCTTAAGACCGGTGTGAGGGGTACGGTCGGGGTAAACGAGGCCGTCGCAGCAGAAATTGCCGTCGTTGTGGCGCTCGCCCCAGTCTCCGCCGTAGCCGTATTTTATCTTTCCGTCGGCGGTCTTGCCGAGCGGAAGACTGTGGTCGCACCACTCCCAGACGAATCCGCCGAGGACGTTGTCCTTTTTATAGATTATCTCCCAGTAGTCCTCGAGGTCGCCGGGGCCGTTGCCCATAGCGTGGCAGTATTCGCACATAACGAAGGGTCTGCCGTGGGCGTCGCCCTCGCTTTCGGGGTAGTTTTCAACATAGCCCGTCCAGGGGTACATTCTCGAAACTATATCGAGCTCATGGGTATCCTTCTGGTCGAGGCGGTGCATGCTCTCGTAGTGGACTATCCTCGAGGGGTCTTCGGCTTTGAGCCAGGTTACCTCGTCGCGCATGATATCGGAGTAGCCGGCTTCGTTGCCGAGGGACCACATCATAACGCAGGGGCGGTTGAAATCGCGAGTATAGAGCAGGGTGTGGCGGTCGCGGATAGCCTCGCGGTAGTCCTCGTTCATCACCATCAGCGATATGCCGCCGTAGCCGCCCTCGCGGTTCCAGCGGAAGTTCTGGTAAACGTCGGTGCAGCCGTGGGACTCGAGGTCGGCCTCGTCGATGACGTAAAAGCCGAGCTCGTCGCAGAGCTTGTAGAAAATCGGCGCGTTGGGGTAGTGAGACGTGCGTATCGCGTTGATGTTGTGCTGCTTCATAAGATAAAGGTCGCGCCTGAGCTGCTCGACGGAGCTCACATAGCCGCTCTCGGGATAGCTGTCGTGGCGGTTTACGCCCCGCATTTTTATGTGTCTGCCGTTGACCTTTACAATGCCGTCCTCAATTTTTATCTCCCTGAAGCCCACTTTTTCGCCGATAACTTCGCCGTCGGTCTCAAGAACGAGCCTGTAAAGCGACGGGCTCTCGGCCGACCAGAGCGCGGTACCGTTCACCTTGCAGCTAAAGGGATTTTCCTCCGTGGCTTCGCCCTTGGCGATAAGCTCGCCATCGGGGCTGTAAAGCGAGAGCTTTGCCGCCGCTCCCTTTACGCTGACCGAAAGAGAGGCAGATCCGTTTGCAAGGTCGAGCGATGTGTTCACGCGGTAGTCTTCAAGGCGCTTTTCGGGGCGGGAAAGCATATAAACGTCGCGGAAAATTCCGGAAAGACGTATTTTGTCCTGGTCTTCGAGGTATGTGCCGTCGCACCACTTGAGCACGGCGACGCAGAGCTTATTTTCGCCCTCTTTGAGAAGGTCGGTGACGTCGAACTCCGAAGTCGAGTGCGACACCTGAGAATATCCCGCGAGCTCGCCGTTGACATAAAGGTAGAGGCAGCTGTCGGCGCCCTCAAAACAGAGTATCCTGCGGAGGCCGTCGGGTGAATAGCTGTAATTCCTGTAGTATACGCCGACGGGGATATCGTCGGGGACGAAAGGCGGGTCATAGGGGATAGGGTAGCAGACGTTGGTATACTGCGGCTTGTCGAAGCCATGAAGCTGCCAGTTTGATGGGACGGGTATTTCGGTCTCGGGGGCGAGGCTGCAGAAGTTGTCGTCAAGGTCGATAACGCTGTCGCGGTAGGTAAAGCCCCAGTTTCCGTTTAAAAGCTCGAACCTTTTGCTCTCATATCTGTCGGCAAAAGGGTCCTGCGAGGGGTCAAAGGGGATAAAATAGGGGTGCGGGGGGAGCGTTCCTATGTGAAGCGAGTGAGGGTCTTCGTGGAACGTCATTTTTGAGCGCTGCGAGCCGCGCGCCGATATAAGTTTTAAGTCCATAAATGTGCTCCTTTCGCGATGTCGGGACGGGTGTAGGGTGAATGTGCCTGCGCACAGATTCCGCGAACATAATAGCATATCGCCGTGCGATTTGCAAGAGCTTTGAGGGACATAATGAGGGAATTTTTGGGGGAGCATTATAAGCATTATATTAGAAGGCTGCCATATTCGAGCGCGGAAAGATTAAAAGGGTTCGGCGCCCGCCGATATTTTTCCCCCCGCCGTCAGGCGGCAAGCTTTCGGCTTGAACGCCTCCTCAAAAACCCGCTCTTGATTTATTCTTCCCGATGATGTATAATTATCCGGTACGTTCTGAATATTCTGAAAGGAGCCGCAGCATGAAAGGAAAGATCCTCAAAAACAAAGTATACCTATATATGACGGAATTTTTCGCCGGAATGTCGGTGATGGCGGCGGAGCTCGGCGCTTCAAGACTTCTGGCGCCCTACTTCAGCTCGTCGCAGATAGTGTGGACGATAATCATCGGCACCATTATGATAGCGATGGCGCTCGGCAACCTTTGGGGCGGCCGCTCGGCCGATAAAAATCCCGACCCCGACAGGCTGTATCTGAGAATAATAATCGCGGCGGTATGGCTCGCGGCGATTCCCGTGCTCGGGAAATACATAATCGTCGGGATATCGGGCGTGATGATCTTCGCGGTAAATTCAAATCTGCTCATATGGGCGGCCTTTGCGGCTTGCATGATAATCTTCGTGTTCCCGCTGTTTCTGTTGGGGACCGTCACGCCGTCGCTCGTAAAATATACCGTGGACAGTCTCGACAGCAGCGGCCGCACCGTGGGTATCCTCAACGCCTCCAACACGATAGGAAGCATTATAGGGACGTTCGTCCCCACCTTTGTGACCATACCTTCCGTGGGCACCTCGGCGACGTTCCTTATTTTTGCCGGAATACTCCTTCTGCTCGCGGCGGTATACTTTATATCCGAAAAGCGCAAGCTCGTTCACATAGCGATAGCCGTAGTGATAACCGTTTTATGCTGCATATTCGGAGCCGTCAGCAGCTTTGCCTTCTGGCAGTCCGACATCGAATACGAGGGAGAATCGGTGTATAACTACCTGCAGGTCACCGAGGACGATGACGAGGTCATACTCTCGACCAACGTGCTCTTCGGGGTGCAGTCGATGCTCGAAAAATCCGGCGGGCTGACTGGAATGTATTACGATTACGCTATGGCTGCGCCCTATATGGCTGGAGTGCACCAAAAGGAAAGCTTAGACGTTCTTATCCTCGGAATGGGGACGGGCACCTACGCGACGCAGTGCTCGCGGTATTTCGATAACTTAAGTTTCAAGGGCGTCGAGATAGACGAGAAGATAATCGATCTTTCGCGCAAGTATTTTGAGCTGCCGGAGTCGGTAGAGGTCGAGCTCTACGACGGCAGGGCATATCTCAATGCCGCCTCGGAGAAGTACGACATAATTATGGTGGACGCCTATCAGGACATAACGATACCCTTTCAGATGTCTACGGTGGAATTCTTCACGCTTGTAAAGGAGCACCTGCGCGAGGGCGGAGTTATGGTAATGAATATGAATATGCGTTCGGGCGGAGAGGGCGGCATAAACTCCTATCTCAGCGACACGGTGTCGTCGGTGTTCGGCGAGGTCTACACCGTAAACGTCGCGAGGACTTCAAACGTCGAGCTTTTTGCCTCCGACAGCGCCGACATTCTCGGAACTATGGCGGAAAACGTGGCGCTCGAGGATAACCCGCAGCTCGCGTCTCTTATGGAGAGCATTTCGGAGAGTCTCGAAAAATACTCCGCCGGCGAAAGGATAATGACCGACGACCGCGCACCGGTAGAGCTTCTGGGAATGAGAGCCATAGACTCGCTGATATTCGACGAAGCCGAGTATTACAGAGATGTGTTCCGCAGAGGAGGCTTCCGCGGACTTATTGACAGCCTGACGTAAAATAAAGGCGGAGGGTGCGGCGCTATGGCCCGGGGCGAAGCCCCGCACGGGCTCCGCCCGCGCGAACGCGCCGCCCGCAGGGCGGCGCGGCAAAACCGCGA
This sequence comes from uncultured Clostridia bacterium, assembly GCA_947631535.1. GTDB lineage: Bacteria > Bacillota > Clostridia > Oscillospirales > Ruminococcaceae > Faeciplasma. Next base: position 2,048 of record CANRLU010000043.1, on the reverse strand, counting down.
AGTGGTTTTGGGGGCTTCGCCCCTCAGGGCACTGCACCCGCCTATGAAACAGGAGATAAAATGAACGATGAAAAGCTCGCCGCTCAGAAGGCGGCATCAGATGCAAAATACGTGAGAATGACCACCGAGCCGGTGGAAAAGCTCGTGGCGACACTCGCAGTGCCCACGGTGATAAGCATGCTCGTCACCTCGTTTTACAACCTTGCCGACACATTTTTCGTTCGGCAGCTCGAGAGCGACTCTATGATTGCTGCCGTGGGAATAGTCTTCCCGCTGATGGCGATAATACAGTCCTTCGGGTTCTTCTGCGGGCACGGCTCGGGCAATTATATTTCGCGAGCTTTCGGCCGCCGCGACTACGCCGACGCCGAGAAAATGGCTGCAACAGGCTTTGGGTACGCAGTTATGTTCGGCCTCGCGATATGCGTTTTCGGGCTGATATTCAAAGGCCCGCTAGTAACGCTTTTGGGCGCCAAGACCGAGGCTGCGGCTTCGGCAACCTCCGACTATATGGGCTGGATACTCCTTGCCGCGCCCTTTATGACCGGCGCGATAGTTATGAACAACCAGCTCAGGATGCAGGGAAACGCCTTCTTTGCGATGCTCGGGCTTACCTCCGGCGCTATACTCAACCTTATCCTCGACCCGCTGTTTATCTTCAAAAATGGAGATGCTCTCTTCGGCGGCGCGCTGACTATGCCCTTCGGCGTAGGAATGGGAGTGGGCGGCGCGGCCTTGGCGACGGCTCTGAGCCAGCTCGTGAGCTTTGCGGTGCTCGCCGTGGGAATACATTTCAGCGACAATATCAAGATAAATCTCAAGAATTTCTCCTTCAAGCCCTACTATTTCAAAGGGATCGTTCAGGGCGGGCTGCCCTCGCTTGTGAGGCAGGGACTTTCAAGCATAGCTACCACCACCCTCAACCACGCCGTTGGGCTCTACATTTCCGACGGAGAGATAATAGATGCAGTCCAGGCGGCTATGACGGGCGTCTCGAAGCTTATGAACTTCGCCGCCTCGGCGCTGATAGGCTTCGGGCAGGGCTTCCAGCCGGTCTGCGGCTTCAACTACGGCGCCAAGCGCTACGACCGCGTCCGCAAGGCCTATTACTTCTGCTTTAAGATAAGCTTTATCGTGCTTTTGGTGCTCTCTGCCGCGGGGATAATTTTTGCGAAGCCCATAACCGCCGCGCTTGCGGGTTCGAGCGAACTCGCTCAGTCGATAGCGGCGTTTACGCTCAGGGCTCAGCTTTCTATCTTCCCGCTTATGTCCTGGGTCACGCTCTCGAATATGATGCTCCAAAACATCGGAATGACGGGCAGGGCTACCCTCGTCGCGATGACGCGCCAGGGACTTACGTTTATCCCCGTTGTCCTCGGGCTGCCGCTGATTATGAGCCTGCTCGGCTTCGAGCCGCTTTTGGGGCTTGAGCTTTCGCAGCTCGTCGCCGACGCTCTTGCGTTTATCATCGCTCTGCCGATAGGTCTGCAGGTCCTCGGCGCGATGAAAAAAGAATATTCTGCGCAGGAAACTGTTGCAAATCAGGACAAAGTGTGATATATTGATGTTTGACAAACGGCAGAGCGCGTGCGGAGGGGCGAAGCCCCCGAAAACCGCTCCGCGGTTTTCGCCCGCCGAAGCCTGCGGCTTCGGCGGGCGCGGCTGCGCCGCGCCGGGCTTCGCCCCGTCCGCAGGAGCAAAAGCTTAGGAAACGCGCCAAAATCAGCCGCCGGAGGAGGACGCATTATGGAAAACCTCGGGGTATGGGGAGAAGTGCTCCTCAAGCTCGCGATACTTTTCGCGGGAATATACGTTATAATCCGGCTCACGCCGAAGCTCGCGGCATTTATAGATAAGCGCCGCAAAAACGGCGGCGTCCCCGACGAGCCCCGACCCGAAAGGGTGCAGGAAGACGAAAATGAAGAAGATCCCGCCGAAAATGACGGCGAAAATGTTGACAATGAGTCGAAATCAAAATAAATATTATTGGGAGTATAAAAATTATGGCTAAAAATGAGAAATTAGTTGAATCCATAACCTCGATGGAC
>CANRLU010000042.1 GCA_947631535.1 uncultured Clostridia bacterium | reverse complement strand
AAAGGAAGAAGCATTATGCAGAAAAACGATGTTATACGCGGCTTCAGGGTGGAATACGTTCAGGAGCTGCCCGAGATCGGCGCACGCCTTGTGAGAATGACCTATGAGAAAAACGGCGCAGACCTCGTCTGGCTCGACCGCAAGGACGACAACAAGACCTTCGCGATAGCTTTCAAGACCATTCCGAGCGACCACACCGGCGTTTTCCATATCCTCGAGCACTCGGTGCTCAACGGTTCGGAAAAATATCCCGTCAAGGAACCGTTCGTAGAGCTTATAAAGGGCTCTATGGCCACTTTCCTCAACGCGTTCACTTTCCCCGACAAAACGATGTATCCCGTCTGCTCCCGCAACCCGCAGGACTTTCTGAATCTCATCGACGTTTATATGGACGCCGTGCTTCACCCGCTCAGCATAAAAGACCCTCACGCTTTCAGGCAGGAGGGCTGGCATTACGAGCTCGACAGTCCCGAGGGGGAGCTTAGGTGCAACGGCGTTGTTTACAACGAGATGAAGGGCGCCTATGCCACCTACGACAGCGTTCTCACCTATGAGCTGCAAAAGCTTCTGTTCCCCGATAACTGCTACGGCTTTGAATCGGGCGGCCACCCCGACCATATTACGGAGCTGACTTATGAAAACTACCTTGCGAATCACCACCGCTTCTATCACCCCTCCAACGCAAGGATAATCCTCGACGGAGCCATTGACGTTGACGCCGTTCTTTCTAAGCTCGACTCCTTCCTCTGCGAATACGAGCGGCTCGACGTTGACGCCGATATCCCTTATCAGAAGCCCGTATCCCCCGAGGAGAAGACCGCCTATTACGAAATAGGCGCCGAGGAGGACGACTCCAAAAAGGCTATACTCGCCGAGGGCTGGGTCGTCGGAGACTACAGCGAGACCGAAAAGACCCTTGCGCTCAGTGTTATCGCCTCCGTTCTGACCGACTTTAACGAGTCGCCGCTGACAAAGGCGCTTTTGGACGCCGGTCTTGCCGAAGACGTGAGCTTAAGACTTATGGACGGCATACAGCAGAACGCCATGACTCTGGTTATAAGAAACGTTGACCCCGCCAAGGAAGGCGAGATCCGCGCTCTCGTTGAAAAGGTTCTCAAAGAGCAGGCCGAGGGTATGGACAAAAAGCTTCTGCACAGCAACCTCAGCAGAATGGAATTTGCTACCCGCGAAAAAGACTTCGGCGGGATGCCGCGCGGCCTCGTTTACGCGATGACCACCCTCGAGAGCTGGCTCTACGGCGGCGACCCGTCGCAGAATCTTTGCAGCGACGCCGTGTTTGCGTCCTTAAGAAAGAAGATCGACGAGGGCTGGTTTGAGAAAGTCTTGAAGGAAGCTCTCCTTGAAAATCCCCACAACGCAAAGCTCTGCCTGCTTCCCTCGAAGACTCTCGGCGAAGAGAAGAGAGCTGCAGAGGCCGCACGCCTCAGCGAAGTCAAAAAGGGGCTCGGCGCAGGCGATATCGAAAAGATCATCGGCGACTTTGCGCTCTTAAGGAGCAGGCAGGAGGCCGCCGACACCGAAGAGCAGCTTAAGTGCCTGCCGCGTCTTTCCGTCTCGGATATCCCCGAAAAGTGCGAGACCACCCCGCAGGAGGTCCTCACCGCCGGCGGCGTAACCGTTTTGCATCAGCCGCTCGAGACCAACGGCATAATTTACCTCAACCTCTACTTCCCGCTTTCCGACCTTCCTGTCGAAAAGCTCGGAAAAGCCGCTTTCTTGGCTTCGATAATCGGTCAGACCGCTACCGAGAACTATTCGGTCCTCGAATTATCGGGCGAATTGCAGGCTAAGCTCGGCAGATTCTATGCCTCGACCGAGGTGTTTGCCGAGTGCGGGCAGACCGCAGAGGCTTCGCCCTATGTCACCGTAAGAATTGCCCTTCTTGAGAGCAGCAAGGAGGACGCCGTCCGCCTTGCCGACGAGATACTCAACCGCTCGAACTATCTTGACAAGGAGCTCATCTATAATCTTCTCCGCCAGAGCAGACTCTCTATGGAGCAGAGGATAGCCATGCGCGGCGACTCCTACGGCACTATGCGCGCCAACGCCGCAAGCAGCGCGAAGGGCCTTGCCATTGAGGCCACTCAGGGCATCTCGATGCTCAGAGACCTCCAGAACGCCGACAACGGATACGGCGAACACGGCGAGGAATTCTGCCGCGAACTTGCCGATTTGGCAAAGCACATATTCACTAAATCCAAGCTCACCGTCGGCTATACCGGCGAATACGACGCCGAGTGGCTCGAAGAGCTTCTTTCCAAGCTCTCGGAAGGCGAGAAGGGCGAGAACGTTAAATATCAGCCCAAGCCGGTGAGCCGCGAAGGCTTCGTCATTCCCGCAGAAATAGGATTTGCCGTCAAGGCTTCGAATCTCGGAACCGTCGGGGCGGAATACTCCGGCGCGGCAAGAGTTGCGGCGCAATTCCTGACCTACGACTATCTCTGGAACGACATAAGGGTAAAGGGCGGCGCCTACGGCACTCATATGAACGTCCGCGCAGGCGGCGGCGTAAGCCTCACCTCTTACCGCGACCCGAGCCCCGCAAGGTCGCTCACGAGCTTTGACAAGGCCGGCCAGGTGCTTCGCGACTTCTGCGAGAGCAAGGGCGACATTGAGAAGTATATCATAAGCACCATCGCCGCTATAGAGCCCGTCCTCACCCCGAGAAGCGAGGGCGACAGGGCAGCCGAAGCCTATTTCTCGAAGATTACTCACGAGGACATGCAGCGTGAGCGCGACGAGATCCTCGGGACTACGTTTGAACAGTTAGACGGCTTCAGCCGCGTGCTCGACGATATCTGCAAGGCGGCGGGAGTATGCGTCGTCGGCGGAAAGAACGTCATCGACGCCTGCGGCAGCGAGCTCGACAAGGTCGAAGCGGTATAATCTTTTCAAATAACAAACAAGGCGGAGAGCATATCTCCGCCTGTTTTTTTATTCAGTCTTTTCCGATATTATCGTTACTTTTCCGGTGAAGTCATCGTATTCCACCATCACTCCGCTCGAACCGTTCAGCGTAAATTCTCCCTCGAACCTGCCGTTTTTATCGAAATCGCAGGTCTTGGTCACGCCGCCTATCATTATTTTCAGCTCTGCGCTGCCAGAAAAGGTCTCTTTTTCGGCGACGAGCTTTATTTTCCTCTCATACACCGACACCCCGCCGAAGATGAAATCGCTGCCGTTGAGGCCGGCGCCGTCGCAGGAATATTCCCCGTAACAGCCGCTCATATCCGAAAATTCCCGTTCGCCCAAGAGCCAGGGCTGGGCGAGGGCAAGCTTCCCGAACGTTGAGATAACTGCGTCGTAGCAGCGTATCGCAGTGTCCTTGTTAAACCTCGGGAAAAGTCCCGCGTGTGAGAGCAGCATTATTATCGCCATTATTGCCGCAATCAGTCTTAACACTCTTCGTCACCCTCCTTCGGGCCTATGCGGTCGGCGAGCCAGCAGACCGCAATTATCGCAAACATTATCGCTATAAGTCTTTTCACTGCTTTCCCTCCTTATCGCCGATGACTATTTTGTAGTAGGAATGAGAGGTTATCTTGTAGACGAGCGCATAGCAGAGTGCAAAGACCGCGAAGCAGCCCGCCGCAACGAGGTAGAACAGCGGTATGTTGCGAAGATTAAAGAGCAGAAGCAGCCTGCTTATTATCGGGAGAGCGAAGCCGAGGTGAAGCGCCGCAAAAGCCAGCGGCAGGAAGAACACCGTTAAAAGCTGCGAATTTATGCTCTTTCTTATGTCGCGGTCGGTCATTCCGACCTTTTTCATTATCTCGAACCTCGACTGGTCCTCGTAGCCCTCGGATATCTGCTTGTAGTAGATGATGAGCACCGCCGCAAAGATGAACACCACCGAGAGCATTAACCCTAAGAAGAACAGCCCTCCGTAGAGCGTGAGAAAATCGCTGCGGTCGAGCTCGCGGATATTAGCCGTGATGCTGACGAAGTCATCGGAATTGTCGGTGCGAAGATCATAGCAGTATTTCCAGAAGCTCTGTCCATAGGCTATTTGTTCCTCCGGCTCGAGCCCCATATCGAAGCAGTATACCCACTGATACGAGAGCATCGGGTCGCCGTTATAGGTCGCGAGCCTGTCGAGCCCCTCGACGGCTTTTCCGAGGTCGGGAACAACGAGCACCACCGACGGGACTATCGAGACCATAGCATCGACGTCGATGCTGTAGTCCTCTACGCTGCCGACGATTTTCAGCGTCCTGCCGTTGTTGAATGAAACCGTGTCGCCGACGTAATCTCCGTGGACCGTAAAAATCAGCGCCTCGCCGTCGTTAAGGCTGTAATCGGTCCCGTAGATGCGGTTGTAGTCCTCAAGAGAGGAAAATATGAACTCCGTAATTCCCTCGTCAACGATTTTGATCTCCGAGGTATCGAACAGCGATACGTCGGTCTCGACTACTCCGTCCTTTAAATATCCCGCGACGCATATCTGCCTGCACTCGATCACGTTCTGCGGCACAAGACCGTGTTCGCTGTGGTAGCCGTCGAGCTTTTCGCGGAGCCGGCCTATGTTCTCGTCGGACAGGTCCGCTATGCTGTTCATATAGTAGTAGGTGTCCATCTCCCTCGGGTACTGCCTCAAAAGCGCGTTTTCGTTGCCGTAATAGAGGCTCGCGGTTGAGGATATCATAACGAGCACCATAGTTGCGAGTATGCAGATAGAGGCAAGGCCCGCGCCGTTGCGCTTCATTCTGTATACCATCGAGCTCAGCGAAACGAAATGGTTCGGCTTATAGTAATAGCTCTTGTTTTTCTGGAGGATACGGCATAGCAGCACCGACCCCGATATCATCACAAGATAGGTCCCGACGATTACCATAACGACCGCAACAAAGAACAGGAATATTGCCGCGATGGGGTTTTCGGTCACTACGGCGATGTAATAAGCCCAGCCCAAAAGGACTATCCCGAGGATACCGAGCAGCCAATTTGCCTTCGGGGGCTTTTCGCCGACGTTTTCAGACCTCACGAGCGAGATAGCGGTCGAGAACCTCGTTTTGAGGACCGAGCTTATAAACAGCAGCAGGAAGATTATCCCGAAGACCTCGAACGTTGAGAGCACGGCCGCAGGGGCGACGCTGAGCGAATAGTTTACATCGCCCTGCAAAATGTTGACAAAGCAGAGCTCCGCGAGTTTTGAGAGGATTATCCCCACGGGCAGACCCACTCCGAGGGATATCGCTGCGATTATCACGGTCTCCCAGAAGATTATCAGCGTCAGGGCGTTTTTGCCCATTCCGAGGATATTGTAAAGACCGAATTCCTTTTTGCGTCGGCGTATAAGGAAAGAATTGGTGTAAAAAAGGAATATCCCCGCGAATATTGCGATGACGAACTCGCCCATTATGAGGAATTCGCTTATTATTTCGCCGTGCGGGACCGTCTCGAGACCCGAAAAGTATTTCAGAAAGCAGATGATGTAATACATCACGACCATTCCTATGCAGGTGAGGATATACGGGACGTAGAGCCGCCTGTTCTTGCGTATGCTGTCGAACGCGAGCTTAGGATAAAGAGTAAGCTTCATTCCCTTTCACCGCCCGTCGCAAGAATAGTGAGAGTGTCCGAAATGCGCTGATAGAACTGCTCGCGGGTGTCCGCACCGCGGTAGAGCTGATGATACACCTCGCCGTCCTTTATAAACAGCACCCGTCCCGCCGAGCTCGCCGCTTTCACCGAATGAGTCACCATAAGGATAGTCTGTCCGAGCATATTGACGTCGCCGAAGAGCTTTAAAAGCTCGTCGGTCGAGCGGGAATCGAGCGCGCCGGTGGGCTCGTCGGCAAGAATTATCTTCGGGTCGGTTATCATCGCCCTCGCGACCGCCGCGCGCTGCTTCTGCCCGCCCGAGACCTCATAGGGGTATTTTTTCAGTATCCCGGGTATGCCGAGCTTTGCGGCTATCGGACGAAGCCTGTCCTGCATTTCGCGGTAGGGAGTCCCCGCGAGGACGAGCGGCAGGAAGATGTTGTCTTCAAGTGTAAAGGTGTCCAAAAGGTTGAAATCCTGGAACACGAACCCCAAATTGTCCCGCCGAAACTGCGCTATCGCCGACTCCTTTATCTTAGCGAGGTTAAGGCCGTCTAAGATAACGCTGCCGCCGGTGGGTTTGTCGAGCGCGGCAAGAATATTGAGAAGGGTGGTCTTGCCCGAGCCGGATTCTCCCATAATTGCGGCGTATTCGCCCTTTTCCACGCTGAAATTGACGTTTTTCAGCGCCTCGACCTTGTTTCCTCCGAAGCGCGAAGAGTATACCTTTTTTATTCCGCTCACTTCAAGAATACTCATGAAAATTTCCTCCGTTCCAAAGTTTATGAACAGATTATACCGCAGGCGGGAAATGAGCCGCAATCGTATCGGCTTACATTTCCCGCCTTAAATCTTACATTTTTGTAACATTTACTCCGCAGTGAGGTCATACTGTTCGAGCGTGAGCGAAACAGCGGTGCCCTTTCCTATTTCCGAGGCAATGCTTATATCTATTCCGAGGTTTTTGCAGATCTGCCTGCAAAGGTAAAGCCCGAGGCCGCTCGCACGCTTGTCGAGCCTGCCGTTGCAGCCTGTGTATCCCTTTTCAAACACCCTCGGGAGGTCTTCGGGGGCTATCCCTATGCCGGTGTCCTCGATGCAGAGGGTGTCGGGCTCGGACATATATATCTTCACGCTGCCCTCGCGGGTGTATTTTAAGGAGTTCGACAGTATCTGCTCTATCACGAACTGAAGCCATTTTTCGTCGGTGACGGCCGTCTTTTCGGTGCCGGAATATTCAAGAGCTATCTTTTTCCCTATAAATTCCGACGCGAATTTTTTCACCGCCTGCTTTATTATCCCGTCGAGGCGGTATTCCTTAAAGACGTAGTCGCTCGAGACCGAGTCGAGCCGCAGATACGCAAGCACCATTTCAACGTAGCTTTCTATCCGCATAAGCTCGGCATATAGCTTTCGCGAAAGGGGAGTGTCCTCGTTCTCAAGGCTCAGGCGCATAGAGGCTATCGGCGTCTTTATCTGGTGCACCCAGACGGTGTAGTAGTCCACAGTGTCGCGGTATTTTGAATCCGAAAGGTCGCGGAGCTCTTTCATTTCGCCGCGCAGAGCCGCCGCGAGCTCATTCAGGTCTTCAGCTTCAAGACTTCGGGGCTCGGGCAGACTGACGGAGGTATCCTCCGCGTTTTTTACGGCGAGATCATATATTTTGTGGTCTTTTGCCGCGCGGCGAAGGTCTAAGGCTATAAGTACGGCGGCCGCCAGCGCGCAGAGCAGGGCAGGGTAGCCCACGGCGCCTATCGGCAGGCGGTAGAGGCGGAACGACGCCGCAAACACCGCTGCGAATATCACCGAAGCCGCTATTATCCTGCGGCGGTAATAGAGATATCTTTTTAAAAGCTTCATGTCATCACTCCACAATATAGCCCACGCCGAATTTAGTGCCTATAAACCCCTCGAGCCCAGCGGCGTCGAGCTTTTTTCTCAGGCGGTTCACGTTTACGGTGAGGGTGTTCTCGTCAACAAACGAATCGGTGTTCCATAGGCGCTCCATAAGCCTTTCGCGGCTGACGGTCCGCCCCTTGTTTTCCATAAGGCATATGAGTATGCGGAGCTCGTTTTGCGTGAGCGAGATCTGCTCGCCGTTAAACACGAGCGTGCCGTCGGCGGTATTCAAAAGTGCGCCTCGGTGCTCTATGACCGGCACTCCTGCGGCAAAATCGTAAGTCCGCCGCAAAAGAGCCTGCACCTTTGCCATAAGAACGCTCATATCAAAAGGCTTCGCGATAAAATCGTCGGCACCGAGGTTCATCGCCATAATTATATTCATATTGTCTGCGGCCGAAGAGAGGAATATTATCGGCACCTTTGATGCCCTGCGTATTTCGGCGCACCAGTAATAGCCGTCGAAAAAGGGCAGTGAGATGTCCAAAAGAAGAATGTGCGGCGAAAACTCGGCAAATTCGCGCAGAACGCCCCTGAAATCCGTGACCGCTCTCACTTCAAGGTTCCAGGCCGAAGCCCGCTCGGCGACAGCTTCGGCTATGCCGGCGTCGTCTTCAACTATCATCAGACGGTACATATCAGCCTCCTGAAAATTAAATCTGAACATAATAATATACATCTTTTGCGGGGTTGTCAAGCGGGGAAAGCGACGCAAAGAGAGATATAAAGGTCACGTTTGTTTCTGTTGCTTTTGTCATTCGTTCCGATCTCGGCCCAAATGCCTTGCGACTTTACCTGCACGAGCCGGGCGGCTCCGTTCGGCGCGTATGCGCAAATGCGGCGTGACTGTGTTACCTTTATATCACTCTTCGACGCCGCATTGTCTCCCCATTTGCCTCACGGCGAGCGGGGCAAACAAAAAAGCTTTGCGATTGCCCCCCTGATTTTTGACTCATTGCCCAAACCGTCTGCAAAAAAATCTTCGGCATATGGTAAAACTCAACAAATTATGCAAAATTTTCGTTTCACCGACAACAACCGCTTGATTTTTTGAAAAATGTCGGTATAATATAATTTAGCACTCTCGAGGTGAGTTTGCTAAAATCAATGTGAAAAAGGCGAAAGCCGAAATTATAACAGGAGGTAATTTTATGACACTCAAACCGCTTTTTGACCGCGTTATCGTTAAGATGGTCGAGGCAGAGGAGACCACTAAGAGCGGAATAATTCTCACAGGTTCCGCCAAGGAGAAGCCGCAGCTTGCCGAAGTTATGGCAGTTGGCGACGGCGCCCCCCGCGACGGCAAGGAAGCCGTATGCATGAAGGTAAAGGTCGGGGACAAGGTATTGCTCAGCAAATATTCCGGCACCGAGGTAAAGATCGACGGCGAGGAGCTCATCATCGTGAATATGGGCGATATCCTTGCGGTTGCCGAGTAAACTGAATTTTACGGAAAGGATCGAATGAATTATGGCTAAGGAAATTATTTACGGAGAAGAAGCCAGAAAGGCTCTCCAGGCGGGCATAGACAAGCTCGCGAACACTGTTAAGATAACTCTCGGCCCCAAGGGCAGGAACGTTGTGCTCGACAGGACTTACGGACTTCCGCTCATCACCAACGACGGCGTTACCATTGCCAAGGAGATAGATCTTGAAGACAACTTTGAGAATATGGGCGCACAGCTCATCCGCGAAGTGGCCACCAAGACCAACGACGCCGCGGGCGACGGCACCACCACCGCAACTCTGCTCGCGCAGGCGCTCGTCCGCGAGGGAATGAAGAATATCGCCGCCGGCGCCAACCCGATGATACTCAAAAAGGGTATTCAGAAGGCCGTAGACGCCGCCGTTGCCGCCGTTCTCGAACATTCTCAGGCGGTTTCGGGCAGCTCCGACATCGAGCGCGTCGCCACCGTTTCCTCCGGCGACGAGAGCGTGGGCAAACTTATCGCCGAGGCTATGGCAAAGGTCACCTCCGACGGCGTTATCACCATTGAGGAGTCCAAGACCGCCGAGACCTACAGCGAGGTCGTGGAAGGCATGCAGTTCGACCGCGGCTACATCACTCCCTATATGGTCACCGATACCGACAAGATGGAGGCCGTCCTCGACGACGCCTACATTCTCGTGACAGACAAGAAGATAAGCTCTATCCAGGATATCCTCCCGCTTCTTGAAGACATCGTAAAGAGCGGCAAGAAGCTCCTCATCATCGCCGAGGACCTCGAAGGCGAGGCTCTCTCGACCATACTCATCAACAAGCTCCGCGGGACCTTTACCTGCGTAGCCGTCAAGGCGCCCGGCTTCGGCGACCGCAGAAAGGAAATGCTCCGCGATATCGCCACCCTCACCGGCACCGACGTTATCAGCGAGGAGCTCGGCTATGAGCTCAAGGATACCACCGTCAACGACCTCGGACGCGCACGCCAGGTGGTCGTCTCCAAGGAGAACACCATTATAGTTGACGGTGCCGGCGACCCCGAAGAGATAAAGGCAAGAGTTGCGCAGATCCGCTCCGAGATCGAAAACACCACCTCGGATTACGACCGCGAAAAGCTCCAGGAGCGCCTTGCCAAGCTCGCGGGCGGCGTTGCCGTCCTCAGAGTGGGCGCCGCCACCGAGGCCGAAATGAAGGAGAAGAAGCTCAGAGTTGAAGACGCTCTTGCGGCCACCAAGGCAGCCGTCGAGGAAGGCATAGTTGCCGGCGGCGGAACGGCTCTCATCAACGCCGTGCCCGCTGTTGAGAAGATAATCCCCACCCTCGAGGGCGACGAAAAGACCGGCGCAAGGATAGTCCTCAAGGCACTTGAGGAGCCGATGAGGCAGATAGCCGCCAATGCAGGCCTCGACGGCAGCGTTATCATCGACAAGATAAAGCGCTCCCGCAAGGTGGGCTACGGCTTCGACGCCTATAAAGAGGAATATGTGGAAATGATCCCCTCCGGCATCGTTGACCCGACCAAGGTGACCCGTTCGGCTCTTCAGAACGCGGCTTCGGCTGCGGCAATGGTCCTCACGACCGAGAGCCTCGTTGCCAATAAGAAAGAGGAGAATCCTCCGGCACCCGCACCCGGCGCGGCCGGAATGGGCGGAATGTACTGATAAAACGGCAGAAATACTGTGTTTTGGGCGGCGCTTCGGTGCCGCCCGTTTTTTGCACTGTCGGCGCAATATTTCGCTTTGAAGCGCTGACATAAACGTCGTTTATGTGAAATCCGCACGATTTTTTTCGCATTTTGAGATGAGCATTTGACAAAATGTGCAAAAAATAGCTCAACTTTTGTTAAATGTGCTGATTGAAAGTGTCATAAAAAGATGTTATAATAAATATACCAAATTTTATTGGAGGTAAAAACCGTATGAAAAGATTGTTAGCAATACTTATTTCATTGGCGATGGCGCTTTCGCTCCTGCCGATGACACTCAATGCGATCACTGCCGATATCGTTATCCAGGCAGGATCCGGCACTGCCGTTATAGACGGCGTTAAGGACGATGTTTACGACACCGCCACTCCTCTGGATTTCGTCCAGAAGGGCAAGACCAACGGCGGCGGCGAAGTTCTTGACGAACCCATCGGCCAGGCCTGGGTCATCAACGACGATACCAACGTTTACGTCTTCTTCAGCGTTATCGACTCTGAACTCGACGACACTTCTGCCAACAACTACGAGACCGACTCCGTAGATGTCTTCTGGATGAACGAAAACCAAAAGCAGCAGTGGAGACTTTACTATGCAAATCCCGGCACGGCCGATTCCGGCGTCGTTCCCGATGACTACTACACCGCCGTCATCACCGACAAGGGCTACGACGTAGAGCTGTACTTCCCGATCACCGACGTTCTCAACAACTCCATCGAGATGTGCCTCCAGATCAACGCCTGCTCCGGCGGCAAGCGCGACTACACCTGCTATATCCTCGACAATGAGGAAGCCGACGACGCTTATCAGAGAAGCACCCGTCAGTCCGAATACGACGTTTGGTGGACTCTTGCCCTCACCGGCGAGCACGAAGACAACCGTCATGATCCCGAGCCGGTTGCCGAAGAAATAACCATTAAGAATTATGAGAGCATCCAGTCCCGCGCGATCTCCACAAGCTTCTTCATTCAGGACAACGTCGCTTGGGCGCTCTGGCATACAGTCGGCAACGGCGAGTCCATTCCTCTCGGCGGAACCGTTGAGCAGACCGTCACCGCTTCTCCTCTCGGCATGACCGTAAACGATGCCGGCGAAGAGGTAGGCGAGATCAACGCTTCCAACACCAACGACTGGACCGTTCTCCCGAAGTTCAACCTCCAGATGATCGACAGCGCGATGGTCGAAGGCGACAAGGGCGAATACAACGTCACCGTGAGCAACATCACCGTCTCCGCCGAAGGCTATGACGACGTAGTCTTCACCGGCGAAGAGCTCGGATATGTTGACAAGGATTACAAGCTCGAGTGCACTATGGCAGACTGGGGCAGCCTCACCGGCAACGCCAGAGAGATAGCCCTCAGCGAGCTCATCGTCAATAAGCTCGGCATCACCAACGAGGAATACTGCACCAAGTACCTCACCGCGCTCAAATCCATAACCTACTCCATCACCTACAACTCCTACAACCACAACACCAAGGAAGTCGTAGACGCTTTCGTTGAAAGCCTCGTAGCCATCGAGCAGGAATTCATCGACAACGACCTCAAGGAATACACCGACAGAGTCAATGCCGCCCTTGAATCCGCCAACGGCGCCAACGGCGACCTCGAAGTCCTCAACGACGCTCTCGACGAAGCCACCAAGGCTACCAACAGAGCCCGCACCGAGTGCAACAACACCGGCTATACCAACGCCGCTCTCACCTATGTCGAAGAGACCCTTGCCGGAATAGTAAACCAGATCCAGGCTATGGTCGACGAAGCCGCCGCAGCTCAGCCCGCTGAGCCCGAGGTAACCGAAGCTCCCGCCGAAGAAGCTCCCGCCGAAGATACCGCTCCGAGCAGCTCCGAGAGCAGCGGCTCCAACACCGGTCTTATAGTCGGTATCGTAGTAGTTGCGGTTATAGTTGTCGTCGCGGTAGTTGCTATCGTTCTCGGCAAAAAGAAGAAATAATTGATATCAAGCTGTTTACATACCAATACTCTCTTAAAAACAAAGCCCCGCTCCGGCGGGGTTTTGTTTTGCATATAAAAGAAAAGCCGCATCGAAAATACAACGCGGCTTCTTTTGAATCAGTCGATGAAATCCTTGACCTTGTTCGAACGGTTGGGGTGTCTCAGCTTTCTGAGCGCCTTTGCCTCTATCTGGCGGATTCTTTCGCGGGTAACGTTGAACATCTGCCCGACCTCCTCGAGGGTGCGGCTTCTGCCGTCTTCAAGACCGAATCTCAGGCGAAGGACCTTTTCCTCGCGGTCGGTAAGCGTTGAGAGGACCTGATTTATCTGCTCCTTGAGCAAAACGAGCGAGGCGGCTTCGGTGGGCTCGGGGGCGTTCTCGTCGGGAATGAAGTCGCCGAGGTGGCTGTCCTCCTCCTCGCCGATAGGCGTTTCGAGCGAAACAGGGTCCTGAGCTATTCTGAGTATCTCTCTTACGCGCTCAACCGGCATATCGAGCTCGCGGGCTATCTCGTCGGGGGAGGGGTCGCGCCCGTTCTGGTGCAAAAGCTGCGACGAGGTCTTTTTTACCTTTGTTATCGTCTCGACCATATGGACGGGTATGCGTATCGTGCGCGCCTGATCGGCTATCGCACGGGTTATCGACTGGCGTATCCACCAGGTGGCGTAGGTCGAGAACTTGAAGCCCTTGGTATAGTCAAACTTCTCAACGGCCTTTATAAGCCCGAGGTTGCCCTCCTGGATAAGGTCCAAGAAGTGCATTCCTCTGCCGCCGTAGCGCTTTGCTATCGAAACGACGAGCCTGAGGTTTGCCTCGGCAAGGCGCTTTTTGGCTTCCTTGTCGCCTTCCTTCATTCTCTGGGCGAGCTCTATTTCCTCCTCGGGAGTTAAAAGCGGGACCCTGCCTATCTCCTTAAGATAGATCTTGACCGGGTCGTCTATCGCTATCGAGTCGGACATGCTCGAATCGATGTCTTCGTCGAATTCGCTGTCGCCGTCAAGGATAGGCTCGTCGAGCTCGATAAGCTCGTCGAGGTTTTCGGTCTCCATAACGATGTCGTCGATAATCTCGATGCCGTTGGCGGCGCAGGCGTCGTAAAAGCTGTCTATCTGCTCTACGTCGTAGTCCATCTCCTCGAGAGCCTCGGTTATTTCCTTTGTTGTGAGCTTGCCCGATGCCTTGCCGGCTTCAAGCAGACTGTCGATGCTAACTTTCTTTTCGCTCATAAATTGCCTCCGTTAATATTATGTCAATTCCTTTTGGATTTGCGTATCTGCTCTATATATTTTTCAAAATCGTCGTCCGACATTTCGCCGTCGTCGGTTCTGACGACTCCTTTTTTGACGACTGAGATGTAATCCTCGAGCGCTTCGCGGTCGGCTGTGACCTCTCTTGAACGGGCAAGAATACTTGATATTCTGCCCATCTCATCGGCTGAAAATTCGCCGCCCAATGAGCCGAGACCGAAATCTCCGCTGTCTCTCAGGTTGTTTTCAAGCGAGGCGTAGACCCTTTTGTTGAATTCGGTGACGAATTCGTCGGGCGAGAGCCTCGAAAAAACGCTTTCGGCGCTGTCGGGGTGCGAGAAGAGATAGGCGATCACGCCCTCTTCGGCGCGGGCCTGCTTCGGATATTTCGCAGCTTCGGGGTTGATGCCGTCACGCCGCGAGCCCGATGATATCTGCCGCCACTCCTTTTTGCGCTGTTGACCCCGCTTTTTCTTTATCAGCGAGGCGACTTCGGCGCTCACGATGTCCTTCGGAATGCCCTGCTCCGAGGCTACGCGGGATATATAAACCTCCCGCTCGATGCTTCCCTCTATCCCCGCGAGCACTTCGACTGCCCGCTTTAGGTATTCGACCTTGCCGAGGTCGCCGTCGAGGTCGAGCCCCGATTTCGCGTTGGCAAGCTCGTAGTCGGTCGCTCCCTCCGAGCCGTTGAGCAGCAGCTTGAACCGCTCCGAACCGTATCGCCTGATGTAGTCGTCGACGTCTTTAACTCCGTCGCCCGATACCCTTACGACCTTTGCGTTGAGCCCCGCCGACGAGAGTATCGAAATTGCGGCTTTTGTGGCTTTTAAGCCGGCTTCGTCGGCGTCGTAGCATATGTAAACGCTGTCGCAGTATTGCGACATCAGCCTCGCGTGCTCATCGGTGATGGCGGTTCCGCAGGTCGCGACGGCTTCGGTGAAGCCCGCCTGATGAAGCGTTATAACGTCGACGTTTCCCTCGCAGAGTATCAGCCTCTTTGACTTTACCGACTCGTTTTTCGCAAAATTCAGCGCAAACAGCGTTCGGCTCTTTTTATATAGCGGGGTCTCTCGGGAGTTCAGGTATTTTCCGCCTTGCGGGTTGGCTTCAAGCGTCCGTCCCGAGAAGGCTATAACGTTTCCGCGAAGGTCGAATATCGGGAAGATCACGCGGTTCACGAAGAAATCGAAGGTCCTGCCGTTTTTTTCGCTCAGAAGGCTCGCGGCGATAAGCTCCTTTTCGGTAAAGCCGTTCGCGAGCATATGGTTTTTCAGGCTTGTCCAGTGGTTTGGCGCAACGCCGAGCCCGAATTTTTTTATCGTATCGGGCGAGAGGCGGCGCTTTTCAATGAGGTAGCGCAAGCCCTCCTTGCCGTCGGGGGTGCGCAGGTTCTGGTAGAAAAATCTCGCCGCGGCTTTGTTTATCTCGGCAAGACGGCGCTTTTCCCGACCTGCGCGGTCGTCGTAGCCGTCCTCCGGCATCGGCAGCCCAGCGCGCTGAGCCAAAAATCTCACCGCCTCGATGTAATCGAGGTTTTCTATCTTCATAATGAAGGTGATAACGTCGCCGCCCGCGCCGCAGCCGAAGCAGTAAAAGCTTCCGTTGTCGGTGTAAACGGTGCAGGAAGGGGTTTTTTCGGAGTGGAACGGGCAGAGGCATTTGAGATTATGCCCCGCGTGCTTCAGCGTAACATAGCTGCGCATAACGTCTTCGATGCGGTTCCGGTCTTTCAGACGGTCGAGAAAATCTATCGGCAGAGGCATAAAATCACCGCCTTTCGGGTCGCGGAAGTTTATACGGGGTAGGTTCCCCAGCCTTTCGGCACGAATATATCCAAAAACAGATTGGTGCAGTAGCCGTCGGTCATTCCGGCTATGTAGTCGCATACCGCGGTGTCTTTATCGAAGCGGTCGGCGAGCCTTAGATAGTCCTCGGGGAGCTTTTCGGGGCTCTCCGAAAAATAGCGGTAGAGCTTTTCAATCATCAGCTTCGCCTTCGATTCCTCCGACTTGCAGACGGGGTTGCGGTAGACGTTGGCGAACATAAACTCAGAGAGCTCGTTTTTCGCCCTTTCTATCTCTTCGGAATAGCAGAGCTTTTCGGCGCCGCTTTCAACGAGCGACTGAACGAGCGAGGTTATCCGCTGCGACTTTCTCTGCCCCAAAACCTCGACCGCGCTTTTAGGAAGGTCTTCGTTCGAGATCACGCCGGCTCTTACGGCGTCCTCGATGTCGTGGTTTATATAGGCGATGACGTCGGCAAGCCTTACAACGTAGCCCTCCTTTGTGGAGGCGATTTGGTCGGTATGCTTGAGTATGCCGTCCCTGACCTCGGCGGTGAGGTTGAGCCCCTTGCCGTCCTTTTCGATGCAGTCAACAACTCTGAGGCTCTGCTCGTAGTGCTTGAAGCACTTGGGCGAGAGGCTGTTTAGGATCGCTTCGCCCGCGTGACCGAAGGGGGTGTGTCCGAGGTCATGCCCGAGGGCGATGGCTTCGGTGAGGTCCTCGTTGAGCCTTAAAGCCCGCGATACCGTCCGCGCTATCTGGCTCACTTCGAGGGTATGGGTCAGGCGGGTGCGGTAGTGGTCGCCCGTCGGGTTGAGGAAGACCTGCGTCTTCTGCTTGAGCCGCGCGAAGGCGTTGCAGTGAATGATCCTGTCGCGGTCGCGCTGAAAATCGGTGCGAAGCGGGCATTTTTCCTCGCTCACCCGTCTTCCGGCGCTGTTTGCGCTTAAAAAGGCATAAGGCGACAGCACCGACTTCTCGATTTGTTCGGTGTATTCTCTCGGCGTCATTATCTCACCCCGCTCGAACAAACTTTTTCTTTACTCACAAATTTATACTATAAAAACAAAAAATCTCCTTTAAAAAATTCTTGACAGGAGATAATTTTTGTATATATGCACAATTTTGTGCCTATAATTTTGTGCGGTTAGCCGTCAGGCGAAGTCTGCATAGTGGATATCCGAGAGCGTAAGCTCGGCCTGCCCGCTCGTCAGGTCGGCGAGCTTTTTCGAGAATGGCTCGCAAAATTCAGCTTTTATAAGAAGCTCAAGGACAATGCTGTCGGCAAAATCCTGATTCAGGGTTTTTATCTCAAATTCGGGAATAAGCCGCAAAACCTTTTCGTATTGCG
>CANRLU010000041.1 GCA_947631535.1 uncultured Clostridia bacterium | reverse complement strand
CCGTTCGGTGAACGACCGACCCCTCCCCTCAAGGGGAGGGGTATTTTGGCACCTCGAAAACACATTCAAGGGCGGGAATTTGGTGCAGCTCTTTTGGGCGCGTATGCGCATCGCCGCGCCGTTTCCCTCTGTGACCTTTGCGGCAAAAGTCCTTTAGCAGGCGCGGCTACTGACAGCGTTTCAAGGGGAGAGTCCCGAGAGGGGGAAATCGCAATCCCCCTCTCGGGCGTGTCTTTTCGCTTCACTTTTCTGCACGAGCAGAAAAGTGATGGAGCCCTCCCCCCATCGGGGGAGGGAGGAGAGGGAGGGGGCAAAAAGTCTCGGCGCACGCCGATATTTTCCCCGCCGATAGGCGGCAAACCTTCCGTTTGCCCCGCCCCTATATCAGCAAATACCCCAGCGCGAGGAGGAGCTTGATGTCGGCGTTGTTGCGGTATAAAACAAAGAGCATAAGAAGTATCAGCGCCTTTTCCGAATCTATCTTAACGTCGCCGAAAAGGCTGTTCAAAACGTCGGGACGGCGCTCCGGCGGACGGCTGCTCTGCGTTCGGGACTGCTGCGGCGCGGGCTCGGGCCGAGGTTCGGGCTTCGGCTCAGGCTTCGGCTGATTTACTGCCGTGCGGGAGCGCTTTTGCATCTCGCGGAGGCGCTTGAGAGCCTCCTCCTGCATACTGCTGAAGTCGCCGTTATATGATGCCAAGCAGGTCGCCCCCAAGTATCCCGCTGTCTTTCAGAACGGGAAGAAGATTTATAAGCTTAAGTATCTTAACCGCGCGGTCGATCTTCGGACGCTTTTCTTCGCTCAACAGCGGGCGGAGCGCCTTCAGAAAATTCACGTTGTCGTCGTCAACATCGGCGCTTTTCAGCTTGCCGGCAAGAGCCATAATTGCCCCGACATCGGGCATATCGCCGCTTTGCCCGCCATTCTGCGAGGCGGGCGGCACGGGCGCCTGCTCGGGAGAAAATCCGAGCATCTGCGCTATTTCGCCGAGCTGCTTCACTGATTCCTCGTCGGAGAGTATCTGCGATATCTTTTCGGCAATGTCTTCCATTCCGTCCGCCTCCCAAAAACGTCAGTTCTGCTTTTTGCTTCCGAATATCTTGTTCATAAGCTCTTTTGCCTGCGGGCTCGAAAGCACCATCTGCGCCGTCGCGGGGTTTGAGAGCGCCGCCGTGAGCTTTGCGGCGTCGTTTTTAGGCAGAGTGGCCAAGAGCCTGTCAAAAGTGCCGTTTTGCAGCTCTGTGCGAAGCTTATCCTCGGGTACGCCGAGCTTTTTCGACGTCATCGCTACAAGCGAGTCGATCTGATTTTTGCTAAAGTTCATAACTTTTCCTCCGAAATGTATTGTGATTAGTGCGTAAAACTTAAAAGTTTTCGGTCGAGCCTCTTTTTGCGATTTGTGTGCCGAGGCGCAGGGCACTCGGGTCGAGAGCGAAGTTACGTGCACGGTCTTTCACCGTTCGGCGAACGACCGACCCCTCCACTCGAGGGGAGGGGTATTTGGCTCCCCTGAAAAACGTGCTGACATCATCAAAAATCTCCTCTTCGGGGTTGAAAAATCCGCACGGATGTGGTAACATATACCGGTAAACCGCTGAAAGGAGTTTTTTATGAGAATAATCGCTTTTTCCGACTCTCACAGGCATTACCAAAACGTGCGCAGGCTCTTTGAGCAGACCGCTCTTACCACCGACCTCTACATATTCCTCGGAGACGCCGAGGGCGATCTCGACGATATACCGTCGCTCTATCCCGACAAGAGGATACTTTGCGCCGCCGGCAACTGCGACCGCGGCTCTATGGAACCTTTCGTGGGAACCGTCGAGGCAGAGGGCAAAAAGATAATCTACTGCCACGGACATATGCAGCACGTAAACTTCGGACTTACGGGTCTCAAAAAGCTCGCAAAGGATAACGGCGCCGACCTCGTTCTATACGGTCACACCCACGAAAGGCGCTGCGAATATAAAAACGGCGTTTATTACATCAACCCCGGGAGCATCGGGCTTCCGAGAGACGGGCTCCCGCCCTCTTACGCCGCTATAGACATCATTCCCGCAGGTATCCTCTGCACACACGCTGACTTGGAATAGCTCTGCTATAACAGTATATGAATAAAGCGGGAAAAAGTTACCCGCAAAAAAGAAAGGTTGAGTTAAAAATGCTGGAAAAACTGAAAAAAGAAGTCTACGAGGCGAATATGATGCTGCCGCGCTACGGGCTCATCACCTTCACTTGGGGAAACGTCTCGGGTATCGACCGCGAAAAGGGACTTGTCGTCATCAAGCCCTCCGGCGTTGAGTATGACGAGATGAAACCGGAGGATATGGTGGTGGTAGACCTCAGCGGAAAGGTCGTCGAGGGAGACTTGAGACCCTCCTCCGATACGCCGACTCACATCGAATTCTACAAGGCTTTCCCGAACATCGGCGGCGTCACCCACACCCATTCCACCTTTGCCACCTCGTTCGCGCAGGCAGGAAAGCCTATCCCCGCCCTCGGCACCACCCACGGCGACTACTTCTACGGAGCAGTCCCCTGCACCCGAAAGATGACTCCCGAGGAAATAGCCGGAGAATACGAGAAGAACACCGGACTCGTTATCATCGAGACTTTCAAGGACCTCGACCCCGACGCCATACCCTGCGTTCTCGTTCACTCTCACGGGCCCTTCACCTGGGGCAAGGACGCCGTAGATTCCGTCCACCACTCGGTGATACTCGAAGAGTGCGCCAAAATGGCGATGTATGCAAAGATAATAAACGGCGGCGACGTAGAGACGATGCAGCAGGAGCTTTTGGATAAGCACTACTTAAGAAAGCACGGCGCCAACGCCTATTACGGGCAGGTAAAGAAGTAATAACGCCGACATTGTTACGTATTTAGGGGACCCCCCGGCGAGGGTAATGCGGCGTCGAAGCGTGATATAAAGGTAACACAGTCACGCCGCATCTGTCGTTCGCTTCGCTCTCGACCAAAATGCCCTGCGCCCTGATTCACACGAGTTGTGCACACTCGCGTCAAAAAGAGACGCATTTGCCTCCAGCCCTCAAAATAACCTTCGAGGAACCCAAATACCCCTCCCCTTGAGGGGAGGGGTCGGTCGTTCACCGAACGGTGAACGACCGTACTCATAATTCCGGTCGAGAGCGAAGCGAACGACGCAGCGACGCTGATCTTCTTTCCTATATAACACAGTTGGAGCGTCGCTTGCCTCTTCCTCTTGGAGGGAGAGGGGGCAGGGGGTATGGAAGCAAAAGGGTGGACCGAAAACTTTTAAGTTTTTGAGCTTGGTTTGGACAATTTAAAAAACTACCGGCGGCTCCGAATATCGGCGCCGTCGGTTCATTTTTGCTCGCTTTCTCTGTATTCTATTATGTCCTCCACCCTGCAGTCAAGTATCCGGCAGAAATCGTCTATCTTAAGGGTGCTTATGCCGCCGCCTTTCTTCATTCGCGAAATGGTCGCGCTGCTTATTCCGAATCTGTTTATCAGCGCGTATGTGGATACGCCGCGCTCTTTCAAAGTCTTCCAAAACGGGCCGTAACTTATCAAGCATATCACTCCTTTATCCTATTTTAGAATAAATTGTTGTTATATACTTGACAATAGTCATAATTGTGACTATAATATATGTACGGAAATGAGGGTGAAGATATATGAATTTTGCCGATGATCTGAAAGAGCTTTCCGACAAGACTGCCTACGAATCGGAACAGGAAAAGCAGCTAAGGCTCGAGCGCTCGGCTGAGAGATATGCGCAGGAGACGGCTACGGTAATAAGGGAAGCGAGCCTTAAACTCGCGAAAAACGGTCAGCGGAGGCTTACGGGCTATCTCTCGAAAAAGTGGCTCGGCAGCAGATATTCCTCCGCAATCTCGGATTATCCCGAAGGAGAGGTATACTACCGGCCCGACAACTCGGGGGAATATTTCACTATGGAGTCATTCGGCGAATCTCCCGCCTATGCCGAAGCCGTGAGCGAAAAGATATCGCAGACGCTCGGTTCTCTCGGCTTCGAGAGCTTTACCGTAAGGCCGGAGATACGCAAATTCATAAAGCGGCAGAAATATCGCAGATTTCTCTCACGGAAGTCCCGCTATAAGGTAGTTGGAGAAAAAGAGAAATACGTTATTTATTTAGAAATCACCTGGTGAGAATTTTCAAACCCACAAAAGTTCCGGCTCCGGAAGAAATTCCGGAGCCGGAGCAATTTTTTATTTGTGATAAAGCCTCTGCTTCTGATATACCGGCTCACAGGTGACGCTTACCCCGAGCCTGCCGAACGTTTTAAGATCGACGGAGGAAAGTATGACGCTTGAATGGAGCTCGGCTCCCGAAAGCTTTTTTATCTGCTCGAGGGCGAGCTGCGCGGCGGGATTTTCGGAGGCGCATATGCAGAGCGCGATCAGCACCTCGTCGGTGTGGAGCCGCGGATTTTCGTTGCCGAGGTGGTTCACCTTGAGCTTCTGTATCGGCTCGATGACCTTCGGCGAAATAAGGAGCTGCCCGTCGGGGATGCCCGCAAGGGCTTTCAGAGAGTTCAGAAGCAGCGCCGATGAGGCTCCGAGGAGCTCTGAGGTCTTGCCTGTGATGATGCGGCCGTCGCAGAGCTCTATCGCCGCCGCAGGGTTGCCGGTGAGCTCCGCCTTTTCGAGCGCGGGAGTAACGGGTTTGCGGTCGGCAGCGGTTATCCCCGCCTTTTTCATAAGGAGCTCTATCCTCAAAACTTCCTCTTCCTTTGCCCCGCCGGTCACTTTCTTGCAGAGGGTCTTGTAATATCTTCTAAGTATCTCCTGCTTGGAAGCCTCGGAACAGGCGTCGTCGTCCACGATGCAGAAGCCCGCCATATTCACGCCCATATCCGTCGGAGACTTATAGGGCGACTCGCCGAGTATCATATTGAACATCGCATTGAGCACCGGAAAGACCTCTATATCGCGGTTATAATTCACGGCCAACTTGCCGTAGGCTTCGAGATGGTAGGGGTCGATCATATTCACGTCGCTGAGGTCGGCGGTCGCGGCCTCATAGGCGAGGTTGACGGGGTGGTTGAGCGGAATCGACCATATCGGGAAGGTCTCGAACTTGGCGTAGCCCGCCTTTACTCCCCTTTTATGCTCGTGGTAGAGCTGGGAGAGACAGGTGGCCATCTTTCCGCTGCCCGGACCCGGAGCAGTGATGACCACGAGCTCGCGGGAGGTCTCTATGTAGTCATTCTTGCCGTAGCCCTCGTCGCTTATGACTTTGCTTAAATTCGCGGGGTAGCCCTCTATGGGGTAGTGGCGGTAAACGGTTATGCCGAGCCCTTTAAGGCGTTCGGCAAAGGCCTCGGCCGCGTGTTGGCCGCCGTAGCGGGTGAGCACCACGCTGCCCACATAAAGTCCGTAGTTCCTGAAGTTATCTATAAGCCGCAGGACGTCCATATCGTAGGTGATGCCTATGTCGGCGCGGACTTTGTTCTGAACTATGTCCTCCGAGCTTATGACCACCACGATCTCCGCCTGATCGCGGAGCTGTAAAAGCATCTGGAGCTTGGAATCGGGCTTAAAGCCGGGAAGCACGCGCGAGGCGTGGTAGTCGTCGAAAAGCTTGCCGCCGAATTCGAGATAAAGCTTGCCGCCGAAGCTTTCTATGCGCTCTTTTATGCAGCGCGACTGAAGACTAAGGTATTTATCGTTGTCAAAACCGATCTTATTCATATTACCTCCGAACAGTGATGTTACAGAAATTATACCACCTTTCGACACCCGCTTTCAAGGCATTTATGTGACAGAAAAAATTTGTTTCTTTTGGAGATTTTGACTAAAGCAGAGAAGCCGAGACTCTGACCGTCGCCCCAAACGACTCCACCTCAAAATTATTAAGTTTTCGGAAAAATCGGATTTGTTACCTCTTTGTTATTGAATTTGCTGAAAACCGGTGCTATAATATGACTGAAACCGATTTCTCCACGGAGGTTGAAATATGAAATACGGAAAAAATATCCGCGCCCTGCTCGCCTCGGCGCTCATTCTCGCTTCGGCGCTGACCTCAGCCTGCGCCGCCGTAAAGACAGACGATTCGCAGGAAAGCATCACGACTCCCTTCGGCACTTCGGCTGCCGCCGTCACCACCGCCGACCCGAATGTCCCCGATTTTACCGTCGCAAGCGCCCCTCCCGCGACGGAGCCGCCCGAGGTCACCGAGCCCGAAATTCAGCAGACCGAAAGCCAACCGGTCTCCGCAGACGATGAGCCCGCAGTTACCGAGCCGCCGGCGACCGCCGCCCCCGTGACCGCTCCTCCGCAGACGGCCTCGGTCGGGACTCAGCAGACCGATTCGGAGGGCTATGTGATAGACGACTGGGACTCCGGCCTCGACCTCAAGAGCGAAGACCCCGACGAGCTCCTTCAGGCGTTCGGAATAGACAAGGAGCACCGCAGCGCATACAACGTCAAAATAAGCTCGGAAACGGCTCTGCCGATAATTCACATCACCACGAAAAACAACGCCGAGATACTCTCGCTTGAAGATTATATAGACTGTATCGTGGAGGTATTCAACTGCGACGACATATATAAAATGGACGCAACGAGCGCCGAAGTCAGGGTGAGAGGCAACGCCAGCGCCTTCTACGGCGACGTCAGCAAGATTCGCAAGAACGGCGCTCCATACCGCATAAAATTTACCAAAAAGCAGTCGATGCTCGGGCTCAACGACTTCGCCCGCTGCCGCTCGTGGGTGCTTTTGAGAACATATGAGACCGGCGTGAACGACCTCCTTGCGTTCGACATCGCAAAGGCGGTAAACAACGGCGACTACTACAGCTCGGACGGAATAATGGTGCAGCTCTATATCAACGAAGACTACGTCGGACCGTATATCCTCTGCGAACAGACGCAGGCAAACTCCGAGAGAATAGACATAACCGAGCCCGAAGAGGGATATGAGGGCACCGATATAGGGTATCTTGTCGAGCTCGACAACTACGCCGAAAGGCCGTTCTTCTATATCACCTACAACAAGGAGCCGATAACCGACGTTTACGGCACGTCACGCGTTCCGCGCAGATACACCTACGCCATAAAGAGCGACACCTACAGCGACGAGCAGCGCGCCTTTATCGAGCGGTACTTCGAGATCGCCTGGGAAATACCTATGCGCGCGATAAGGGACGGTCAGTACTATAAATTCGACGAAGAGCTCAACCTCATTCCCGCGCAGGAGGAATTTTCTTCGGCTTACGACTGCATAAGTCAGGTAGTGAACATAGATTCGGTGGTGGATATGTATATCACTCACGAGATAACGAACAATCAGGACGTCGGCGGAGGAAGTTTCTTCTTCGCGGTGGACTTCGCCGAGGGCTCGAAATATCCTACTCTTACGATGGTCTCGCCCTGGGACTTCGACTGGGCATATGCCGATTACTCCTCAAAGGCCGACGGCGGGCTCTACGCCGCGAAATTCAAGGACAGTTACTTCGTGGAAAACTGGGGCGACCGCTCCAACCCGTGGTTGATACTCTTCTACTCGGCCGACTGGTTCCAGGAGCTTGTAAAGCAGAAATGGCAGGAGCGTTACGGCTATATCGAGGCGGCCGCAAACGATATGGAAAACTTTGTTGTGACCTATTCCGACGAGCTCAACAAAGACGGCACACGCCGCTCGGGCCGCGCGATAACCATAGTCCACTGGGCGCAGGACAGGATAAAGTATCTCAACTCGCTGTGGGGATAAGCGCATGACGAAGCGGAAAAAAGATATTATGAAAAATCCGGAGATATCCTCCGGATTTTTTATGCAGTGCCTTGGTGAGGGCGGATCCCGAGCCGGTAAGCACTCCGGAGTGCTTACCGGCTCACGCGGCGCAGCCGCGTGAGCGCGCGAAGCGCGGCGGGATCCGCCCGCGTCAGGGGAGCAAAGGTTTGAGGTGCGCAAATTCAGCCTATGTTCTGGACTCCCCAGGTCATACTTTTAAAGCTGTCGGAGTTAAAATAACTCACCAAAAGATATATGAGCAGCACCAGCGCCGCCGCGGCAAGCACCGCTTTAGCGAGCTTTTTCAGCGCGGCCGCCCATATCCCGCCGGACGAGATGTATGCTTCGAGCACGCCGGAGATACCTTCCCGCTCGTTTTGGGTGAGCCTATAGCCCTTTGTGTCGCCGCAGCCCTTTCTGAGCCAGCCTCGGCGGCACGCAGAGCGTATCATAAACCTGTATGCCGCGCTCCTGCCCTTTATCAGCAGGCAGACGTCGCTGTACTCCTCCAAGAGCTTTATAAGCCTGCCGACGCCCTCATCGCGGTCTTCGCAGCCGCTCATAAGCTGCGAAAAGAGCTCGCTGCCGCCGTAATCGAGAAATTCGGCGACCCTGCCGCGCCCGTTCACGGCCCGCACCGCCCGATGTCGGCAAGCGTGGCGCCGTATCTGCGGTAGATAGAAAAGGCGAGGCTTTCTCCGGAGGGCTCGCGCTTTGCCATTTTATAAAGCCGCTTTTCGCCGCTTTCGTCGGTCTGCGATACAAGACTTCCGAGCTTTGTGGGGTTGTTCTGCATATTCAGGGCGAGAACTTTGCGGTAAAGTCCGGTGAGATGCGTTACATAGAGCCCGCGCACACCCGCCGCGGCAAACAGCCCGATGTGTATCCCCGCTATCTGAAGACATTCCTCCGGCGTGGTGCTCTGGAGCGACTCGTTTAGTATGACCATACTCTGCGGTGTCATTTTGCGGACTATCTCTTTAAGCTCCTTTATTTCCTCGGTAAAGCGGCTGGTGTCTATCCCGACGCGCTCCTCGTGAGGAAAATGCGTGAATATATTGTCGCACAAAGAGAGCTCCGCGCTCTCGGCAGGCACATACATTCCCGCCTGCGCCATAACCTGACACAGCCCTGCGGCGCGCGCAAAGGTGGTCTTTCCGCCGTTATTGGCGCCCGTGACCATATAAAACCGCGCTTCGCCGTCAAAATCTATGTCGTTGAGGACTACCCTGCCGTCGAGCTTTGCAAGCGCGTCTTCCGAGACGAGACGGCGGTAAAACCCGAGGTCGAATATCCCCTTAAGGCTTGCGGTGCGGCGTTCGGGCGGCAGAAGCTTCGGGCGGCACATAGGCAGTCCCTTTGACCTCACGCTCTTTATAAACGCCGCCGCGCTGCCGTAATAATCGAGCTGGCGCTCGAGCTCGCTTATGTCGCTCAAAAAGCCCGACCTGTAGCTTTTCAAGGCTTCGGCTATGCGTCCGGCGTATTCCTTTGTGAAGCTGCCGAGCTCTTTAAAAAGCGCGGTGTCGATGTCGGGCGGAGCACGGTGAGTGACGGAATTGAGATGCTCCTCGCCCGAAAAGCGCTCTTTATCGGCGCCCTCGCCGAAAACCATCCGCTCGATGACGTTTCCCTTGGGGTATATCCTTTTGTGCGACACCTCGATTATCCCCGCGGAATCGGGGATCATATTCGAGTCGAAATTTACGCCTATCTTCACGCTGCGTATCGAGCCGCCGAATATCTCACGAAGCTCCGAAAGGTTTTTGGCGACGGTTTTATAGTCCTCACTTTTGGGAAGCTCCTCAAAAAATCCGAAAAGCTTTCTCACCGCTTCCGACTTTATCCCGCCGGATATCCTTTTATAAAGCAGGTTTATCTCCTCTATCGAGCCGAGAAAGAATGTGAGTTCGTCCATTCTCTCGCTTATCTCATAGAATGAATTCACCCTGCCGCCGGTTTCGTCTTCAGCGTCGGGACGCCTGCCCGAAAGCTCCGAAATTATCTTCCGAAAACTGTCCGAAAGCTCGGGGACGTTCAGAAAGTCTTCAAGGCAGTCGAGGCGGTATTCTATAGTCGGGATCTCGAGGGAAAGCTCTTCGGCGAGCGACATAAATCTCTCGGAATTGCCGAGCGATACCATACGCCTTATGTCGTCAAGGCAAAGGTCTTTTGAAAATTCCGTCCCGCTCTCCGAAACGGATCTTCTCCTTTGGGCGGCGCGCTCTTTGGCGCCGGCATCGGGATAAAAAAGGTCGATACTGTCTGTTATCTTCATATTTTTCTCCGTAACCGTATAAACTCTTCACTTCAGAAGTGCTCTTTTATTTCCCTTCCGAAAACAAGTATGAGCAGAGATATAAGCTCGGCCGCAGCCGCCAGAAGATGCAGCCTGCACTGCATTATCAGGAAGTCGGGCACGCTTCCGGCGAACACCTCGAACAGCTTCGACATTCCGCCGACGCTGTACAGCCCGCGGATAAAGGCTATCAGGTTGGCCGAAAAGCCTATCCCCGAGAGCAGCTCGTACATAGTGAGGTAATCGGCTCTGACCCTCATAAATATCACCGCCGCGAGCCCGAGCAATATAAGTCCCGGGAGCGTTGTTAACGCCATTGCCGTTCCTATGATGACCGCGTATGTGACGAATACCACCCCGAGCTTTGCAAGGCTTTTGCGCCTGCCGTATTCGGGCTCGGCGCCGTCGTCGAAAACGCCTTCCTCAAACTTTGAAAAATCGGGCTCGGCAAGGTCGGGCCGCAGCGCCTCGGAAAGAGCCGGCACGAGCTCTTCAAGCGAGCCTGTTCCGGACCAGTCTTTCGGCGAAAGAGAGGAATAGATCTTCTTTTTCAGCTCCAGCTCCTCCGACAGAGAGCGGATATATCTTTCCATCACCTCTCCTATTTTGCCGCCCTCCGTCTTCATAAGGCGGATATCCTCTATCGAGAAGCCGAGCTTCCGCATAACGGCGGTGTCTTTGAGCTCCGTAAGATTTTCCTCGGTAAAATCGAGGTAGCGCCTCTCGCGGGACTCGTATTCGCGAGGTGTGCAGAGCCCGTTATCGACGTAATACCTCACCGCCTTTTCGGTAAGTCCGGTCTTCCGGCATATCTCTTTTATCTTCATATTCTCCTCCAATGATGTGCATAAAGCGCTTTTGCATCTCTGATTTTACATTCTTCCCCAAGGGAAGTGTCAATAGCCAAAAAGTAATTTTGTAGATTTTTACAAATGCGTGAGAGGAGCTTTGGGCAGTTTGACGATTAGAAAAATGCGGCGTCGAAAAGTGATATAAAGGTAACGCAGTCACGCCGCATCTGTCGTTCGCTTCGCTCTCGACCAAATATCTTGCGCCTTGATTCACACGAGCTGTGCGCATACGCGCCCAAAAGAGCATCATTTGCTTTCAACCCTCGAAATAGCTTTCGAGGAACCAAAATACCCCTCCCCTTGAGGGGAGGGGTCGGTCGTTCACCGAAAGGTGAACGACCGTGCTCGTAGTTCTGGTCGAGAGCGAAGCGAACGACGCAGCGACGCTGACTCTCTTTCCTTTATAACAAAGTTAGGGCGTCGCTTGCCCTCTTCCTCTGTGAGGGAGAGGGGGGTCAGGGGGTGTGGAAGCAAAAAAGTGTGGCGCCCGCCGATTTTCCCGCCGATAGGCGGCAGCCTTTTCGTTTGCCCCGCCCTGCTCTGCAAATGGGAACCCCCAGATTGACATTTTCCTCTAAGTGTTATAAAATCAGAATATATCTTCAGAAAAGGGGCGAGACTATGGGCAAAATGATATACCCTACCCTGATAAGCTTCACCGACACCCTGCCGGTGTTCCCGCGCGGAATGGGCGTCTGCCACGAACAGGAGAGCGTCGATCGCCCCAAGGGGTTCCACCTCTACCAATGGCGGCAGTGCCACAAGGGCAAGGGCGAGCTTTTTATAGGCGACAGGCGCTACGTTATAAGCGAGGGGCAGGGATTTTTGCTCTTTCCGCATTACCCCGAGGCCGACGAGCCCCACAAATTCCGTCCTTTAGACGGCGAATGGCTCACCGACTGGGTAGTGTTCAACGGCAGAGGCGTCGCGGATTTCTTCAAAAACACTATGGGTCTTACCGGCTCGGGAGTTTTTTACATATCGTCGCCGCAAAGGATAGCTTCAAAAATCGAAGAGCTTTACTATGCCGCGTTAAGAGGACCTTCCTCGGCAAACCGCTGCTCGCTCCTCACTTACGACATAATGCTCGATATAATGTCGCTGACCTCGCGGAGCGAAAACTCCTCGTTTGACGACAGACTGCGCAAGCTCGAACCGGTGATAAGCTACATAAACGACAACTGCGGAAAGCAGTTCACCCTTTCCGAGCTCGCCGAGATCGCGGGAGTGACCCCGCAGTATCTCAGCATTTTATTCAAGCGCTCGACCTCGCGGACGGTGTTTGAATACGTCAATCTCACTCGGATACGCCGCAGCAAAGAGCTCTTGATAAGCGAGGCGGATATGCCGGTAAAGGAGATCGCCGAAGCCTGCGGATTCAGCGGCGAAAGCTACTTCTGCGCGGTGTTCAGAAAGTACGAAGAAATGAGCCCTCTCGAATTCAGAAAGGACTTCGGAAGACATTAAAACAGCGGCAGGTGCGTAACCTTGCCGCTGTTTTTGAATAATCCTGAGTTTATTTGCCTCGCTCGCCGTTCGGCAAATGGGGAGACCCCCGCGAGGGTAATGCGGCGTCAAAAGTTTGCTCAAACCGTACTGCCTGCACGCCGCATCTGTCGTTCGCTTCGCTCTCGACCCAAATGCCTTGCACCTCGACTCTTACCAGCCGAGATATGCGATTATTTCTCCGCAAGCACGAGCGGGCGGGCGTTTATGCCCGCGAAGTGCGAGCGGATAGAAATAACGCCTATCTTTTTGAGAAAAGGTGGACCGAAAACTTTTTAGCTTTATGCGCTCATCGGGCAATATCGGGCTTTACTCCTTATTCGCAATATAGAACCACACAGCCAGCGCGGAGATCGCCAAAAATGCGGCTGCGATCGCGAGGTCAACATACCACTTTCTCTCGCGGGGATCGCGCTCGGAAATGATATCGCGGAAATAGGTCGCTTTGAGCGGCTTGAGCAGCGCAAAATAGAGCGGCACCGACACCAGGACGGCAATTACTGCGTTCACGGCAGAGGTCAAAAGGTTGGTCGCCGAGGCGGTAATAGCGGTCTGAACGGCCGAACCGTAGGCAAGCCTCTGAACTGCATACGTTCTCGCAACATACAAAACAATGTAAACTATCTGTCCGACTACTGCGCTCACAGCAATATGAGCGGTCTCGCTACCAAGCCTTTTTTCGCGCTTTGCAAGATATCCGCAGACAAAGCCCATCGCGAATTTAGAGAGGAACGTGAACGGCGCGGAGATTATATACACAGGGTCCAAAAGGTCGTAAAGCCCTGCGCCTATCCCCGAGGCGAGCCCTCCCGCAAGCGGCCCGAAGAGCAGCCCCGCCAACAGACACATCGAGTTGCCGAAGTGTATGCGCGTTATCAGCACGCCGTTCGGTATCTTTATCTGAAGGTAATTTCCGACGAAGCAGAGCGCCGCCATAAGTCCTACGGCGACAATCGTCGCAAGCTTTTTGTTTTTCATAACCGTCACCTCATTGGTTTTGATGACGTTATTATATCTCCCGCTCACCCCAAATGCAAATTTCAAAAAGTCTGCTGTAAGATTTTTACTTTTATGCAAAATAACCGCCCTGCCCGAAGTTATAAACGGGCAGAACGGTTATTTTAACAACAAATCGGGCCGCAAAAATTTTCGAAAAATTGCTCCGAAAAATTCTGCACAAAATCGACGGGTTATAGCTCCGCAGTTTTGTGCAATAAGTAGAATCAGTCTTCTTCCGGCTCCTCTGGCATATCCCAGTTGTGGAAGACCTCCTGAACGTCGTCATCGTCGTCGAGGGTGTCAAGAAGGAGGTTCATAAAGCGGATCTGGTCGGGGTCGGTGAGGGTGGTGTAGGTGGACGGCACCATAGCGTCCTCGGCAGAAACAACGGAGTAGCCCAGCGCTTTCAGGGCCTCGGCGACTTTGAATACGTCGTTGGGCTCGGCGGTAACCTCTACGGAATCCTCTTCGACGTTAAAGTCGGTAGCTCCGGCCTCAAAGCAGTCTTCCATAAGCTTATCTTCGTCGCAGCCGTCGTTTTCGAGGACAATAACGCCCTTGCGGGTGAACATAAACGAAACGCAGCCGGTGGTACCCATATTGCCGCCGAACTTATCGAAATAGTGGCGGACGTTGCCGGCGGTGCGGTTTTTATTGTCGGTCAGGCACTCGACGATAACGGCGACACCGCCCGCGCCGTAGCCCTCGTAGGTCATAGTCTCGTAGCTGTTCTTATCGGTATCGCCGGCGGCCTTCTTGATAACGCGCTCGATATTGTCGTTCGGGACGTTATTTGCCTTTGCCTTCGAGATGAGGTCGCGCAGCTTCGAGTTGGAGGCAGGGTCGGGCCCGCCCTCTTTCACGCACACGGTTATCTCTCTGCCTATGCGGGTGAAGATCTTAGCCTTTGCACCGTCGGCAGCCTCTTTTTTTCTCTTGATATTATTCCATTTTGAATGTCCGGACATAAAAATTGCTCCTATCAAAGATGATTACTGTATAATTATAGCACACAATTCTTTGCGGGTCAAGAGCGATTGGAAAAGTTGGGGGAAGCTATTTTTAAGTGGGTAAAACTTAAAAGTTTTGGGGGAGCTTCCCCCGAAAGTGCTTTCAAAGGCGGGAAGTATGTGCAACTCTTTTGGGCGCGTATGCGCATGGCCGCGTCGTTTCCCTTTGTGACCTTTGCGGCGAAAGTCTTTTAGCAGGCGCGGCTACTGACAGCGTTTCAAGGGGAGAGCCCCGAGAGGGGGAAATCGCAATCCCCCTCTCGGGCGTGTCTTTTCGCATCACTTTTCTGCACGAGCAGAAAAGTGATGGAGCCCTCCCCTGTGGGGAGGGAGGAGAGGGAGGGGGCACCCCCGCCGTCAGGCGGGGCTCTTTCATTTGCCTCGCTCGCCGCTCGGCAAACAGGGAACCCCTTAATAGGGTCCCCTGCGCCCGAACCGTCCACCGGACGGATTCGTGCTACCCTCCTGATTTTCTTTTAGTAATAGAATTTCGCGCTCTGCGGAGCGCGACGGGGGCTCTGCCCCTCGACCCCGCAAGCCGAGATATGCGATTATTTCTCCGCAAGCTCCCCGAGCCAAGCCGTAACGGTGAGGGAGAGCGAGCGGCAAGAAATAACGCCTATCTTTTTGAGAAAGGCTTGACCGAAAACTTTTAAGTTTTCGCTCTCCCTACATTTCCCCCATTATCATTACGAAAATCTCACGCAAGCGGGCGCTCTCGCCCGTGAGCTCAAGATAACCGAATAAACATTCAAGCCCTGTCGCCCTGCGGTAGTCCTGCGCCGAGGAGTGCTTGGGCGGGGTTATGCCGTCGGAGTTCCTGCCGCGCTTGTAAACGGCCTGCTCGTCGTCGGTGAGACGGTCAAAAATGCGCTCCACCGCCGCCGACTGATATTCGCAGCAGACGTATTTTACCGCCTCGTTGTGAAGCTTTGAGGCGGGCATATTCGCGCGAACAACTATCATTTCCCTGACGAGGCGCTCATACACGGCGTCGCCCAGAAATGCAAGAGCCGCCGTGCCGTATTGATTCGCTTCCTGCTTTGTCATCGCTACCTCACATAGTCAAACTCATAGCCGCAGACCGAAACGGTGTCGCCCTCGTCGATGCCGAGACGCTCGAGCTCGTCTATTATCCCGCTCGACCTTAAAACATACTGGAAATGCTGGAGACTCTCGTAGTCGTCCATATTCGCGGTCCTTAAAATGCCTTCGAGCCAGTCGGCCTCCACGAAATACACGCCGTCCTCAACTGTGACCTCGAATCCCGCACCCTTTGCTTCGGCCTCGCTCCAGAGCGGCTCGGGGTCGGGCTCGAACACCTTCAGCGGCGGGAGGTCCTTAAGCATTTTATAGGTGAAATTCATAAGCTCCGCGGTGCCGGCGGTGGTGGCAGCCGATATCACAAAGAACGGCAGCCCCTCGCCCTCGATATATTCGCGGAAAGCCTCTATCTGCGATTCATCGGCCATATCGCTCTTGTTGGCCGCGACTATCTGCGGAGCGTTTGCGAGCTCTTCGCTGAAATTGCGAAGCTCGCGGTTGATTATCTCAAAATCCGAGATGGGGTCTCTGCCCTCGCTTCCCGAGACATCGACGATGTGAAGGATCAGCCTGCACCTCTCGACGTGCCTCAAAAACTCGTGGCCGAGCCCGACGCCCTCAGAGGCGCCCTCTATGAGGCCGGGAATATCGGCCATAACGAACGAGCTGCCCTCGGATATCTTCACAACGCCGAGATTGGGTATCAGCGTGGTAAAATGGTAGTTTGCTATCTTCGGTTTCGCGGCGGAAACGACCGATATAAGCGTCGATTTCCCGACGTTTGGGAACCCGACAAGGCCGACGTCCGCCAAAAGCTTGAGCTCAAGCTTGAGCTCGAACTTCTGCCCTTTAAAGCCCGGCTTTGCAAAGCGGGGTATCTGACGGGTTGGCGTGGCAAAATGTGCGTTGCCCCTGCCTCCCCTGCCGCCGCGGGCTATCACGACGGGCTCAGAACCCGACATATCCGCGAGCAGTCTGCCGGTCTCCCTGTCGGTCACAACGGTCCCGCGCGGGACCCTTATGACGAGGTCGGGGGCGCTGCGCCCGTATTTTCTGCTTCCCGAGCCGTTTTCGCCTCGCTCGGCGCAGAATTTTCTCTTATAGCGGAAGTCAACAAGGGTGTTCAGGTTGTCGTCCACCAAAAAGACGATGTCTCCGCCCTTGCCGCCGTCGCCGCCGTCGGGGCCTCCCGCTGCAACGTATTTTTCACGGTGGAACGATACGGCACCGTCGCCGCCGTCGCCCGCCTCAACGGATATATTAACTTCGTCTACAAATCCGTCAAACATAGTCCGCCTCCTCTCGGAAGTAAAAAATAAAACTTAAAAGTTTTCGGTCCACCCTTTTTCAAAAGGGTGGCGAGGGTTAAGGGGCGAGCAGCCCCTTACCGCGCCCGCAGGCGCGGAATCCTTATACAATACAAACGAAAATCAGGAGGGTAGCCCGAATCCGTCCGGTGGACGGTTCGGGCGCAGGGGACCCTATTAAGGGGTCCCCTGATTT
>CANRLU010000040.1 GCA_947631535.1 uncultured Clostridia bacterium | reverse complement strand
AAGTCCTCCGAGAGTATCGACATAAACCCCGCGAGGATAATGACCTCAGCGCCGTGCTCCTCAAGAGCCTTTACGATCCCCGCCTCGAAATCGGCGAGCGAGGCGCAGTCTTTTCTCGAAACCGTAACGGCGTCTATCCCCGCGCTTTTGGCGCGCTCAAGGGCATAAGCCCCCGCCTTCGAGGATATAACGCAGACTATCTCTCCGCTTACGATTATCCCCGACCTTTCGGCGTCGATAAGCGCCTGAAGATTGGTCCCGCCGCCCGAAACAAGCACCGCGATTTTAACTTTTCTTTCCATTCAGAACCTCGGTCATTCGATGATTATCTTGTCTTCGTTCCTGATTATCTCTCCGATGATATAGGCGTCTTCGCCGTTGGCTTTCAGTATTTCAAGCGACCTCTCGGCGTCCTCCGGCGAAACCACGATGCTCATTCCGACGCCCATATTGTAGGTGTTGAACATATCCCTCTCGGGAATGTTGCCCGTCTTCTGAATGAGCCCGAAAATCGGAGGTATCTTTATGCTCGACTTCGAGACCTTCGCGCAGAGTCCGTCGGGTATGCTCCTCGGTATATTCTCGTAGAATCCGCCGCCGGTGATGTGCGAAATTCCCTTTACGTTCACCTTTTCGAGGAGCGCGAGCACAGGTTTTACGTATATCCTCGTCGGCTCCAAAAGCGCCTCGCCGAGCGACTTCCCGCCGAGCTCGGCAACAGGGGAGGTGAGGTCGGCATGTTCGATGTCAAACACCTTTCTTACGAGCGAAAAACCGTTCGAGTGAACGCCCGAGGAGGGGAGCGCGATGATAACGTCGCCCTCGCGCATGGTGTTGTTGTCGATTATCTTCTTTTTGTCTACGACTCCGGTGCAGTAGCCCGCAAGATCGTATTCGTCCTCCGGCATCATTCCGGGGTGCTCGGCGGTCTCTCCGCCTATAAGCGATGCCCCTGCCATAACGCAGCCGTCGCAGACTCCCTTTACGATAGCCGCTATCCTCTCGGGGACGTTTCTTCCGCAGGCTATGTAGTCGAGGAATACAAGCGGCTTTGCACCGCAGCAGATGATGTCGTTTACGCACATCGCCACGCAGTCTATTCCGACGGTGTCGTGCTTGTCGAGCATAAAGGCGATCTTGAGTTTTGTCCCGACGCCGTCGGTTCCGCTCACCAAAACAGGCTCCTCATATCCCTTCAAATCGGGCGCGAAAAGCCCGCCGAAGCCGCCTATCCCGCTGACTTCGCCGCCGGTGGCGGTGCGCTTTATGTCGGCCTTCATCAGCTCTACCGAGCGGTATCCCGCGGTGATGTCCACTCCCGCCTGCCTGTAGCTTTCAGAATAACTTTTTTCCATATTACATACTCCCGCTTCAGTTATCTTTGTCTTTTTTGGCGAATTTCGGGTTGGTGCTTATTTTGCGCTCGAATCTGCTCTTTTCCGAGTTTACCGGCAGGGCGGTGGGATAGTTGCCGTCGAAGCAGGCGTAGCAGAAGCCTTCTCCGTCGGTGCCGGCGATCTTTTTCACGTCCTCAAGACTCAAAAAGTTCACCGAATCTGCGCCGATTATCTCCGCGATTTCCTGCTTTGTGTGGTTCGCGGCGATGAGCGACTCCCTCGAGTCGATGTCCACGCCGTAGTAGCAGGGGTTCATAAACGGAGGAGCCGATGAAAGAACGTGGACCTCCGTAGCTCCCCCCTCGCGCAGACGCTTTACTATCTTCGCGCTGGTGGTGCCTCTTACTATCGAGTCGTCAACGAGAATGACCCTCTTGCCCTTTACCACTGAGGGCACAACGTTGAGCTTTATCGAGACCATCTCTTCGCGGACACCCTGCCCGGGAACGATAAAGGTCCTGCCGATGTATTTGTTCTTTATGAGCCCTATGTCGTAGGGGATACCTGAGCGGTGTGAATATCCTATGGCCGCGTCGGTGCCGCTGTCGGGAACGCCGACTACTATATCCGCGTCGATGGGGTAAGCTTCGGCAAGAAGCTCGCCGACTCTGAGCCTCGCCCCGTGTACGCTGCACCCCTCGCAGACCGAGTCGGGCCGTGCGATATAGAGGTATTCAAACACACAGAACGCCCTTTTTCCGCCGCAGTGGTCGCGTATCGACTTTATGCCGTCCTTGGTGAATACGACCACCTCGCCCGGCTCAATGTCGCGGATAAACTTCGCGTTTACGGCGGCAAGCGCGCAGGTCTCCGAGGCGACGATGTAGGTGCCGTCCTCGCGCTGGCCGTAGCAGAGCGGCCTGAACCCGTGAACGTCCCTGACGGCTATAAGCTTCGAGGGAGACATTATCACGAGCGAATATGCGCCGTCGAGCCTCGGTATCGAAGAAGCGACTGCGTCCTCGATGTTCTTGGAGTGTAGGCGCTCCTTGGTTATGGTGTAAGCTATTACCTCTGTGTCGGAGGTGGAGTGGAATATGCTGCCCTGATTTTCGAGCTCGGTTCTGAGCTCATAAGAGTTTACAAGGTTGCCGTTATGTGCAAGGGCCATATTGCCCTTTAAGTGGTTCACAACAACGGGCTGGGCGTTTCTGCGCTCGCCGCCGCCGGTAGTCCCGTAGCGGACGTGCCCTATCGCCATATTGCCGAGGCCGAGCTTCGAGAGCTTCTCCGTATCGAAGACCTCTCCGACGAGCCCTACGTCCTTGCGGTATGTAAAAACTCCGTCGTCGTTCACGACTATTCCCGCCGACTCCTGTCCGCGGTGCTGCAAGGCAAACAGCCCGAAATACACAAGCGAAGCAACGTCTTGGGTATCGGGTGCGAAAACGCCGAATACCCCACATTCCTCATGAATCAAATCTTCCATAAATCCTCCAGTTTGTTCAACATATCACTCGCCGAAAACACGTCTCATCATTTCGTTGTAGGCGTCTTCCACGCCGCCCATATCGCGGCGGAAGCGGTCCTTATCGAGCTTCTCGTTGGTCTTGGAATCCCAGAAGCGGCAGGTGTCTGGCGAGATCTCGTCCGCAAGAACAATGGTGCCGTCGGGGAGCCTTCCGAATTCGAGCTTGAAGTCTACGAGCGTGACGCCAAGGCCCTTGAAGTATTCCTTCATCACTTCGTTTACCTTAAAGGCCATTTTCTTTATGGTCTCTATCTCCTCCTTGGTGGCAAGGCCGAGGGCGAGAGCGTGGTAGCTGTTTATGAGCGGGTCGTGGAGGTCGTCGTTCTTATAGGAGAACTCGATGGTCGGCTCTGCGAAGACTATGCCCTCTTCAACGCCGTAGCGCTTTGCAAAGGAGCCCGCCGAGATGTTGCGGATAATTACCTCGAGCGGAACTATCGAGACCTTTTTTACCACGGTCTCGCGGTCGTTGAGCTCCTCTACGAAGTGAGTGGGAACGCCGTTCTTGGCCAAAAGCTTCATAATGTAGTTGGACATGCGGTTGTTTATCGCGCCTTTTCCGACGATTGTGCCCTTTTTGAGGCCGTCGAGCGCGGTGGCGTCGTCCTTATAAGAGACGATAACAAGGTTGGGGTCGGCGGTGGCGAACACCTTTTTTGCCTTGCCCTCATAAAGCTGAACTGTTTTTTCCATAGTTTTTTCCTCCTGTAATTTATAAGTAAAGTTGTGCGTTATTCCTCTATTCTCGCAGCTATGCCCGCGTCCTTTTCGAGGACG
Source organism: uncultured Clostridia bacterium (assembly GCA_947631535.1). GTDB lineage: Bacteria > Bacillota > Clostridia > Oscillospirales > Ruminococcaceae > Faeciplasma. The sequence continues at coordinate 13,313 of CANRLU010000040.1, read as the reverse complement.
GCCGCGGCGTCTTTGCGGCGTTTTTCCTCAAGCTTTTCGGCGAGCTCCGGCTCACCGAGGGCGAGTATCTGCGCCGAAAGCAGCGCGGCATTGACTCCTCCGTCTATAGCAACGGTGGCCACCGGTATTCCGGAGGGCATCATAACAGTTGCCAGAAGGGCGTCAATGCCGTCTAAGTTATTCGATTTGCAGGGTATGCCGATAACGGGCAGGGTGGTGTTGGCCGCTATGGCGCCGGCGAGGTGTGCTGCCATTCCGGCGGCGCATATAAGCACCCCGAATCCGTTTTTGCGCGCATTAACGGCAAAATCACGCGCTTCTGCGGGAGTTCTGTGCGCTGAGTAAACGTGGGTCTCGTAGGGTATGCCGAGCGAACGCAGCGTGTTTGCCGTCTTTTTAAGGATAGGCAGATCGCTGTCGCTTCCCATAATGATTCCGACCTTTTTCATAGCTCTCCTCCTGAAATTGTCATTTATCCGTGCGGCATTTTTGCCGCCGTTTCAACTAAAAAAGGGCGCTATTTTCCGAATAAGGTAAATGCGCCTCGCGGCGAGGATCTGAAAGTGCGCCGCTGTCAAACGCGTATATCCGCCGCTTTTTCGACGCGGTAAACGCTATATATAGAGTATAACACCTATATGCGTCAAAGTCAAACCAAAAAAAGCAGCACGAACCGCCTGCAAATTGGCATTTTTGTCAAATCTGGGCGAAAATTTTTGTTGACAATAAATAATCATCTACTCGTTTTCCGAAGAAGCCTTTGTTTCGCAGTAAACGCAGCGGTATATCCTCTTTTCGGCGTTCTCGAGGCGGAAGACATGTGCGAGCTCCTGCTCGGTAGAAGTTATGCAGCGCGGGTTTTTGCACTTTATCACGTTTGTGAGTATCTGCGGCAGGCCTATCGACTTCTTCTCGCAGAGAACGCCGTCGCGTATCACGTTTATCGTGACATTCGGCGCGACGTAGCCTATAATGTCGAGGTTCACCTCAATGTCGGCGTCTATCTTTATTATGTCCTTGCGGCCCATAGCCGAGCTGTTGGCGTTCTTGATTATCGCAATAGGGCAGTCGAGCTTGCCGAGCCCGAGGAGCTCATAAAGCTTCATTCCTCTGCCGGCGGGAATGTGGTCGATGACTATGCCGTTTTTAATGGAATCTATATTCATAGCCTGTCCTTTCTCAGATCGTCCCGGCTTCCTTAAGAAGCTTCAGGATAAGTGCCATTCTTATATATTTTCCGTTCAGGACCTGCTTGAAGTAGCAGGCTCGGGGGTCCTTGTCTATCTCCACGCTTATCTCGTTCACTCTCGGCAGAGGGTGCATTATCGCAAGGTCGCTTTTTGCGGTCTTAAGCTTCGGCGGCGTGAGGATATAGCTGTCCTTGAGCCTTAAATAGTCCTCCTCGTTAAAGAAACGCTCGCGCTGGACTCTCGTCATATATAGGATATCGAGCTGCGGCATTACTTCCTCCAAGTTTGTCGTCTGAACATATTCTATACCGGCGGGGGCGAGTATCTCGCTCTTCACATAGCTCGGCAGTTTGAGTTCGACGGGGGAGATGAGTATCACTTTCAGCCCCTTATAGCGCGAGAGCGCGCCGATGAGCGAATGGACCGTCCTGCCGAACTTGAGGTCGCCGCAGAAGCCGACAGTCAGGTTTTCAAAGCTGCCCTTTTCGCGCTTTATCGTCAGAAGGTCGGCAAGGGTCTGCGTCGGGTGGAAGTGCCCGCCGTCGCCCGCATTGATCACGGGGACCGTCGCGTTGAGCGAAGCCACCAGCGGAGCGCCCTCCTTGGGGTGGCGCATCGCGATTATGTCGGCATAGCAGCTTATCGTCCTCACGGTGTCGGCCACGCTTTCGCCCTTTGCTGCCGAGGAGCTCTGCGCCTCCGAGAACCCTATAACGTTTCCGCCGAGCTCATACATAGCCGCTTCAAAGCTCAGGCGCGTGCGGGTTGAGGGCTCAAAGAAGAGCGTCGCGAGCTTTTTGCCGCGGCAGAGCTCGGAATACTTTTGCGGACAGGCAATAATGTCGTTTGCCGTGTCTATGAGTTCGTCTATCTCTTCGACAGAGAGATCGAGAATGTTTATTATGCTTCTCATTTTACCGCTCCGTTCACAGAAAGATATTTCTTTATTCTTTCAACGTTTTCCTCGTTGCCGCCCTCGTCTTCGAGGTATTCGATAATGTCGTGTACGTTTACGACTGAATAAACCTTAACGCCGAATTCCTGTTCTATCTCCTTCATAGCCGAAAGCTCGGTCTTTCCCTTTTCGCCGCGGTCTACCATAATGAACACCGCAGTTACCTTTACGCCCTCAAGATTTCCGAGTATCTCCATGCTCTCCCTTATTGCAGTTCCCGCAGTGATGACGTCCTCGACGATCACAACTTCATCGCCGGGCTTCGGGACGTATCCCACAAGGGTCCCGCCCTCGCCGTGGTCTTTTGCCTCTTTGCGGTTAAAGAAGAACGGGACGTCCAACCCTTCGTCGGCAAGGGCCGCCGCCGCGGAGACCGCTATCGGTATTCCCTTGTAGGCCGGACCGAAGAGAACGGTCCTCTTTTTGCCGATGTTTTCAAGATAGGTTTTTGCGTAAAACTCGCCGAGCCTGCGTATCTGAACGCCGGTCTTTATGTCTCCCGCGTTGATGAAATAGGGTATCTTTCTGCCGCTTTTGGCGGTAAAGTCGCCGAATTTCAGCACGCCCGCGCTCTCAAGAAACGAGATGAATTCCTTTTTGTAGCTTTCCATTTTGTGCCTCCTGTATTATCCGATAAATTCACTGACGCATCTTTCATAGGCCGAAATGGGGTCTTCGGCCGCAGTTATCGGCCTGCCTACCACGATGTAGTCCGAGCCCGCTTTTTTCGCCTCGGCAGGTGTCATAACGCGCTTCTGATCTCCGATGTCGCCGTCGGCAAACCTCACCCCGGGGGTAACGGTCAAAAATCCCGCGCCGCACCTAAGGTGAACCGTCTCCGCTTCAAGAGGGGAGCAGACAACGCCGTCGAGCCCCGAATTCTTCGCGTTTTCGGCATATTTCATAACCGTCTCCGCCATAGGTGTGTCTATGAGGAGCTCGTTTTTAAGGGTATCGCCGTCCGTCGAGGTGAGCTGGGTGACGGCTATAAGAAGCGGTCTTGTGCCGTCGGGTCTGGTGAGCCCATCAAGAGCCGCGCGCATCATCTTTGAGCCTCCCGCAGCGTGCAGATTGCACATATCCACGTCGAGCCGCGAAAGAACGCTCATACTCTTCTTTACGGTGTTGGGAATGTCGTGCAGTTTAAGGTCGAGGAAGATTTTATGTCCTCTTTCCTTTATCTGCCTGACTATCGCGGGGCCTTCGGAATAAAACAGCTCCATTCCGATTTTTACGAACGGCTTTATTTCTCCGAACAGACCGAGGAATTTCATTGTTTCCTGCCCGCTTGCGAAGTCGCAGGCGATGATAACGTCTTTACCCATTAAAGTGAACCTCCTATTATATTCGAAAGTTTTTCTATCCTGTATTTTTCCATAGCCGCAGGCAGCGACTCTATTATCTTCTTCGACGCGAACGGGTCTACAAGGTTTTCCGCCCCGACTTCTACCGCCGTCGCTCCGGCGAGCATCATCTCTATAACGTCCTCCGCCGAGCTCACGCCGCCCATTCCGACTATCGGGATTTTAACGACTTTTGCGCACTGATACACCATTCTCACAGCGACGGGGAACACCGCAGGCCCCGAAAGCCCGCCGGTCACGTTTTTAAGCAGCGGTTTGCGTGTCTTGAGGTCAATCCTCATAGCGAGGAGCGTGTTTATAAGGCTTATGCCGTCTGCTCCGGCGTCTTCGCAGGCTTTCGCAATCTCGGTTATGTCTGTGACGTTCGGCGAAAGCTTTATGATGACCGGCTTTTTTACCGCCTTTTTGACCGCTTCGGTGACCTCAAACGCCGACTTAGCGCTCGTCCCGAAGCTCATTCCGCCGCCGTGGACGTTCGGGCAGCTTATGTTTACCTCGAGCCAGCCGACCTGTTCGCAGCCGTCGAGCCGCTTGCAGGTATAAACGTAGTCGTCAAGCGAAAAGCCGCTCACGTTCGCCATGACTTTTTTGTGAAATACCTTTTCGAGCTTCGGAAGCTCCTCCGAGATAACCTTTTCGACCCCCGGGTTCTGAAGCCCGACTGCGTTGAGCATGCCCGAGGCGCACTCGGCTATCCTCGGGGTGGGGTTTCCGAATCTCGGTTCGCGGGTGGTTCCTTTAAAGGAAAACGTCCCGAGGATATTTATATCGTAAAGCTCCGCAAATTCATATCCGTACCCGAATGTCCCGCTCGCAGGTATCACCGGATTGTCGAGCCCGATGCCGCAGAGCGTCACTTTTGTATCGGTCATTGTGTTTCTCCTTTTCAGTCGTCAAAATTTATTTCCTCTTTAAAGAGCACCGGTCCGTCGCGGCATATCCTCTTGTATCCGGTGAGCGTTTTGCAGGTGCAGCCCATGCAGGCTCCGAAGCCGCACCCCATTCTCTCCTCAAAGCTGAACTGCCCCGAGGTGGTAATGCTTTTATATACGGCTCTGAGCATCGGCTCCGGTCCGCAGGTGTAAACGTGGGTATAGTTTATCCCTCCGAGTGCGTCGGTGACGAACCCCTTTATCCCGTAAGAGCCGTCCGCCGTCGCGACCTTAACCTCGCAGCCGAGAGCTCTGAATTCTTCCTCATAGAATACTTCGCTCTTTGTGTTGAAGCCGAGTATCGCCGTTACGTTTTTGCCCTGCTTTATCAGCTCTTTTGCCAGAAGATAGAGCGGCGGGACTCCCACACCTCCGCCTATGAGCAGGGGAGCGCTTCCCGACTTTTCAAGGTCGTAGCCGTTGCCGAGCCCGCTGAGTAGATCGAGCGTTCCCGTCTTCATTTGTGACATTTTTTCGGTGCCCTTTCCGACTACCTTATAGATGAGCGTGAGCCTTTCGCCCTCAGCGTCGCATACCGATATCGGCCGCCTCAGATAAAGCCCGTCGAGCTTAATGTTCACGAACTGCCCCGGCGCGGTTATCGCCGAGCAGTCGCCCTCGAGCGTCATTTTAAAAACGTTTTCCGTCAGCGGGATATTCTCCCTTATCTCAAAAAATCCCTGTTTCATAGCGTCCTCTTTATATTTTAAGATTTTGATATACCGTTTTTCCGCCGCAGACCGTCGCCGCGCAGACTCCGTAGAGCTCTTTTCCCTCAAAGGGAGTAGCCCTGCCCATAGAGAGGAACTCCGACGGGTCAACGGTGAAGTTCTCGCCGAGCCTCCAGACCGAGAAGTCCTCTCCGAGCGGCAGCCCGAAGCGTTCGCGCGGGTTTACACACATCAGCCTTATCAGCTTTTCGAGCGTGATTATGCCCGTTTTAACAAAGTGAGTATACATCACCGCGAAAGCCGTCTCGAGCCCGACTATCCCGAACGCGCTCTTTTCGAGCCCGCGGCATTTCTCTTCCTTAGAGTGCGGCGCGTGGTCGGTGGCTATCATATCAATAGTCCCGTCGAGCAAGCCCTCGATAAGCGCCTCGCGGTCGCGCGGAGATCTCAGCGGGGGATTCATCTTAAAGCGCCCGTTCTCTTCAAGGCAGGTGTCGTCGAGCACAAGGTAGTGCGGGCCGGTCTCGCAGGTTATGTCAACTCCGTCGGCCTTGGCCTTTCTTATAAGCTCCACGCTCTCCACCGTCGATATGTGGCAGACGTGATACGGGCAGCCCGTCTTTTTTGCGAGCCCGATGTCGCGCTCGATCTGCCCCCACTCGCTTTCCGAGCATATCCCTCGGTGTCCGTGAGCTTTCGCGTAATCGCCGTCGTGGATATACCCTCCGTGCAGCAGCGAATTTACCTCGCAGTGGGCGGCTATGATTTTGCCGAGACGCTTTGCCTCGGTCATAGCCCTTTCCATCATCTCCGCGCTCTGAACTCCTTTGCCGTCGTCCGAAAACGCGACGACATCGCGAGACATACCCTCAAGGTCGGCAAGGACTTCGCCCTGCTCCCTAACGGTTATCGCGCCGTAGGGGTGAACGTTTATCACCGCGTCTTTTTTGATAATGTCGAGCTGCACGCGCAGGTTTTCTTTCGAATCCGGCACGGGGCTGAGGTTAGGCATCGTGCATACGTCGGTATATCCGCCTCGGGCCGCAGCAAGGCTTCCGGTGCGGACGGTTTCCTTATACGAAAAGCCCGGCTCGCGAAAATGAACATGCACATCGCAGAAGCCGGGTAAAAATGTATATTCTTCGGGGTCAAAGGAAAAGCCTCCGACAGCTTCGGAAAGCTTTTCCGAGAATTTTTTCCTTAAGAGAACGGGGTCGTAAATGCCTTTCATACTTTATAACGTCCTTTCCCTAAGCTGCGGGCGTAAAAAAGCCCTGCCGGATACGGCAGGACAGGTCGAAAGCGCGGCAAAAACCGCACATAAGTATTTACGACTTATCGACCTCGCCGGGCCGCCTTAAAGCTCTGTTATTCAAAACCGCGTCGCGCGGCTTTCATCACGGAATACTATACCACACCCCTGCGCAAAAGTCAACCGTAAATTTTCTTTGCATCGGCAAATTGTTGATATTGCGCAAAAGTATTCCGCATATGAAGCCGCGCTTTAGCTTTTTAAGCCCTATGCATCGTTTTTTCTGCCGCCGAGGCCGTCCATAACTCCGAGAACGCCTTTCATAAGCTGAATTGGGGCCTCGCCGCTCTTGAGCTTTACGCTTATATATCCGTTTTCGGTGCCGTCAACCCTCACTCTGCCCTTGTAGGCCTGGCTGACCGCCATTATAGCGGGTATATTCGCCTCGCGGACATAGAAGTAAATGAAGTCGCCCTTCTGGGAAATCTCCTTTATGCCGTTGTTTGAAGCCATATTTCTGAGCAGGGCAACGTTTATCAGACCCGTTACCGATTTGGGCGGCTCGCCGAAGCGGTCGATAAGCTCGTCGGTCACGTCTTCTGAATCTTCGAGCGAAACTATCTGCGCTATGCGGCGGTATGCCTCTATCCTCAGCGGGAGGTCTTCAATGTAGTCCTCGGGGATATAAGCGTCGATGCTAATGTCCACAAGGCAGTCTTCGGGAGCCTTCGGCGGCGGCTCGCCCTTTTGCTCGGCTATGGCCTCAGTAAGCAGCCTCAGATACATATCGTAGCCGACGGCTTCCATATGTCCGTGCTGTTTTGCCGAGAGAATAGAGCCGACGCCTCTTATTTCGAGGTCGCGCATGGCTATCTTGAATCCCGAGCCGAACTGCGTGAGCTCTCTAATGGCTTCGAGGCGCTTTGCGGCTATCTCGGTGATGACTTTTCCTCTTCTGAACGTAAAATATGCGTAAGCCCTGCGGTTTGAGCGCCCCACGCGTCCGCGCAGCTGATAGAGCTGCGAAAGCCCGAAGCGGTCGGCGTCTTCTATAATAAGTGTGTTCACGTTCGGGACGTCAACGCCCGTCTCGATTATCGTCGTGCATACGAGAATGTCTATCTCGTTTTCGAGGAGCTGCCGCCATATGTCCGAGAGCTTTTCCTCCTCCATCTGGCCGTGGGCAATGCCTATCCTCGCGTCGGGAAGCTGCTGCGAAAGCCTGTAGGCGCACATCTCGAGCGTTTCTATCCTGTTGTGGATATAGTAGACCTGCCCGCCGCGCCGAAGCTCCTTTTGTATCGCCTGGATAATTATTCCCTGCTGATGCTCCAAAACGTAGGTCTGAACGGGGTATCTGTCCTGCGGCGGCTCTTCAATGACCGACATATCCCTTATCCCGCTCATCGCCATATTCAGCGTTCGGGGGATAGGAGTTGCCGAGAGCGTCAATATATCGACCGAAGGGTACTGCTCCTTGAGCTTTTCCTTGTGGGCTACTCCGAAGCGCTGTTCTTCGTCGATTATGAGCAGACCGAGGTTTTTGAACTTGACGTCGTTCTGAACGAGCCTGTGCGTCCCGATAACGAGGTCAACTTCGCCCCGCGCGAGCTTTTCGACGATTTCTTTCTGCTGCTTCTGGGTCCTGAACCGCGAGAGCAGCTCGATATTTACCGGAAAATGCGAAAATCTTCTGACGGCGGTCTGGTAGTGCTGCCAGGCAAGGACGGTTGTCGGAACCATTATCGCGCACTGCTTCGAGTCGAGCACGCATTTCATCGCGGCCCTCAGCGCGACCTCGGTCTTCCCGAAGCCGACGTCGCCGCAGAGGAGCCTATCCATCGGCACGGGGCGCATCATATCCGCCTTTATCTCGTCTATCGAGCGAAGCTGGTCGGCGGTCTCCTCATATTCAAACCGCTCCTCAAATTCAGCCTGCCAATCGTTGTCGGGCGAGAACTGATATCCCTTTGCAAGCTGCCGCTTGGCGTAGAGCGCGATGAGCTCGTCTGCCATATCGCGGCAGGTCTTTTTTATCCGTGCGCGGGTGCGCGTCCATTCCTGGGTGCCGAGCCGGTTGAGCTTTACCGCCTCGTCATCGCCGGGGGCGATGTATTTCGACACCGTGTCGAGCTGGGTGACAGGGACATATAAAACGTCCGACCCCGCGTATTTTATCGTGATATAGTCCTTCGTAACGCCGTTCGTCTCTATGCTCGATATTCCGCTGAACCGCCCTATTCCGTGGAGAGTGTGGACAACGAGGTCGCCTGGAGTTATATCCGCTATCGAGCTTATCTTTTTTGAATTTTGCGGCTTCTGTTTCGAACGTCTGCGGGAGGCGTTGGCCTTTATCCTTGTTATCAGCGCAAATTTTGCCGCCGGATATTCAAACCCGCCCGAGAGCCCGCCCGTCCCGACGTAAACCATTCCCGAAGCGAGCTCCGAGTCTTCCCCAAGATTCTGGCACTTAAATCCCTCGTTTATTACGTCCTGCCGAAGTATGTCCCGCGCCTTATCGCTCCCCGCGAGCAGCACAACGCAGCACCCGCGTCCGATAAACGAGTGGAGCTCCTCGAAAAGTGGGGAGAGTTCGCCGCTCCACCCCGACGACTGATACGCCTCGGCGGCTGTAAGGCTTTTCAGCTTTACATCGCTTCCGCGCATAAACATATCGAGATAAACGAGCCTGAGCTTTTCGGCTCGGGCCATAATTTGCGAAAATTCCGAGTAAAATCCGGTTGTCTCTTTAAAGAGTATACCGTCTTCGTAGAGGATCTTTATGTCCTCCTGGAGCTGCCCGGAAAACGCCTTTGCGCGCTCCGAACAGCCCGAATATTCCGAAATTATGCATATTCCGTCCTCGAAGTAATCGAAGACCGTGGCAGAGGAGCCGTATATCTGGGAGTAGTATTTGTCGAGGCTCGCCGGCGGAACGCCGCTTTTCAGGGCGTCGAGGTCGGCGTAAAGGTTCTTTTTTATCGCGTCGCCGTGCTTTCCCGAAACTCCATTTATAAGTTGCTCTATCTTTTGTGCGAGCTCTTCGTTCGGTATCAGAAGCTCTTTTGCCGGCGTCACCGATATCTCCCTCACGGTGTCGAGCCTGCGCTGGGTCTCGGGGTCGAAGATAGAGATCGTGTCTATCTCGTCACCCCAGAGCTCAATTCGGTAGGGAAGCTCCGCGCCGACTGGGTAGATGTCTATTATCGAGCCCCTGACCGAAAACTGCCCCCGCCCCTCGGTCTGAGGAGAGCGCGAATAGCCCATTTCAGTGAGCAATGCGCTCAGCTCCTTCGTGTCTATGGTCTCACCGGAGGCAAAGCTGAGTGTAAAGTCGTTTAGCTTGTCAGGCGGCATTGCCGACTGCATCGCCGCTTCGACAGAGCACACTAAAACCCGCGTCTTTCCTGATAAAACGCGGTGGAGCGCTCCTATTCTGCGGTGCTCATATTCTGGCGAGGCGGTCTCGATGTTTGCAAAGGAAAAATCCTTTACAGGGTAGAGCGAGGATATCTCATCGCCCGCGAGCTCGTTGATGTCCGATACGGTTTTTACCGCCGAAGCCTCATCGGGGCAGATGAACAGAACTTTTCGCTCCTGCGAGAGATAAAACGCCGCGTGTGCCTTATGGACGGCCGAGAGCCCCGTGAGTGAGGCGGGTGTCGCGCCCTTTTTGACCGCGTTTTTAAGTTCGCGGAAAAATTCCAGCCTTTCGGCTGTCTGCAAATAAATGTTCATTCGGTCACTCCGTCAGTTGTAGAGGTTCATAGCGCGGTCTGTCTCGCCTGCGACTATCAGTTTTACCGCCTCCGAAGCCTTTTCAAACGCCTCGAAGACCACCGGTTTCTCCTTGTCGGTAAACTCCGACGTGACCCAGGCCGCGAGGTCGTAATCGGGGTGAGGCTTCGCGCCGACGCCTATCTTTATCCTTGTGAAGTCCTCCGAGCCGGTGAGGGTGATTATGCTCCTCAGGCCTTTCTGGCCGCCGTCCGAGCCCTTGCGGCGTATCCGCAGCTTTCCGACGTCGAGCGAAATGTCGTCGCAGATGACGAGCACCCGCTCAATAGGCAGCTTGTAGAAATTCATCGCCTCTACGACCGCTTCTCCGCTCAAGTTCATCATAGTAGTCGGCTTCATCAGCAGGCACTTTTTGCCGGAGATCTCCGCCGCCGCCGTCAGCGACTTGAATTTTGCCCTTGTGACCTCGACCCCGAGCTTTGCCGAGAGATTGTCAATCGTGAGCCAGCCGCTGTTGTGACGGGTGCGCAGATACTTCGTTCCCGGGTTCCCGAGCCCGACGATAAGCCACTCTATCGGCCCTGACGGCTCGCTCCTCTTAAATTTGGAAAATAATCCCATATTTATCTCCTTTTGTCAACGAGCACCGCCCCCTTATCCGCAAGGACAGGGGGTCAGGCGCTATTGAATGTATTTTACTTGAATTTTTTGCCCTTTTCAAGGTGACGCGAAAGCTTCTTTTCGGCGTAGCCCTCGATGTTTTCCTGGCGGCTCCTGCCTATGCCGAGCGCTCCGTCGGGGACCTCCTTCGTTATCGTCGAGCCTGCAGCGGTATATGCCGCGTTCCCGACTTTTACCGGCGCGACAAGGTTGGTGTTGCAGCCGATGAAGGCGTCGTCGCCGATGACGGTGCGGTATTTGTTGGTGCCGTCGTAGTTGGCGGTGAGGGAGCCGCAGCCGAAGTTTACGTTCTTGCCCACGTCCGAGTCGCCGACGTAGTTGAAGTGCGACACCGAGGTCCCTTCGCCGATGACGGAGTTCTTTATCTCAACGAAGTCTCCCACGTGAACGAAGTCTTTTATAACGGCGTCGGGCCTGAGCTGCACAAACGGCCCGATATTGCAGTCCGAGCCGACGGTTGCGCCGTTCGCGACGACGGAGTTGAGCCTCGAGCGCTCGCCGACGGTCGTGTCGTTGAGCTGGCTGTTCGGACCGATGACCGAGCCCGCGCCGATACTGCATTTTCCCGAGATAACGGTGTTGGGCAATATCTTTGCGCCCGGGGCGATCTCTGCGTCGGGTGAGACGATTATCCCTTCCGAGCAGACTATTTCAACGCCGCTGTCAAGGAGCTTTTCAAGCACCCGCTTTCTCGCGATGTCGTTGAGCATAAGCATGCCTTTGCGGTCGTTCGCCGAGAGAACGATGTCCTGATTCTCGGCTGCATATGCTCCGGCTCTTTTTCCCTCCGAAAGCAGAATTTCCACCGTGTCGGTGATGTAATATTCTCCCTGCGCGTTGTTCCTGTTGAGCTTTGGGAGCGTTTCGAGGAGCGACTTTGTATCGAACCAGAAGCACCCCGAATTTATCTCGTGAATATTTGCCTCTTCGGGGGAGCAGTCCTTCTGCTCGCGTATTCCCGCGATGCCGTCGTCCGTGCGGATAATGCGGCCGTAGCCGTAGGGCTCGTCTACCTCCGCAGTTATGACCGTTACCGCGTTTTTGGCCGCCGTGTGGTATTCGAGCGAGCGCCTTACCGTTTCGCTGTCAACGAAGGGCGCGTCGCCGTTGAATATGAAGGTGTTTCCGTCGGAAGCCTTCTCCAAAAACTTTGATGCCATCATCACGGCGTGACCGGTCCCGAGGCGCTCCGACTGAAAAGCCGTCTCGTATTTTCCTCCGAGATAATCCTCTATATATTGCGAGGCAAACCCGGTTACCACGCAGATATTATCTATTCCCGCGCCCTCAAGCGCCGAGATTATCCAGCCGAGGATAGGCTTTCCGAGTATCTCGGTTAGCGCTTTCGGCTTATCCGACTTCATTCTCTTTCCCTGACCTCCGGCGAGTATCACCGCGTTGTTCACATGACCAGCTCCTTATGTGTAAAATATTCGGCATTTGCATTATACTATATTTTCTCTCAGGTTTCAAGCATATATTTACCAAGACTTTTGCGTTAAATTGCACAATTTTGTCCAATATTATTTGTGATAATTTTTATGGAAAGAGTATGGAAAAAATCAGATAATTCTGGTATAATGTTATCAACTCCGATTGTGCCTGATTCAGCTCTTTCGGCAAGGTCGGATAAATAACTTGGAGGTAAAAAATCTATGAGCAAAAAGTATTGTTACCTTTTCACCGAAGGCAACGCGCAGATGCGTGAGCTTTTGGGCGGAAAGGGAGCCAACCTCGCAGAAATGACCAATATCGGTCTGCCTGTTCCTCAGGGCTTCACCATTTCCACCGAAGCCTGCACCCAGTATTATGAGGACGGTCGTCAGATCAACCCGGAGATCATGGCCGAAATTATGGAGTACATCGAAAAGATGGAGACCATTACCGGCAAGAAATTCGGCGACAAGGAAAATCCGCTTCTCGTATCCGTCCGCTCCGGCGCAAGAGCATCTATGCCCGGTATGATGGACACGATCCTCAACCTCGGTCTCAACGAAGAGGTCGTGAACGTTATCGCCAAGAAGTCCAACAACCCTCGCTGGGCTTGGGACTGCTACCGCAGATTCATTCAGATGTTCTCCGACGTTGTTATGGAAGTCGGCAAGAAGTATTTCGAGAAGCTCATCGACCAGATGAAGGAGCAGAAGGGCGTCACCCAGGACGTCGAGCTCAATGCCGACGACCTCAAGACCCTTGCGAACCAGTTCAAGGCCGAATATAAGGCTCAGCTCGGCAAGGACTTCCCCGACGACCCGAAGGAGCAGCTCTTTGAGGCTATCAAGGCCGTTTTCCGTTCTTGGGATAACCCCCGTGCCAACGTCTACCGTATGGACCACGACATTCCTTACAGCTGGGGTACTGCCGTAAATGTCCAGATGATGGCATTCGGCAATATGGGAGACAACTGCGGTACCGGCGTTGCCTTTACCCGCAACCCCGCCACCGGCGAAAAGGGTCTTATGGGCGAGTTCCTCACCAACGCCCAGGGCGAAGACGTCGTTGCCGGCGTCCGCACTCCTATGCCCATCGC
>CANRLU010000039.1 GCA_947631535.1 uncultured Clostridia bacterium | reverse complement strand
CCCGCTCTCCTGTATTTCAGCGACTATGGAATCGAGATATTCCACAAGATAATCAATGCTTGTGAATTGAGAAAAATCATGCGGTCGGTTTTTTCGCGTGGCGTAAACGTATTCTTCGGTCATCGCGACGGCGAGCGCCTTTGCCTCCTCCTCGTCGATGCCCGAGGCGTAAGCGGGAGCCGCCGACATAATTGTCATTAAAACAATAAGCGCCGCCAGCAGCATCGCGCGGGCGGAAGTTTTCGTCTTAATATGCATAAAATCACCCCTTTTAGTTTGATTATAGCATGTTTTCCGCTCATTGGAAAGAGGAAATTTGAATTTTCGCCTGTCGGCGGCATCATATTTTAGAACACAGCCTATATATAAAGGTATATACGAGGGGGGGAGATGAACCCCGACGCTTGGTCGTAATTTCGAGGTGCCAAAATACCCCTCCCCTTGAGGGGAGGGGTCGGTCGTTCACCGAACGGTGAACGACCAGGGTGACAGGGCGAAGCCCCTACCCTCTCTATGAGGGGGTAGGGGTTTGGGGTGGGGAAGCAAAAGGCTTGACCGAAAACTTTTAAGTTTTCGCTCTCAAATCGAAATGTCGGCTTATTATAAAGGCATCCCTCCCCTCCGGAAGAAATTTCCGCTTTTCGGTTGCAATTTTTCGCGGAGTGTAGTATAATAGTTTAAATCCGTGAATAATAAGGAGCGATGCATATGCTTTTCGGAAAGAAGAACAGAGCGCCCGCCGATGCTCCGGTCGGGCTGGTCGATCTTCACTGCCATATCCTCGCCGGAGTAGACGACGGCGCCCGCGACGACGAGCAGATGTATGACCTTGTCCGCCTTGAGTATGACTGCGGAGTGCGCCACCTTTGCTTCACGCCTCATTATAACCCCGCGCTCTTCCCCCCGAAGCCCGATAAGATAGCGGAGTCGTTTGAAAAGGCAAAGGCCTTTGTCGGCGAAAACCTCCCCGATATGCGGGTCTACCTCGGCAACGAGGTCTTTATGCGGCCCGACACCGTCGAGCGCCTCCGCGACGGAAGCTGCCGGCCCCTCGGCGGCACCCGCACCGTCCTCACCGAGTTCTCCCCCGCGATGACCTACGACGAAATGCGCCTTTATGTTGTCAAGCTGCTCTCAAACGGCAAAACGCCGCTTCTTGCACACATCGAGCGCTACGAAAAGCTCACCGAGCCGGAGAATATAATGGAGCTGAAAAGCCTTGGCGTGAAGTTCCAGATAAACACCGAGGCGTTCTCGAGTCCTCACCGCAAACTCATCTCAAAGCTCGTTGAGCAGGGCATCGTGGACGTAGTGGCCGACGACAGGCACAGCCGCACACGCGGCGAGCCGAACCTTAAAGACAGTTACTTATTTGTGGCGGAAAAATTCGGAGTAAGGGCCGCAAATGCGTTATTTATAACGCGTCCGATGAACATTTTGAACATAATCGAAAAATAGCGAACCTTGTTTTTGGCTGTTTTGACGAAATTGTTTAAAATTCACTTTAAAGGCTTGACACAGACGCCGATTCGGGTGTATTATAAGCGTGGATTCGATTCGGGGCGCAAAAAGTGCCTAAGTTGAATTAAGGCACGGAGCGCCGTAAAAGTTCCGAAGAAATTCAAAACAATGTAAATGAAAGTGGGGAACCAACTCATGAAGAAAATTCTTGCAATCCTTTTGGCAGTATGCCTGACCCTTTCGCTCGGTGTAGTTGCTTTCGCGTCTGACAACAGCGGAGCTGTTGATCCCAGCGGTGCCGTAACTCCCGGTACTCCTGACATTAACAACCCCGAGATCGGTAAGCTCGTTTCGTCCGCTACCGCCGCTGACGGCTCGCGCGTTGACGCTACCATCGATCCCCTTCCTTCCAACGACCCGATCAGCCAGGAAGAAGAAGTAAAGGACAGCGCTATCCAGATTTATGAAACTTCTGTAGGTACCAACGTTCCGGACAGCACCGAGATCACCTACAACGCTTACTGCAACGATGCTGACGAGTACACTGCCGATCAGCTCGCCGTTGCCGTTCGCGACGATTGGGAACTCCTCGAAGGCGCTAACCTCCAGGTAAGCGGCAACAGAGTTACCTTCACCGTTAAGGCCGGCGTTATCAGACAGTGGAAATACTTCGCCATCGTTGTTCGCGACAAGTTCAACACCGTTGACGTCGAGAACCCTGCCGAAGGCACCGACAATGAGGGCGACACCGAAGGCGACGATACTATGAACGCCGGCGACACCGACGAGACTCCTGCTGAGGGTGAAGACACCACCCCCGTCGAGCCCGAGACCACTGCTCCTGCTGAGCAGAACCCTCCTACGGGCGTTGTCCTCGCGGTTGTTCCTATGATAGTTGCTGCTGCTGCCATCGTTATCTCCAAGAAGAGATAATTTAAGGCGACCGTAAAACAAAACAAACTAATGAAGTCAGCAAGCCCTCCGGTTTGCTGATTTCAATAAGTGCAGATTTTTGAGGTAATTATGGATCAGAATCAATATCAGTACGACACCGCGCTCGCAAAACGCAATGCAGCAGCAAGCGCTCCGGTAGAAGATACGCAGGAAATCGACCTTTTAATGCTCTTTAATGCGCTCAGAAGGCACATTCTCGTTATCATTGCCGTGGCACTGGTGTTTGCGCTTGTCGCGGGGATCGTCGTGCAGTTCTTTATCACCCCGCTCTACGAGGCCACAACGTCAACCTATCTCGTTTCCACTTCCGGCGGGACAGGCCTTGCTCAGCAGCTGCTCTCTGCGGCCGACCTCAGCCTTTCCAACAGCATCATCGGCGACTATTCCGACATCATCAAGAGCCGAACGGTCCTTGAAGCGGTCATAAACAAGATGAACGCCGATTACGATGCGCAGGTCGCGGCGGGGGTTCCCACCACGATGAAGGAGCGCCTCGATTATGAATACGAGGAGTTCTATTCCAAGATAGAGGTCACCAACCCTACCGATACGCATATCATCAAGATAACCGTCACCGATGCCGACCCGCTTCTGGCGCGCGACATCGCCAACACCCTTACTTATTACGTGGTAGACCGCCTTGCCGACATTATGGGCATTTCGGTGCCTAACGTCTACGACCAGGCAGTCGCTCCCGACTCGCCCAGCTATCCCAGTCTCACCAAAACCGTCGTTATAGCGTTCGTTCTGGGAGCGGTCATCGCTGCGGGCGTGATAATCTTCATCGCCGTTATGGATACCACCGTCAAGACCGCCGAGGATATTGAAAACCGCTGCGGAATGGTAACGCTCACAAAGGTCTACTATGAGGGCGGAAAGAAGAAGAAAGGCTACGGCTACGGCGGTTACGGAAGTTACGGCTACGGCTATGGCTACGGATACGGATATTACGGCAGGGGCGACGGAAAGCATCACAGCGGCTCCGATAAGAAGTCCAAGTCCGAAAAAGAATCCGAAAGCGACGGAGGTGCCAAGAAATGAGAAGCATAACCATTGCCGACGTAAAGAACCCATCCTACGAGATGAGCGAGGCGATGAACGTTCTGCGCACCAACGTTTCCTACTCGGGCGAAGGCGTGAAGCTCGTCGCGATAACGAGCGTTGACGAAAACGCCGGTAAATCCGTTATTTCGTTCGAGATGATGCGCAACTACGCCAATGCAGGCCTAAAGACCCTTCTTATCGACGCCGACCTCAGAAAATCCGTCTTCGCGGCCCGCTACGGCGCCAATGTTGACGACGGCCTGCAGTTCACCGGCCTTGCCGACGTGCTGTCGGGCAAGGGCGAGATAAACGACGCCGTTTATAAGACCAACATCCCCAACGCCTACGTGCTGCCTGTCGGAAACTACGTTCTGAACCCGACTCCGCTCTTCAGCGGAAAGATATTCACAGCTATGCTCGACGTTCTCAAAAAGGCGTTCGACTTCATCATCATCGATACTCCCCCTCTCGGCCGAGTTATCGACGCCGCTATCATCGCGCCCAACTGCAACGGCGCCATAATCGTGGTAGGAGCGAATGAAGTCGATTACCGCCAGGTAAACGAGGCAAAGAACCAGCTCTTGCGAGTCGGAGCCAACGTTTTGGGCTGCGTGCTCAATAAGGTGGGCTCGGAAAATTCGAGATACGGCGGAAAATACAAATATTATAAGAGGTATAATTCCGAATACCGCTATTAAAAGCAGGTGTTAATATGGCAAAAGCCAAGCAGCCGAGAAAGCGCGACTTTCTTTGGGCGGCCATCGCAGTTGCGGCGGTGCTCATAGTTGTTGTCGTGGCATCGGAAATAATTGAAAAAGCCCAGGCAAGGCCTAAGGTAGACCTCGGAGCCATCACGTCGCCTGAGACGACCGCGGCCGAGACCACCGTCACCGAGGAGACCGCGCCGGAAACGACGGTCCCCGAGACTACTCCCGCGCCCGAGACTACTGTCACCACCACTCCCGCCCCCGAAACAACGGTCACCACGACTGCAGAGACGACGGCAAGCGAATCCAAGGCGACTCAGCCGCCGGTGCAGGATATAGTTATGCCGGAGGACACCGGAGCTCCGCCCGACGCAAGGCCGGTGGCAGTGACCACCAAGGCCGGCAGCGAGCTGCCCGACGATTACTCCGAAACGGGCTATAATCACAACATAAAGAATATCGTCCTGCTCGGAATAGATAAGCAGGAGCTCGGCGAAAACCCGATATTCAGGACGGGCGGCCAGTGCGACGTTATACTGATCGTCTCGATGAACCTTAAAACCAACGAGTATTTTATTCTCGACATAAACCGCGACCTCTGCGTTCCCGTTGAGAACTATTCAAACATCGGGTATTCCTACGGCTTCGTGGACGAGCAGATCGAGCTCTCCTACGGCTACGGCGACGGAAGTCGCGTAAGCGGCAGGAACACCCTGAAATCGCTCCATGCGCTTTTGGGCGACGAGATCTCGTTTGAGGGATTCATCGCCGCGCCGATACCGATAGTGCGGGTCCTTGCGGACGCCGTCGGAGGCGTTGAAGTTACCATCAAAGACAACTTCGAGGGCGTTGAAGACGACTTTAAGATGGGCGAGACCGTCCTCTTAAAGGGCGCGCAGGCCGAGACGTTCGTGCGTGCGAGGATGCTTATGCCCGACAATACCCAAAACGCCGCAAGAATGACGAGGCAGATAGACTTTATGACTTCGTTCGTCAAAAAGGCGAAGGCGACTATGACCGCAAATCAGGCTGTGGAGATGTTTGACGACATTATGGATATGGTCGTCACGGATATGGGGCAGTCGGAGATAACGAAGTGGATACTCACCGGTTACGATTACACGTTTACGGGATTCCACCGCATCGACGGCACCGAGGGCGAGCGCAAGAACAACGCGCGCTGCACCTACCCCGACTACGACGAGGTCCACGAGCTCGTCCAGGAACTCTACTACAAATAATTTTATCGGGAGGCCCGCCAAAAGGCCTCCCGATTTTTGTGCGAAAAGCGGTATTAACTTACTTGAGACTGTAGAACTGCGGCTGTTTCAAGCCCTCAAATGCCTTCGGGAGTAAGATACAAATGATACTCATTTGCGCATACGCTTATAAAAAGCTGCATAAAATTCCGGCCCTTGAAACATCTTTCAAGCGGCCGGAACACTTTTGAGGGAAAATTGACCGAAAACTTTTGGGCTTTACATCGCTCCGTCGCCGCCGGCCATAAGCCTCACTGTTTTGAGCAGGATCTTTATATCGCCTCCAAGGCTCCAGTTCTCTATATACTGCGTGTCGAGCTTTACCACCTCGTCAAAATCGGTGATGTTGCTTCGGCCGCTAACCTGCCACAGACCGGTTATCCCCGGGGCCATAGCAAGGCGCTTTTTGTGCGACGGGCTGTAGCGTATGTATTCGTCGAGCGTTGGCGGACGCGTTCCCACCATAGACATCTCGCCCTTGAGGACGTTGAAGAACTGCGGAAATTCGTCTATGCTGGTCTTGCGGATAAAGCTGCCTATGCCCTTTATTATCCTCGGGTCGTTCTCCATCTTGAACATCATTCCGTCTTTGACCTTGTTCTGCGCGAGGAGCTCTTTTTTTCTTTCTTCCGCGTCCGTATACATAGAGCGGAACTTGTATATTTTGAAGAGGCGCCCGTTCTTGCCGACCCTGTATTGCGTGAAGAATATCGGCCCCGGCGACTTTATAAAGATGATCGGCCCGATGATGAGCGTGAGTATCACCGTTATTATGCTTCCCACCAGCCCGCCGACAATGTCCATCAGACGCTTTAAGATCGAGTGGTGTATGGATATCGGGCTCACCGTTGTGGTGAGAACGTCGTAGCCGAACATATTTCCTATGCTGCGGTTCGGGAGCTTTTGATACGACTCCTCCATATTTATGTGCACCGTTATGCCCATCTCCAAAAACTGCTGCGCGAGCTTAAGCACACAGGCGGTATCGTCGGGAAAGTTTATGAAAACCTCGTCCACAACGTTGGACTTCGCGTATTCTATCAGGCTTTCCCTGTCGGCCGACACCGAAACGCCGTCTATCTTTTCGCCGGTCATCTCGCAGTCGATTATCGCGAGCCCGAAGAACTGGTAATTCCTTATCACCGAGCTCGTTATCTCGGATATCATTTCCCGGGCAAGGTCGCGGGTGGTCACCACGAGTATCTGACGGGTATGACGCAGGTCGTTATACCTCCGCTTAAGATGAAATTTATGAACGAACCGCATCACATAGGTGAGCGGAATGACTATTATAAAATAGAGGAGCAGCAGGCTCCGCCTCGGTCTCGACATAACGTTGAGGAAGTAGAAGAAAACCGTTATAAGGCAGAAGTCGCCCACCTGATAGTTTAAAAGCGCCACAAATTCCTTTATGTAACCGCGCTGGAGCACTCCCTTGTAGGGCGACATCAGCAGCAGTAAAAACCAGTGGAACATCGGCAGCATTATGCTCAGGTTCCAGAGCGCGACAGAGCTCGTAGGCCCGATTTGCTGGTGGATAAACCTCACGGCCAAAAGCGATATCTCTATCGCAGCTATGTCGATAATAAAGAAGTCGAGGTATTCAACAGTTGACTTTTTCAAAGACGCTTCACTTCCGATCAAGGATCTCATTTCCGTTAGGGCAGGAAGGCTCCCATGCCCTCTGAATGTGTCGAGCAAGATAACGGAAACCTTAACATAGTCGATTATTTTGCAGGATACATCGGGATATACTCACATATAATTATATCACTATTTTCCGACATTTCAATATATGTTGCAAGTTTTTATAAAATTTTTGATTATCTATTGACTAATGCGCATAATATGTGTTATAATTGGTCTAACAGTATTGTACCCATAATATCCCTGTGAGGTGATATACATGCTGCTCAAAAAGAGTGCATGCGGTTTAGTCGTCGTACTTGTAGTGCTCGGTTCGCTTGTGCTTCGCAGCGCCGTCTGGAATTTCAGCAGCGAGGGAGAGCCCGACGCTTCGGGAATGTTGGTTATGCCCGAAAAGGATATACTTATTATAGCAGACGCCGAAGTGCCCCTTGCAGGAGCTCCCTTTGACGAAGCGGAAGGCACTGTCCTCCCAGCAGAAGAAGCTCCGGCCGACGAGCTTTTTGCCCTTTTGAACGAAGAGCGCGCGGGCGGCGACCTCGAGGCGTTAAAGGTCACCGATGAGCTCAACAGCGCCGCAGCCGTAAGAGCCGAAGAGCTTTCCGCAGCATTTTCACACACAAGGCCGAACGGCGACGGGTTCAAGACGGTTTTGAAGGAAAACGGCATCTCATACAGGCTGAGCGGCGAGAACATCGCCGGAGGCTTCTCCACCGCGGAGGAGGTCCTTAAAGCTTGGCTCGACAATGAGGGCTTCCGCAAAAATATCCTCAACCCCGATTACACCAATGTTGGCGTCGGATATTACGACGACGCCGAGCAGGGGATCCGCTACTGGTGCCTGCTCTTCGTCTTCTGATCAAATCATAAAAATCCCCCGGCATATGTTCGCATATGTCGGGGTTTTATTGTCCTTAAAAAGCGGGAGCTCTAAAAGATGACCTGCCAGCGTTCGCTGTATTGCGGGTGAGTCTGCTTCTGTCCGCCGGATTTGAGCACCGAATTTTCCCGCCGCTCGTTTAAAAGCCGGTCAAAAAGCTCTTCGTCGAAAGGAAGCGATACGGTCTTGCCCGTCCACTGCGAGAGATAGGCGGCATTTGAAAGCATAAGCTGATTTATGCCCTCCTCGCCCGGGGCGATGAGCGGCTCGCCGAAGAGTATCGCGTTCGCAAAGTTTTGTAGTATCCCCGCGTGGGCAGAGCCGTTATCGGAGGGCTCGTAGACTTCGGTGTCGTATTCCGGATCGAACCAGCTGCGCTCGTCCGAAAAGCATATCTCGCGCTCGCTGCGCTTAAGTTTTTTAAAGGTGAGCCTGCCCTGCTCGATTATAATGCTCCCGCCGGTGCCGACTATTTCGAGCCTGTTCGACCCGGGGAGGTCTCCCGTCGAGGTGATAAAGGCGCCCGTCGCGCCGTTCGGATATTTCACAAAGATCGAAGCGTCGTCCTCAACCTCTATGTTGTGCCACTTCCCGACACCGCAAAAAGCGGTCACTTCGCTCGGCATACCGCATATCCACTGCCAGAGGTCGAGATTGTGCGGTGCCTGATTCAGGAGCACTCCCCCGCCCTCGCCCGACCAGGTAGCACGCCAGTCGCCGGTGTCGTAGTAGTGCTGGGTGCGGTACCAGTTGGTGATTATCCATACCGAGCGCTTGAGCTCGCCGAGCTGCCCCGAGCGGACTATCTCCCTCGCCTTGGCAAATACAGGATTGGTCCGCTGGTTGAACATTATCCCGAACACCCTGCCCGAGCGCTTTGCGGCTTCGTTGAGCCTGCGTGCCGCCGAAACGGTTATGTCCTCCGGCTTTTCGGTGATAACGTTGAGCCCGAGCCCGAGCGCTTCTATAGATATCTCTGCGTGGAGCCTGTGAGGCACCGAGACGATAACGGCGTCAACAAGGCCGCTTCGCAGCATGGTGTGAAAGTCCGTGAAGACGGGAACTTCGGGAAAAACGCTTTTGCAGTAATCGAGACGCGCGGGGTCGATATCGCAGGCGGCCGCAAGGGTCATTCCCTTTATCTTTTTGCTGCCTATGCAGTTGAGGTGGGCCGAGCCTATTCCCCCGACCCCGATTATTCCCATTCTCACCGTTTGCATCATTTTGCCCCCGAATATGTTCCGCTGGTGTCGGCGACCTGCTCGACTACGTGCTCCTTGCGGCGCGAAGTCGCCACTCTCTTTTGGAGCTCGCTGTAAAACAGCTCTTCGTCGAGGTTTTTAACGTCGATCTCCTTGCCGAGCCAGGCGGAAAGGTGAATGGCGTTCGAGATGGTAAGCCCGTAGATTCCCTCGCTGCCGTGTGCAACGAGCGGCTCGCCACGAAGTATAGCTCCGCCCCAGGCCCTTAAAACGCCGTCGTGCTGAGGATTCTCACCGTCGAGCTCTATCTCGGCCCTGTGGGCGCCGATGCTCCCGAACGGGACTTTATTCGTCGCCGAAAACTCCTGCTCGGTCATATCGTACTCGATGACGCTCAGGCCGCTGTAGTCGGCGACTATCTTTGCGCGGTCGAGCTGTATCTCGAAGCGGTTGGTGCCTCTTGCGTCGCCTGTCGTGGTGACGAACACGCCCGTCGCGCCGTTTTCATATTCGCAGTAGGCGGTGACGTCGTCCTCCACCTCGATGTCGTGCCACTTTCCGAACTTCATATGAGCCGAGATCTTGACCGGCATACCGCATATCCACTGCCAGAGGTCGAGGTTGTGCGGGGCCTGATTGAGGAGTACTCCTCCGCCCTCGCCCGACCAGGTCGCGCGCCAGTTGCCCGAGTCGAAATACGCCTGGGGGCGGTACCAGTCGGTTATTATCCAGTTGGTGCGGCGAAGACCGCCGTATACCCCCGACTGCACGAGCTCGCGCATCTTCCTGTATACGCAGTTGGTGCGCTGGTTGAACATCATTCCGAACACTACGTCGGGGTGCTTTTCGGCTTCGGCGTTCATTCTGCGGACGTCGAGCGTGTAGACCCCCGCGGGCTTCTCGCACATAACGTGTATCCCGCGCTTAAGGCACTCGATGACGTATTTCGGGTGGTCGTAGTGGGGCACCGCGACTATGCAGGCGTCTATCTTTCCGGAGTCGAGCATCGCCTCGGCGGTCGAAAACAGCTCCACCGTCCCGCCAAACTCGTTCTTTGCCCATTCGAGGCGGGCGGGGTTTATATCCGCGACGGCAGAGAGCAGAAAGTCGGGGCAGTTGCCCTTGAATATGCTGCGCGCGTGGTTAGAGCCCATATTTCCTATGCCTATTATTCCGAGTCTGATTTTTTCCATAGTTACTCTCCTTTACTCAAATCCCTTTGATCTTAAGTATTCATAGCTTCTTTTCAGGCAGTCGAACGGGTCTTCGCCATAGCAGTCGTCCTGCTCGACGAGCATATACTCAACGCCTGACTCCTCCGCCGCCCTGAATATTGCGTCAAAGTTCATATTTCCTTCGCCTATTGCCGCGAATTTCCTGCCGTAGCTGTAGTCTTTCAGATGTATGCAGGGGGATCTGCCGCTAAAGGTCCTTATCCACTCGGCGGGGTCTCCTCCCGCGGCCTGCACCCAGAAAGTATCGACTATAAAGCCCATTTCGTCCTCGGGGAAGGCCTCCATAAGAAGCTCGATTATCCTCCTGCCGCCGACCTTCTGAAACTCCTGGTCGTGGTTGTGATACATAAACGTTACGCCGTTTTCTTTGAGAGCCTTCGCGGCGGGGCGGAATTTTTTGATGAATTCCTCCGGCGTGTCGCCCTCGCTGAGCTTAAAGGCGTTCCAGCCGAGGCCGGCGTATCGGCAGCCGAAGATCCTATGCTCCTCGGCGACCTTTTCGGGCTCGCCCAAAAGCCGTTCGGGAGGCGTGTGGGTGACGGCACACTCGAGGCCGTTCTCTTTAAGCCGCTCTTTGAGCCAATCTGCGGGAAAAGCGCATGTTCCCGAGACCTGGACCGTCTTATAGCCGATGTCCGCGACCTTTTTGAGCGCTTCGGCAAAGCCCTCGAGGGTCTGAGTGCTGCCCCTGACCGTATATAGCTGCGCTCCGATCTTCATATTGCCGCCTCCTTAAAGAATCGTCCTGAGGACCTTGCAGGCGGCGTCGAAGGCGGAATTGCGGTCGGGATATGTATAAACCTCCCCGACCTGTGAGCGCTCGCCCTCGCGCTCAAGTGCGCCGAGGCCGCTGAACACCGTGAGGTGAGGCTCTACGGTCAGCGCGCAGCCGCCCATCGCCCTGTAGTCGGCGACTATCTCTTTTACGTGCCCCGCTCCGCAGCCTGCGGGAACTACTCTGCCGTCGGGGAGGGCGTCTTTTATGTGGAGATATTTGGTCCTGCTCTTTAAGAGCTCCCAGGCCGAGAGGGTCTCGACCTTGCTCTGAATGAAGTTTGCGGGGTCGAATACTCCGGCTATCTCGGGAACTTCATTGAGAATTTCGAGGCAGCGGACGTCGTTTTCGCCGTAGATGCCCTTTTCGTTCTCGTGGCAGAGGGTAACACCCGTCCCTCCGGCTACGCGCGCCATTTCGTGGAGGCGGTCGAGCACCTCGGAGCGGTATTTTTCGGGCTCCTCGCCCCTCGGGATATAGAACGAGAACATTCTTATGTTCTTGGAGCCGAGGATATGCGCGGTCTCGACAGTCCGCTTGAGCCTTTCAAGCTCGGGCTCAAACGGGGCGGTTATGCCGATCTTTCCGAGCGGCGAGCCCAAAGACCATACCCTAAGCCCCTCATCGGAGAGCTTTTTTGAGATCTCTTTGGCCTGAGCAGGGCTGAGGTCCGAAACGCTGCCGTATTCGGTGTCCCGAAGCTCAACGCCGTCGAGCCCGTTTCTTTTCATAGCGGCGATCTGCTCCGATACCGAGCTGCCCGCTTCGTCTGCAAATGCGTATAATTTCAGTCCGACGTCTGTCATAGAAAAACCTCCGTGCAGTAATATTTAGAATATACATTGCGATTATTATAGCAGTATCGCCGCGAGATTTCAATATAAAAGTTAGCGGGATGTTTGCAAAATATTGCGCGGATTATTTTTATTTTGCTCTTGCAAACCTCGGGCAAATGTGGTACAATATGCTTGATATCAGCCCGCGGTTCCGAAGGGGTGTGTTTGCAGTGATATTTAAAAGGCTCGCTTTTACTGCCGCCGCAGTCGTGCTGGCGGGAGCGCTTTTTTCGGGCTGCTCTGCAAAGGCGATGGCCGAAGTCGGGAACTACGGCGATATAGGGGATTATCTCAATAAAGACGAGTCGTGGTACGGCTCCGACGAGGCCGTAGAGATCGCCGACGCGATAGTGGGCTATCAGCTGCCCGACGGCGGCTGGCGCAAGGCCTGGGACGACCCTACGGTGACCGGCTCGTGGGCAAAATCGACTATAGACAACGACGGGACGACCTCGGAGATATACATTCTCGCAAAGGTATATAACGCCGTCGGCGGGAATAAATACAAAAAAGCCTGCCTCAAGGGGATAGACCTCCTGCTGAAAGCGCAGTATGACAACGGCGGCTGGCCGCAGGTCTTCGACGACGCCGGCACCTATCACGCTCACATAACCTATAACGACTATGCGATGGTCCACGTGCTCAAGCTTTTGCAGAGCGTGTCAGTCGGCTCCGACGGGTTTGATTTTGTCGGCTCCGACCGTTCAAAAAAGGCCGCAGAGGCCGTCGAAAAGGGAATAAAGTGCATACTCGATACGCAGATAGAGGTCCGCGGCGTTAAGACCGCCTGGTGCCAGCAATACGACGAAAACACACTTGAGCCCGCCGCAGGGCGCGCTTACGAGCTCGTTTCGATAAGCGCGGCAGAGAGCGTCGGGATAATAGACTTTTTAAAGTCGGTCCCTGAGCGTACCGATGAGATCAGAGAAAGCGTCAACGCGGCGATAAGCTGGCTCGACAGCGTAAAACTCAGCGGCATCAAATTCGTTTCGCAGGGCGACGACAAAGTCGTCGTGGAAGACGAGAGCGCCGAACCGATATGGGCGAGATTTTACGAGATCGGGGCTAATAAGCCCATTTTCGTTGACCGCGACGGTATCTTGAGATACGACGTATCCGAGATAAGCAAGGAGCGCCGCACCGGCTATGCCTGGTATGGCAGCTGGCCCAAAAAGCTCGTGGCTGCGGGCCCGATAGAATGACTTTTCCCATTTTTATTTAACATTACCGATCCGATCTGCAGGCGCGTGGGTCCTGTGCAACTGAGCGCTGTGAACCATGTCAGGCGGGGAACCGAGCAGCATTAAGCGGTTTGCTTTGTGTGACACAGTACCGCCCGCGCGTCTGCAGATCGGATCGCATTTTAAAGGAGGCGGAAATATGTATACAGCCCTTTACCGCAAATGGCGCCCTATGACCTTTGACGATGTAGTGTCGCAGCCGCATATCACCGCCACTCTCTCAAGGCAGGTCGCCGAGGGCAAGACCGCTCACGCCTACCTCTTTACCGGCTCGCGCGGGACGGGCAAGACTACCTGCGCAAGGATACTCGCAAAGGCGGTGAACTGTCTTCACCCCAAAGACGGCAAGCCCTGTCTTGAATGTGAGATATGCCGCGAGGCCGACCTCGGAACCCTCTCGGACATAATCGAGATAGACGGCGCCTCGAACACCGGCGTAGACGATATCCGCGAGCTCCGCGAATCGGCGTTCTACACCCCAGAGCGCTGCCGCTATAAGGTCTACATCATCGACGAGGTGCATATGATCTCGCCGGCGGCCTTTAACGCGCTCCTGAAGATAATGGAGGAGCCGCCCGAGCACGTAAAATTCATTCTCGCGACGACCGAGGTCCACAAGGTCCCCGCGACGGTCATATCGCGCTGCCAGCGCTTCGATTTTCGCCGCATACGCGAGGAGGACATCGTTGACAGGCTGATGTATATAGCCGGTCAGGAAAAAATAGACCTCGACCGCAGCGCCGCAGCCCTCATAGCCCGCCTCTCGGACGGCGCCATGCGCGACGCTCTCTCGCTTTTGGACCAGTGCGTGGCCTTTTCCGATAAGATCGACCGCGACGCCGTCTCGAACGCCGCAGGGGTCGCAGGAAGAGAATATCTCTTTGACATCTTAGAAGCCGTCACCGAGGGCGATACCCCGCGCGCGATGACCGTTATCGACGAGCTTTACGCGAGGTCAAAGGATATGTCGCTACTGTGCGACGAGCTCCTTATGCAGATGCGAAACCTTATGCTTATAAAAACCGTCCCCGCAAAGCCGGAGCTCATATCCTGCCTCGACAACGAGGCCGAGCGCCTGAAAGCCATTTGCGACAGGCTCTCCCTCGGGGAGATACTTTCGAGGCTCGAAGTGCTGCAGTCCTGCGCCGAAGCCCTGCCGAGGGCGGTCTCGAAGCGCACCGAGTTCGAGATGGCGATAGTAAAGCTTTGCAGCGTGCCCGCCGCAGGCGGCTATGCCTCGGACACATCTGTGCTCGAAAAGCGTATAGCAAAGCTCGAGCAGGAGATAGAAGGGCTTAGGAGCGGCGCCGTCCCCAAGGAGAGGCCCCGCAAAAACGAGGTTTTGCCGGAAGAACCGCCTAAGCCGTCCGTCAAGCGGCAGGAAGTCCCCGCCAAGGAGCCCTCGGGGAGCCTTGAGCCGTTCAGGCGCTGGGACGAGGTCCTCGACCGTCTCACCTCGGAGAACCCGGGCTGTGCCGGAGCTTTAAACGGCTCGGAGGCATATGTGAGCGGCGAGATGATGTATATCGTCGTGAAAAACGAGTTCTTCCTCGGGCTCTTCAAGAAGCCCGAAAACGCGGCATCGCTTAAAAAGGCGGCGTTCGACGTGACCGGCGTCAACTACTCGATAAGGGCGAAGTGCTCAAAAAGCGGGCAGAACGGCGCCGAGAGCGGCAAAAATCCCGTGGACGAGCTTATAGAAAAGGCAAAGAACGCCGACATACCCGTTGACGTGGAATGATAAACACAAAAGGAGCAGAGTTATGAAAGCAAGAATACCACAGAATATGAGCGGCCCTCAGAATATGAACCAGGTAATCCGCCAGGCGCAGAAGATGCAGGAGGATATGGCGGCTTTTCAGGAGGAGTTCGCCGCGCGCGAATTTAAAGCCGCTGTCGGCGGCGGGGCCGTCGAGATAACTATGAACGGCAGCCGCGAAGTTTTGAGCGTGCACATCGCGCCGGAAGTGATCGACCCCGAAGACCCCGAGATGCTCGAAGACCTCGTTGCGAGCGCCGTAAACGAGATACTCAAGAATATCGAGACCGCCTCGGCGGAGGGAATGAACGGCATAACCGGCGGAATGAGCATGCCGGGGCTGTTCTGATGCCGGCGCAGAACGGCGCCAACGCCCTACCGCTGACCATTTTGGCGGAGCAGTTTGCAAAGCTTCCCGGAATAGGAATGAAGACGGCGCAGCGCCTCGCTTACTTTGTGATGTCGATGTCGGAGGAGGAGGCCAAGGCCTTTGCCGACGCTATCGTCCGCGCTCATAAGACCGTCCACGCCTGCAAGGTCTGCCAGAACCTCACCGACCGCGAGGTCTGCCCCATATGCGAGGACCCCTCCCGCGACCGCTCGACGATATGCGTTGTAGAAGGCCCGAAGGACGTCTCCGCCTTTGAGCGCACCCGCGAATACAAGGGCGTTTACCACGTCCTCCACGGGCTCATTTCGCCGATAGACGGCATAACTCCCGACAAGCTCCGTATAACCGAGCTTCTAAGGCGGATACAGCAGGGCGGAGTCGTGGAGGTAATAATGGCGACCAACCCGACCCCCGAGGGCGAGGCGACGGCTATGTATATCTCGAAGCTTTTAAAGCCACTTGGGATAAAAGTGACGCGGCTGGCGTTCGGTCTGCCGATAGGGGCTATCCTCGAATACGCCGACGAAGTCACGCTTTATAAGGCTCTGGAAAACCGAAATGAGATTTGACGACGAATTTTACATGCGCGAGGCGTTAAAACTCGCCGAAAAGGCCGCCTCGGAGGGCGAAACTCCCGTTGGGGCGGTGGTCGTGAGAAAATCCGACGGCGAGATCGTCGGACGGGGGTATAACCGCCGCGAGACCGCGAAGTCCCCGCTTGCCCACGCCGAAATAATCGCCCTCGACGAAGCGAGCCGAACTCTCGGCGGCTGGCGGGTAATAGGCTGCGAGCTTTACGTCACGCTCGAGCCCTGCCCGATGTGCGCGGGGGCGATAATCAACTCGCGCATCGAGAGGGTCATCTACGGTGCGCCCGACGAAAAGGCGGGGTCGCTTGAATCGCGGGTGAAGCTGTTCGACCTCGGATACAACCACAGGCCCGAGATAACCGCGGGAGTTTTAAAAGACGAATCCGCCGCGCTTTTGAGCGAGTTTTTCCGCGAGCTGCGGCAGTCAAAAAAGAAATGAAAGGAAGACCGAAAATGAAAAGAATATTGGCATTTATACTTGCGGCAGCGCTTTTGCTCTGCGCCTGCGGAGGCGAGCCCCCCGAGGTAAAGCTTAAGGTTGACGCAACGAGCGTTACCCCCACCGGCCTGAGCTACAGCGTGACCGTTGAGGGCAAGGGAAAGATAAGCTTTGACCCGAACGGCTACTACATCGAGCACAACGAGGGCGGCGCGTGGTCGGAAGTTTTCGGAAGCGGAAAGCCCGCCGCGGGGACTGCGGTCGAATTCGAGGAAGGCTCGGCGGAAGAGACCATCGACTGGTCGGGGGTATACGGCGAGCTCAAAGGCGGGATATATAAGCTCCACCTTTACGTCACCGTTGACGGCGAGGTGAAAAACCTCACCTGCGACTTTGAGGTGCTCACCGTCCAGCCGGAATGACGAAGACAAAGGAATAACGTATAAAGCGCCCCGACGTTGCCGTCGGGGCGCTTTGTTCTGCGGCAAACCCGATTCGGGAGCACAAATTGTGGATTGCCGCCTGACGGCGGGAAATTTTCGGCGGGGTCCGCACTTTTTGCTTCCATACCCCTGCCCCCTCTCCCTCACGGAGGGCGAGGGCAAGCGACGCACTAACTGTGTTAAAAAGGAAAGAGTGTCAGCGTCGCTGCGTCGTTCGCTTCGCTCTCGACCGAAATTACGAGCACGGTCGTTCACCGTTCGGTGAACGACCGACCCCTCCCCTCAAGGGGAGGGGTATTCTGGCACCTCGAAAGTCATTTCAAGGGTTGGAAGCAGGTGCGGCTCTGTTGGGCACGTATGCGCAAATGCGGCGTTAAAAGTTAGCGAAAACCGTACTAC
>CANRLU010000038.1 GCA_947631535.1 uncultured Clostridia bacterium | reverse complement strand
GCGGCATATACAGTTATGGTAGGGAATCCCACGAGCGCGGCACCGGAGAAGACGGTCGATATCATCTTCAACCGCCCTTTTATCTTCGCGATAACGGGTGAGGGCGGCGCTCTGCTCTTCGCGGGAGTTGTGAACAATCCGGCGGAATAAAGCCCGCAACCGCAAGTGGCGGAGAAAGTTCCGGTTGCAATCGCAGGTTGGTAGTGTTATAATGCCGTCAAGGGTATAATTTTTTCATAAATTTTCCCTTTGGAGGTATTAAAATGAGTTTCAGCGAAAATCTACAGACCCTGCGCAAGGCCGCGGGGATATCTCAGGAGCAGCTCGCCGAGCGCCTCGACGTCTCACGGCAGGCGGTCTCGAAGTGGGAGACCGACGGCGGCTACCCCGAGATCGACAAAATCATCGCCCTCTGCGACCTCTTCGGCTGCACTATGGACGAACTCGTGAAGGGCAGCGTATCTTCCGACAAAAACGACGAACGCCGCCGCTACGATTCCCACTTCAACCGCTATTCAAAGCTTATTTCCGTCGGCGTAATGCTTATTATTCAGGGAGTGGCGCTCTCCACATTATCTTTCGGCTTTGCCGACGCCGGCTCTTTAAAAGGCGAGTTCCTGAACATTCTCGGAACTGCAGCGCTGTTTCTGTTTATCGCCGCGTCGGTGCCGCTGTTTATCGCGGGCGGGCTCGAACACTCCGACTTTAAGAAGCGCCACCCTATCGTCCCGCAGATATACTCTGCCGACGAGATCGAGCGCTATAATACCCGCGTATTCCCCTACCTGATAGGCGGAGGCATCGCCCTTATCTTCATCGGACTGGTGCTTACCGTTATTCCCTCGTTATACATTTGGTCTGCCGCGGCGCTTCTCGGGCTCACGGGCATAGCCGCCGCAATGATGACCTACGCCTGTATTCAGCACTCGAAATACGACATCGACTCCTACAACCGCGAACACGAGGAAGAAGACTCGGCAGACAGCCCAGCCGACCCCTCCGCCGCAGCACGAAAAAAGCGCAGGTCTCTCATAAGAAAAATCAACGGAACGATAATGCTCTCGGCGACCGCGCTTTTCCTTGCCATCGGATTTATCTGGGACATCTGGGACCCGAGCTGGGCAGTCTTCCCGTTAGGCGGCATCGCCTGCGCGATAGTCTCGGTTCTACTTAAAACGCCCGACGACAAAGAGTAAAATCACTTTGAATTTATACATAAAGTAAAAGAATCGGCACCCTAAAGTACCGATTCTTTTTTATTATCATCTGCGATTTTAAGGCTTACTTGTCGCCGAGGCGCTTCTTTTCCTCTTCAAGGAGCCTGATGAGCTCGTCTATCCTCGAGGGGGAGAGGTCGTCGATAGAAAGCGGCTTTTTCTCCTCGGCTGGTTTTTCCGAAACTACCGGCTCGGCCTGACGTATCTCAGGCTCGGGCTCTACCTCGATCGGAGAGAGGTCGATATCGGGGGCCTGCACCTCGCCGTTGGTCTCGAGCACAGTGTTGTTGAGCTTGTCGTTGGCGCGGCGAAGCTGCTTTTCAACAAAGCGCTCCTCCACGGCCGGATTCACGGGAATATGAATGTCTTCGCGCTCGGGCTCGAGGTCTTCAGGATCGGGGCCGCCTCCGACTCTGCGTATCGCCTCTTTCGCCTCTTCGGCGGGCTTTACCCTTGCGGGCTTCTTAGACTTGGTCTCGGCGCCGTCGTCGGGCTCGCTGCGCCATTTGCTGCTCGCGGGCCTGCGGCGGGATACGGCGAGCATAATGACCTCGTAGAGTATCACGAGCACGCAGGGGATAATGACTATTATCATCATTCCGGCCTTTGAGGAGGCAAAGCGAATGATCGCGCCTATCGTCTTGTCGTAGCTTTTTGCCACGCCGATGATGTCGCTCTGCGAGATACCCCAGGTGCGGTCGTCGGTGGCGTTGTCATATCTCACGATATAGCTCGTTTCGCCGCTTTCAGTAACACCTGTCCCCACAAAGCCTATCACATACAGTCCGCCGTCGATGTTGCAAAGTATAACGCTCTGCGACGACGGGTCTGGCAGAGTGCCCTCCTCCACGAATACGGCCGAACCTTCGGGGATTCTGGGGCTCATAAGGTCGTTGGTGACGACATATACTCTTGAGCCGAAGATCTTTGGGGCAGAGCCCGCGTCTTTAAATATTCCGAATATCACGAAGGTGCAGACGATGAGGACGGCGAGAATAAATATCACGATTATTCCCACTATCTGCATGGGTGAGCGCTTGGCTCGGTTTTCCTGAAACATAATAACAATCCTTTCAATGAGTGATGCAGTATAATACCATTTCCAAAGCTCGGGGCCACCCCGAATACATACCTATTGGATAGTATAGCACACTTTTTTACAGAAAGCAAACATTTTTGTCGATTTAAGAAAAAATTTTCGTGAGATTTTTTGCCGTTAATTTGTTGACAAAGACGAACTTTGAGTATATAATAGTCAGTGCGATGCCGGAATAGCTCAGTTGGTAGAGCAGCGCATTCGTAATGCGCAGGTCGCGTGTTCGAGTCACGTTTCCGGCTCCATAACGCAGGCGTAGTTTAGTGGCAGAACTTCAGCTTCCCAAGCTGACCGTGCGGGTTCGATTCCCGTCGCTTGCTCCAAAAAAAGGCACCCCTCTGGGGTGCCTTTTTTTGGAGCATAGAGTATGGGTGAAAAGCCGCAATCAAAGCGCCTCGAATTTTTGAAAAGCGCAGAAAGTCCGGCACCGACGACCGCTTCAAGCCCTGCAAAGGTTTGAGCGCTTTGAGCATATAAGCGATTATTTCTCCGTGAGCTCCCCGAGCCAAGCCGAAACGGCGAGGGTGAGCGAACGGATAGAAATAACGCTTATATTGGGGTTACGATTCCCGTCGCTTGTATGCGCGGTTTTCTCGAAGCCTTGAAAACTCACATGTGAATACGATGCCGTTAAACCGCAGAAATAACGAAAAGCCGCCAGCCCAAGGCCTTTAGAGCCTTGGGCTTCGTCGTATTGCTACAAAAAGCTATGGGCCTAAGTTTTTGCACATATATACGCATCTTTCGCTGAAAGCGGACGCCCCTCCACTACTGCCCTTCATTCACCCTTTTCACCTCAAAGCGACATTCGCGCAGGGGGCGGCCGCCCGAGGTGCATATCACGAGCTTTACCTCGACTGCGCCGCTCCGCTCCTCAAAGCTCATCTGCCCGACCTTCAGCCCGCCGTATTCCCCGACGGGCAGAAAATATTCCCTGCCGCCCGAATAAACCGCCGCTCTGCCGCCTTTCAGCGTCATCAGGGCGTTTTCGCCGTAAACCGCGCTGTCGTAAATTATCCCGCTCTCCGTTATTTCGAGACCGCCGCAAAAGCGGAGCTCGTCGCGAACCGCCTCCGAGACCGCAGAGGCCATAAGTCCGGCCCGCGAGGCAAAAATTCCTCCCGCCGAAGACCTTACCGACGCGGTCAGAGCCAGAAAGCAGGCCGCCGACGCCGCAGCAAGAAGTCCTGCCGCCGCAAGGAGCTCGGCAACGGTAAAGCCCCTGCGGCTTCTGTGCCCGCTCAACCTCCCGCCCCCGCAGACGAGTAGGAGCGCAGACTGTCGGAGCCGTAAACGTATATCTCCGCCTCGACCCTCTCCGCGTCCGAGACCGAGCTCTTTATCTTTATTACCGCCTTTTCTCGGCCGAGCGGCTCGCCGGTCTGACATTCCGCTGCCGAAAGCTCGGAATTATACGCTTCGTCCGCGCTCTTTGCAAGAAGATTTATCCTGTAGGCAGCCGTGAGCATGACCGCGGCAAGCGCCGCCGCAAGCACGATCACCGCCATAGAGATGAGCGTTTCGGCAAGGGTCTCGCCCCTACGGGACGACAGCTTGTCAATGACTCCGTTCACGTTTCTCTCCTCTTTTCGATTTCGGAAAACTCCGCGTTGATAAACACGGTAAACTTCGCGCGGCCCTCCTTTATTCTCGGCAGCGAGAGCGGGTCGCGGGGGTCGAGATATTCCTCGCTGCGCTCAAAAACCGCCGTGCCGAAGCGCATAGGCGCGTCAAACCCGAGCGCATAGCTGCCGCTTTCGGCCTCAAGGGTAACGCTTATCCTGTCTTCGCGGACGGTTATCACCCCTTCGACAGCCGCAAACGCGCCGTCGTCGGGCACTTCTACGGTTATTTCGTATGACCTTTCGCCGACCGAGGCGGGATATTTTTCCTCTGCTTTAAGCCAGCCGCTGCCGCCGAGCTCGGTTTTAACGAACCTTTCCCACGCGGCTTCGCATATCCCGTCGGATATGAGCCTCAAAACGCTGCCCTCCTGCGGCTGCGGCAGCCCGCCGAAGCTGTAACTAAAGCTCACCGAGACGTCCTTTATCTCCCCGAATCCGAGGCCGCCGCCCTCAAGAGCTTCTTCGGGAGTAAATTCATACTCCGGCATGTAGATGTATTCTGCGGTTATTTCGAGCCCAGAGAGCTGCTCCTTTAAAAGCCTTGCTGCCGACGACACCGAGAGATATTCCCGCTGATACTTTGTAAGATACGAATACCGCTCCGCGTCGGCCCTCGCGGCACTCAAAGCCGACATTCCGAACGCCGCACACGCCGCCAAAAGCAGCAGCGCCATTATCATCGAGGCGCCCCGCCTGCTCTTAAGCTTCTTTGCCGCCGAAGCCCGCCTTGTCATCACAATGCATCACCACCGGTCTTTCTCCTGCCAGTCTCCTATATGAACGCTTTGGCAGGGATAAGGGTATTTCCCGCCGCAGCTCTCTTTTATAAAGCCGTCGTAGGGCAGGGCGTCGGCCCTAAGCGATATATCGACCTCTTCGGGGCGGGCCGATATTCCGCCGCTTCGCAAAGGAGCCTCTGCGGCTCCGTTTTCATCTATCAGCACCGAAAGCGTGTAGCACTCCGAAGCGGAGTATTCCCCCTCGCCCACGAAAGCCTCCGCGCAGCTCGGGTCACCGCTTCCCAACGAGCAGGTGGTGTAGCAGCCGGTAAAATCAATGCCTTTCGAGTTTCCCACGAAGCCGCCCGCGCCGCTCCCGCCGTATACGTTTACAAGGCTGTAGCCTTCACCGCAGAACTTTCCGTTTTTGGTGCGTCCCCCGACATACGAGCCGACGACGGTGCAGCCTGCGCCGGCGTAACCGATGAGCCCGCCGGCAAAATATTCGCTTCTGACCTTTACCGAAGCCCCTCCGCCCGATATCGCGACGCCGCCCGCATAGCCGAAATATCCTCCTGCATAGGCTTCTTCGCCCTCGGCGTATATCCCGCAGCTGTCATAGTTTTCGCCGTCGGAATAGACGAACACCCCGTCCGCCGACGATGCCGCGCACATTCCCGCGACGCCGCCCGCGCTCCCGACGGCCCTGACGGTAGGGCTTATTACCTTTATGTCTTCAAATTCCGCGCCGTAAGCGTAGCCGCAGACCGCGCCCGAGGGCTCGCTGCCGCCGTATATCTCGGGGGAGTCGAAGATAACTCCGCAGAATTTTCCGCAGCCCATTATACTCGAAAAAAGCCCCGCGCCGTATTCACTGTCGGACGCGCCGTTTACCCTCAGCCCCTTTATGGTGTGGCCGTTCCCGAAAAATCCGCCGCTCAACCCCGCCGAAGCATCTATCGGGGTGAATTCATACCCCGAAGCCGAAAAATCAATGTCGTTTATCAGCTTTACCGAGCTAAGCTCCGGAATTTCGAGGAGATAACCAAGATTTTGCAGATGCCTCCCGCATGAGATCACCGCCTCGCCGCCCGAAAAGCTCTCAAAAAGGCCGTTCACCGAGGCATAGCTCCGCGAAGCGGCGCGGCCCTCAAGGTGAAACTCCGCCTCGACCGTAATGTCCCCGCCGAGGAGCTTCGCAAGCCCCGCATCCCCGCGGTTTTTGAGGTCATAGACGAGTGTAAAGCCGGTCATATCGCCGTCGGGTGGAAGCTCCTTCTCGCCGCTTTCAAAAGGCAGGAGCGAATCGAGCAGTATTGCCGCGCTGCCTCCGCCCGATATCCGGCAGCCCGCGCTCTCGGGGACGACATCAACGCTGACGCCTCCGCTGCTTAAGCTAAGCGAGAATCCCACCGTCTCGGCGCAGTCGGCGGTGACCTTTATTCCGAGGACGTCGCCGTTAATTATCTCGATAACGGGCACCGGGGCCGCGGAGGCTTCGGGCTCGGTAAACCCCGCGCCGCCGTAATATCCCACGGGGATCGGGAGCAAAAGCCGCTCCGCAAAGCCTCGGGGAACGCTCCACGCCGCCGAAGGGTCGTAGTTTATCCCGCCGAGGCCGTAAAACACCCCGTATACCGCGCCGCTGTTAAGGTCGTATTCCACGGCGCAGCTGCCACCGCAGCGGCTCAATATCACCGCGGCGGGGAATATCTCGCCGGTAAGGCCGAGAGCGGACTTATACGAGGCCGCGTCGATGGGAACTGCCCTGCCACCGAAATCGAGGGGCAGCCCCGCGAGCCGCGCGGAACTCAGCTCGCTTTGGACCGACATATAAACGTCTGCGGCAGAGGAGTCGAGCTGCTTGAGCCTTAAACGCTTCGCCGCGCCCAAAATGTCGGGAGCCGCGGCGGCAAGGAGTATAACGGCTATGCACACCGCCGCAAGGAGCTCGGGCAGAGCATATCCGCGCTTTTGAAAACGGCAGGAGCGCCGCATAGGTCTCACCCTTTCGGAGTTATTCCGCCAGCTCGTAAAACACTATGCTCCCCGTTACCTTTACCTCTCCGCCGCACACGTCGTCGGTCAGCGCGGAGACGCTTAAATCGCGGATCTGCGAGCGAAAGCCCGTATCCGAGAGCTCGCGGAGTATCCGCTCGGCCTCGAAAAAGCTCTCGGCAGTAAATCCGAAGCTCACCGAGCGCTCCGCTATGCCGTTTTCCGTTTTAACGCTGTCGGCCCGAAGCTCGGGAGTGAGTCCGCGAAAAATGCCGTCGAAGGCGGTCATAAGTTCGCCGAGGTTGTCGTAATCCGGCAGGAACGTCTTTGGCCCGCCGGGCTGCGAAAGTATCTCTTCGAGCTTAAGCTTCATTTCAAGATATTCCGCCTCGGCTGCCCGCGCCTCCTCAAGGCTCTGCGAGAGCTCGGCACTTCGGCGGGAGGAGTCTTCAAGGGTCCGCGAGACCGGCAGCTGCACGAAAACTACGTATACCGCCGCAACCGCCGCGACGGCTAAGGCGAGCAAAAGCGCTTTCTGGCGCTTTGAAAAGCTGTATCGCAATATATTATTCATTCCGCTCCGCCTCCGTTACCGTTTGCGCGCCTGCGAGCGAGACCGTGAGCTTCGTCACCGCAACGCCGCCCTCCGACGCCGTGGACACCGTTACGCCCTCAACGAGAGGGTCGTCTTTGAGGGCGCTTATCAGTTCCGAAGCACCCTCGAGCCCGAGGCCGAGAAGCGTCACCGAAAGGGTGCTTCCCGAGACGGTAAAGCTCTTTACCTCTGCCCTCGGGAAGACCTCGCGCTCCAAAAGACCGAGGACTTCGAGCCTGTCGGGAAGCTCAAGATCGAAGC
This sequence comes from uncultured Clostridia bacterium, assembly GCA_947631535.1. Classification (GTDB taxonomy): domain Bacteria; phylum Bacillota; class Clostridia; order Oscillospirales; family Ruminococcaceae; genus Faeciplasma. The sequence goes on along the minus strand of CANRLU010000038.1, from coordinate 9,859 downwards.
TCTCATAGGAATATCTGTCGTACTCGCGCTTTATGACGTCAAAGTTGGAGCACTCCGCGGTTATTCTGTCGATCTCGCGCTGCATTTTTGAAAGCTCCCGCTCGGCCTCGGCGGCCTTTTCGAGCCTTCCCGAAACGGCTACGAGTGAAAACAGCGCCGCAGCGACCGCCAAAAGAACGAGCGCGGCCAAAAACCGCAGACCCGCCGACGGCTCGGCCCCTGCCTCGAGAAAATTCACGCTTTTTCTGCTCGCGGGTTCATTCCTTCCCATTGTCGTCACTCCTTTGCAAAGCGGCTCCCACGGCACCGAGGCAGCTTTCGGCGCCCTCGGCGTCAAACAGCTCGCGTGCGCTCGCCACCCTCACCGGCAGCACCATTTTAAGCGCCTCGACGAGCGGAGGGATAAAAGCTCCGCCGCCTATGAGATATATCCTCTCCGGAACAGCCTCGGGCCTGCTGAATCCGAAGAAATACACCGGATTGCGTATATTCTCGGCGAGCTCGTAACAGAGCTTCTCGCACGCCAGCGGGCTTTCTCCAGAGGAATACGCCCTCGCCGCCTCAAGGCAGCCGAAATCCACGGTGTGGGTCATTTCGTAGCAGCCGTCGGAATAGATGTAAAGCCTAACGGCGCTTCCGCCGAGGTCGGCAATGCATATCCTGCCGCCCCTGTTCCCGGGGAGCCTTGCATATGCCTCTTCGGGCGGGATGACCTCTTTGAGCCTTATCCCCGCGCGCCTGAAAGTCTCTTTTACGGCGTTCACCGCCTGCCTTTGAGCCGCCGCGGCCATAACGCCCAGCCCGTTTTCGGAGCTCTTTATCACCGAATAGTCGTAAATGCAGCCTACACCTCCGCCGGTAAAATCGCGGAGCTCGTAGGGGATATTCACCCGAAGCTGCGCGTCGGTCATAGGCGGGAGGTCGAGCCTGCAGCAGATACATTCCCGCTGCGGCAGCAGCACCGACGCCGTGCCGAACCTTGATCCGTGCTTTTTGCAGATGCCGCTCAAAAAGTCGGCCATCTCCCGACCGAAGCACACCTTTCCCTGCCCCGCAAGGCTCTCGGGGAGCGGCTCGGAAACAAAGCTTTCTATCCCGTTTTTTGAGCGCAGGGCAATATGCACCGCGCTGCTGCCGATATCAAATCCGGCCGTTCTGCAAAACATTTATTATCAGCCTCCAGTTGCGGTTCACAGTGCAAAAAGCCCGAGATACCGCTCTATAATAACATCTCCGAAAAGCGAAACGGCAAAGGCCGCCGCCGAAATGCAGGGTATAAAGGCAAACGCCTCGCGCCTGCCCAGTCTTTTTACCGCCGCCAGAATAAGCCCCGCCGCGCAGGAGAGTATCACCGCGAGCAGCGACTTTGCCGGTCCGAAATAAAGCCCCAGGACCGCAAAGAGCTTAACGTCGGCGCCGCCGAGCGTCTCGCACCCGAGGGCCTTATCCGCCGCGAGCGAAAACAAGAATATCCCTCCGCCGCAGAGCAAAGCTCCGAGCAGCCCCGAGATCAGCCTTTCTGAAGCCCCGCCGTCAAACGGCGCGAACACGAGAAAGACCGCCGCGCCCAAGAGGTGCAGAAAGTCGGGCACCTCGCCGGTGTATATGTCGCAGAGCGACTCGGCGAGCAGCAGGGTGTAAAACAGCGCGGCTTCGAGAGCCGAAGCGCTTATCCCGAAGGCGAGCAGCGCGGCAAGGTATGCTGCGGCGAGAACCGCCTCGGATATCGGGCAGAGGATATCTATTTTCGCGCCGCAGCCGCGGCACCGTCCTTTAAGGGCGATATAGCTGAATATCGGTATGAGTTCGTTTGCCTTGAGCCTGCGGCCGCAGCAGGGGCAGGACGAGCGGCCCTTAAGAGCGCTTTCGCCCTCTTTTTTGCGCGAACACGCGCAGCACACAAAGCTTCCAAGGCAGGCGCCCGCCGCAAAAGCGAGTGCCGAAAAATAGACCGCAAGCACGGGACTAAGCGAAGCTATCGGCATAACAACACCTCAACAAAAAAGAGGGCGCGGCAATTTTAAAACTGCCCCGCCCCCGAAATTCTTTTACTCTCCACCAAGCCAACTGTTTGTGATTTTTCCGTCTTTCACCGTTACGGTGAGCTGCTTGCCCGAATATTTTTTAGATTGCGCAAAGTCTTCGCTCGCCGACGCCGCGCCGCCGAGCTTGCAGTCTTTTTCGGCGTCTTCATATCCGGTGGACGGAGTTGAGGGCGCCGAATGTCCGATTATTACAAGGTTACCGCCCTCGATTTTGAAATAGTATATGATCGGATCAGTCTCATCAATGTGGTTCATAAGATAATGCGCCTCCGCCATCGAGGAGGCGGAACGGGCGTTTGCCTCGTCTACCGCTACACGGGCTTTATCTATCTGCGTGGAAAACAGCGGGACCGCAATAGCCGTAAGGACGGCGATTATCGCAAGGACGATGAGCAGTTCCGCAAGCGTAAAGCCCTTTTTTCTTCTGAATATCTTCACAATTATCTCCTCCTGTATGACTTTTATATAAGCCGGCCCGCATTGCCGGCCTTAAAATACCGATTCAGATAATGCCGTTATACATACTGAACATTGGCAGGTATACCGCTATTATGATAAACGCCGACACCGCTCCCATAACCACCGTCAGCACCGGTTCGAGCAGAACGAGCGCCCGCTCTGAGGCGGCGTTTGCCTCGGCGTAATAATATTCTCCCGCCGAATACATCGCTTCGCCGAGAAGCCCGGATTCCTCTCCCACTGCCGCCATTTCGGCAAGGAGCCCGGGAAGATAAGGGTTGGCACGGATTATCTCGCTGAGTGGCTTTCCGGCTTCGAGGTCGAAGACCGCCGAGCTCAGCGAACGGCCTATGGCGCGGTTGTCTACGGCGTCGGCCGAAACCGCGAGCGCCCTCACCGCCGTGAGGCCTGACATCATAAGCACCGAAAAAGTATCGGCAAAGCGCGCGGCGGAATTGTAAAGGATTATCTTTCCGGCTATCGGGAGCTTCAGCGCCGCTTTTGCCTTAAAAAGCCCTCCCGAGGGTGTGCTTACATAGATTCTGAATATCACCGCAAGCGCGGCGGCCCCAAGAAGCGCCGCCGGGAAGTATTCAGAGAGAAATCCCGTGACCGCGATAAGCGCCCTTGTTATGCCAGGAAGCTCGGCGCCGGTGTTTTCGTAGACGGCAGTCACCGTAGGCACCAGCCACACCGTGATGAGCCCCACCACCGCCGCGGCAAGAACCATCAGAAATATCGGGTATATCAGCGCGGAAATTACCTTCTGCTTCACTCTGTGGGAGTTTTCGCAGTGGTCTTTTAAGCGGCAAAAGCAGGTGTCGAGCGCGCCGGAGGTCTCTCCGGCCCTGACCGTTTCGATAAACGCCCTCGGAACGCCTCTGCCGTTCTTTTCAAGACTCTGCGCCAAGGTCATTCCGCCCTCTACGTCGGCGGCGCAGGCCTTTAATATCCGCCTCATCGCGCGGTCGGAGGTCTGCTCCGAAATAAGCCCGACCGCCCTGCCAAGGGGTATCCCCGCCTTTAAAAGGGCGGAAAACTGCGAGGCAGCTATGCCGAGCGCCCTGTCGCTTATCCTCACGGGACTTGTAAGAGCCTCGGAAATGCGAAAGCCCTTCGCTTCGGACACTTTTTCCGGCAAAAGACCTGTTTCTCTTATCCTGCCGACGGCTTCAAGCCTGCTTTCGGCGTTCACCGTTCCCTTTACGCGCTTTCCGTCGGGCCCCGAAGCGCAATATCTGTATTCAGCCGTATGCCATCACCTCGGATAAAGGTTAGCTGTTTGTTTATCCTCTACGCGCATATAAACCCGCGCGTGCGGTCATTCGGTCGAATTCAAAATCCTTGCCATCTCGCCTGCCGAGGTTACTCCCTTTAAAACGAGCTCCCTTGCTCCGTCGGCCAAAGACGAAACCTTTCCCTCGCGGGCTATCTGCGCCTCGATCTCGGGGCGCGGACGGTTTTCCGCTATCATTCGCTTTGCCTCGGGCCCCGGTATCACGACCTCGAACACGCCGGTCCTTCCGTAAAAACCGGTGTGATGACAGAGCGGGCAGCCCGCTCCGCGATAAAGCTTCGCGCCGCAGTCAAGCCTAAGCAGGGCGAGCTCTTCGGCGTCGGCCTCATATTCCTCTTTGCAGGCGGGGCAGATCTTTCTCACAAGCCTCTGCGATATCACGCCTCTGAGCGCCTCGGCAATCATATACGGCTCGCAGCCTATATCCATGAGGCGGTCGAGCAGCGAGGACATTCCCGAGGTGTGCACCGTGGAGAGCACGAGGTGGCCGGTTATCGCCGCTCTGAGGGCGATCTTGGCGGCATCGCCGTCTCTTATCTCGCCCACGGCGATAATGTCGGGGTCCTGCCGCAGCACCGAGCGCAGACCCTCAGAAAAGGTCATTCCCGCGCGCTCGTTTATCTGGACTTGGTTCACCCCGGGAATCTCGTATTCAACGGGGTCTTCAAGCGTAACAAGGTTTACCTCCTCGGTGTTGAGGGAGTTTATCATCGTATACATAGTTGACGACTTGCCAGAGCCCGTCGGCCCGACTATCAAAACCATGCCGTCGGAAAACTTCATAAGCCTCGAATACTTTTCAAGCTCGGAGCCAAAAAGCCCGAGCGCCTCGGGGCTCATAAGCTGCGCGCTTTTGTTGAGTATCCTTATAGTCACCTTTTCCCCGCGGACGGTGGGGAGGGTGGAAATTCTCAAATCTATATCCGCGCCGCCCGACTTGAAACCGGCTCGCCCGTCCTGCGGGAGCCTGCGCTCGGTGAGGTCGAGCTCCGACATCACCTTTACCCTCGCAACTACCGACCCCGCAAAGCTCCCGGGAACGGTCATTATCCTGCGAAGGACTCCGTCTATCCTCATTCTTACGGACATATCGCCGTCGGTGGGCTCGAGGTGGATATCGCTCGCGTTCTCCCTTATGCCCCTCTCGATTATCGAGTTGACCAGCCTCACCGTCGGCGAAGACTGCGAATCGTCGGGCAGGGGCTTGTCGGCCTGCTTTCGCGGGGAGGAGCTTCCCTCAGAGCGCATTTCTTCTATCGCGCGAGCCGCGGCTTCGCTCCCGTAAAGAAGATTAGCGGCGCTTTCCACCTCTGCGGGAACCGCCGCTTTCACACATACGCGGCGGCGCGCTGCCGCCCTGACCTCTTCTATCGCGAAAAAGTCGGTCGGATCCGCCATCGCTATCGTTATGGTATTTTCGTCCGCCGCTATCGGCACAAGCCTGTATTTTGCGGCCACGCCCCGCGGAAGTATCCGCGCAAGGTCGGGGCTCACGGCCTCGGACGAAAGATCTATAAACTCTATGCCGAGCTGATCGGCGAGCGCCTTTGCCATCTGCACGGGAGTTATAACTCCCTCGGCGAGCAATTCGTCCCCGAGGCGGCGCTTTGAAGACTTCTGGAGCTCAAGGGCGCTCTCGAGCTGCTTGCCGTCGATAAGCCCCGACGACTTAAGCATCTCCCCGAACAGCCTGTGCTCCATAAATATCAGCCCCTGAACTCCTTTTTGACGGCTTTGTGCCGCCGAAAACTTTACAAACGGTTGATTCTTTCTGAATTTTACCAACAGTAAACGCGCGGCCGGACTTCGCAGCCCAGGCCGCACGGTCAATAACAATATATTCGGCCCGCGCGGATTTGACAATCCCCTTTACCGCACTGCCGTTCTATACTTTAAAGTATAACATATTATTACAGATATTTCAAGTACTTTCAGCAATTTTATACATTTTCCGCAAATTTTCGCGGCGGCTTTCTTCGGCTATTTCAGGAGCCCTTCGCACACCTTTACTATCTCTTCGCCGCCCTTGCCGGGGATATATTTTTCCTGCTGACGCTTCATCTTTGCGGCGGTGCTCTCAGATTCGAGCCGCTTTATCGCGGGTATGAGCCTGTGGCGGATGCTTCTTACGGTCAGGGCCATTCCGCGGTTGACGAAGAACTCACAGTTTTTGGTCTCGCAGCCGGGGATAGGGGATATAAACAGCGTGGGTATTCCTGCGGCGGCACACTCCGTAGAGGAGAGCCCGCCGGGCTTGCCGATGAAAATATCGCACGCGCGAAGATAGAGCGGCATATCGTTGGTGCTCTTCAGAACGGTCACGCGGGGGTTAGAGGCGTAGCTGCCGCTTAAAGAAGAATAGAGCCCGCCGTTGTTTCCGCAGAGGACTATAAGGCGCTTGTCCTCGGCATCGAGGCGGCGCTCAAGCGTGCGTATGGCGGTCCTCATCTTTCCGGCGCCCATGCTTCCGCCCGAGAGTATGAGATACTCCGAATAGGGGTCGAGCCCGAGGGCCTTTCTGGCCTCCTGCTTTGAGACGCCCTCTTTAAACGCCCTTTTAACGGGTATTCCGGTGTGAACTATCCTGTCTTCCGGAACGCCCCTTTTTATGTATTCGTCGTTGAGGTCGCGTGAGGGCGAGCAGTAAACGTCGCAGTCGGTCTCCTCGGTAAAGGGTACGCAGGTGTAGTCGGTGGCAACGAAGACCGTTTTAGGTATCTTCATTCCCTTGTTTCTCATATATGTGAGCATTTCCGCCGGGAAAATGTGTGTGCAGAGCACGACGTCGGTCTTGTTCTCGGCGAAATATTTTTCGAGCCGTCCGGCCATTCTGCCGTTTATCACGTATACCGGAGATTTTATCGGCAGACGGCGGTAGGTGTCGCCCAATTTATAAACTATCCCGAAGAGGGACGGCGATATCTGGACCATTCTCACGTAAGTGCCGCCCACGGCCTTTGCCATTCTTTCGCCTATGAGCGAATAAGGGTCGAGGACCTTTGCGCTGTGACCGCGCTGCGCCATCGCTTCGGCAACGGCATATGCAGCGGCGTTATGGCCTCCGCCCGTAGAACATGTAAGTATCAGTGCTTCCATGCAAGTTTTACCTCTAATTCTTCTTTTTGTTCGGTGCTCCTGAGCAGCCTGAACACCACCGTCACCGAGCTCACAAGGAACCCGATACTCACCGCGAGCGGGCTGCCGGAAAGAAACGTTATCAAGATCACTGCGGTCCCGTAGGCGGCGATGGTGCGGTAATAATGCGGGGATATCTTTACCACCACCGAGAAGAAAATAAATGCCGCCGCAAGTATAAGCACGGGCAGCACATAATAAGGGATCAGCCCGAGCATCGTGCCGAAAGACACGGCTATGCCCTTGCCGCCCCTGAATTTAAAGAATATCGGAAATACGTGCCCTATTACGGGCGCAGCGATGACGAGCGCGAGCGCGGCGGCGTTAAAATCGTCGTCGAGGCCTCGAACGTACATATGAACGGGGACTATTCCCTTGGCGAGGTCGCCGAGCAGGGTGAGTATCCCGCAGAGCATACCTCCGCACTTAAAGGCGTTGGAGGTGCCGGGGTTTTTATCGCTGCCTTCCTCGGTAACGTCGCGGTTATACATAAGCTGACTCACTATACGTGCAAACAGCACGCTTCCGCAAAGATATCCGCAGAGTATGTATAAAATATCCCTTGTCTCCATTTTTATGCCCTCTTTGATAATATACGCTCAAGAGCTTATAGCGCTCTAACAATATATTACTCTAAAGCAGGAAAATTGTCAAGGGATATTTATATATTGATGTAAAAAAGGGGAGATATTGCGGATAAAATGCGAATTTGTAAGCTGTTCCGTCTCTGCCGTCGGTGATGCTTTTGCCGCGGCTTCCGCTCTTCGGGAGTTTATCACCAACGGATCGGGCTTTTGCGGTCGAAGAAATAAAAATTCTCTTCGCCGATGATCTCCGCTATGATATCGCGCACTTCTCTGTCGTGCGGAGGAGGCACTTCCGCGCCGGTGACCGTTTTTAAGCAGCTCCCTTTGGTGCAGATCTTAAACTGCCATCGCGGACCGACGGACATATCTGAGGTATAGTCGTCGCGATCCCAGTCGTCGAGGCATTTATACAGCACGCCGAACAGCTTTTCCCTCTGCTGCTCGGAAAGCGGCCATATTTTCCCGAACATCAGGTCGCGCCCGCTGTAGAACCTTACCTGTATCTCCGTCTGAAGAACGCGGGTTATCACGCTTAAAATGTCGTCGGAATTTTCCCAAGTTAGCGTGCAGCTTGTGATGTGCCGGCTTCCGTTTTTCGCCATATCGTCGCCTCCCGAGGTGTTTATATAAATATTATATCATATATGAAGCATAAAATCAATCTGGGGGACGGGCCTGTCTGCCTACGGCTTTTGTTACCGAATCTTAAGGAATCTTAATAAAATCTTAAGGAAATATAGGTAGACTCACCGACCCGATTATGTTAAAATATATCATAATTAAAGTGCTTAACGCGGGAAGGTCGATAATTATGAAAAAGTCAATGCGCTGTATTTGCAGGTTTGTGTCGTTTGTTCTTGCGTTTTCGATTGTTGCCTCGGCGCTTTCGGGCTGCGGAGGTCCCGACGCCTCCTCGTCGGCCGAAGATACCGAGCCGGTTACTGCCGAGGCCGAGTCCGCCGGCGACACTCTGACGGTTTTGCTCTGCGGTCCGCAGATGTCAAGCGTAGAATCCGCCATTATGATTTTCAACAGAGATCACGATACAGAGATCAATGTTGTGAGATACGAAGCCGATAGCGAATGGGATAAATTCTCCACCAAAATAATGGCTCAGGACAGCGATTTCGACGTATTTGTTCCTGCTGCGTATCAGTTGGGCGACGTCGTGAGAAACAGGCTCTATCAGGACCTCGGCGAGTTTGATGAATTAAAGTCCCGCATCGAGGGCAACGCTTTTGCAAAGCAGCTCGCCGTTATGGGAGACGAGATAATTTACGTTCCCAGCGACATTTCGGTGACCTATTCCGGAGATATTTCAACCGCTTACAGTCTTTTCAAATACTGCTATAAAAACCTGAATCTTTATACCGGCGAATTTTCCGACCCAAACGGCGATGAGCTTTTCGAGCTTATGAGGCACCGCTATGCCGACCCCGAAGACAGCAAGGATAACCCCTTCTACGACTTTGAATTTTACGACGCCTCGGGTTGGTATGCCTTTATGAACAAGTCCTCCGATAAAAAGGACCTCGCGGCGGAGTTCCTCTGCCTGCTGTTCGATATAAACTGCGGCAAATATAACGACGACGGTTTGGTAATAAGCAGTCAGCTTGTCAATTACACCGAGCCCGCGGACGGCACGGAATATACACCGAACTGGCTTTATTATACTTATGATTATGTCAGCGCTATAGGAGGCGCGCTGCGAAGCTGCGAGGAGACCGACGGCAGCGACGAAACGCTTAAAAAGCTTGCCGAAGACGCCGCAAGAACCTTAAGAATGAGGCTCGAGGGCTGATTTTCGTATAGGCTCTGAGTATTCTGCGATGTTGAAAGCGGGGAGATTATGAAAAAGGCCGCTGTGATCTTTTCGGTTGTGTTCTGGGCGATAATTATATTTTTCACCGCGTTCGGCGACGCGCTTTACTCGGCGACAAAGCCCGCGGTTACGTTCGATTATGCGTTCGGCACGGAAGACTCGCAATATCTCCCCGAGGGAGCCGTCTTCGAGGAGCCGGACGGAGCCCATGTTTACACAGTCGAGCGCGAGCAGGGCTTTTCGCGCGAGATACTGACTGCAGTGCGCCATAAGCTCAGGGAATATCACAGCGACGACACCGGCTATCACGAGGGATATGTCGTTATAGTCCCCGAAGAGCCGGTAAGAGGTATATTCATAGTTTCCTCAACAAAACCGCTCTTCGACGGTGCAAAAGTAGTCGAAGAGTAGACGGGAGGCGCCAAATGCATAAGTCTTTCAGAATAAAACTCGCTCTTTTTTGCCTGCCGTCGCTCGGCGGGTTTATTGTGTTTTACATACTTCCGTTCTTTAA